>CAVUGN010000005.1:0-206710 GCA_963741095.1 uncultured Microcaldota archaeon
CAACGATTCCATCAACTAACCCACTTACCACTACTCGAAAATGAGAATGTGTTAAGAGAAGCTATCGCAGTAGGCATTCAAAGAAAGATTTTTGTTGTGTGTTACGGCGAAGAAAAAGAAATTTGAGAAAGTAGTTTACGAAGAATCAACGCTAGGAAATGATATAAAATCTTAGTGAACTGATGGCTCTTACGAAGAAGCCAAGCAGAGGGCTTACTTCCTAAAGAAGAAATTTCAACAGCTATATCAAGTCAAGAGCCACAAGAGGCACTAATTTCAGAAATGCAGACTTTAAAATCAAAAGGTACACCAAAAGTACAAAGTGTGGAGATACAAGCTACGCTTGACTGGAGGCGCTGGCAGGAATTTTATGATGGAGTGATTGAACCTCTAATAAGCGAAGGCGGAGCTAAAGTTGAGATTCAACTGAACATAAAAGCTAATTCTGTAGAGGGCATTTCAAAGGATTTGATAGAGTCAACGATAAAGGAAAACCTTAGTACTTTGCGGATAAATAGTAAGGTTGAGAGTAAATGAATAGATTGACCGTATAGACGCGCCTAAAGTAGAGTAGCAGCCATTAAAAGGCTGGATCGCTAAATGTTGAGCAGACTATCCTAGAATTTCCATGATACTGTTATAGTTGATCTCATGCGCATAACCAACAAGCCCCGAATCAGCAACTGGATCGGCGGAAGCTACATCGGCATGGCCATCTTCATCGCGCTTCTCTTCGCTTCCATAGCTTTCCTGACTGGCAGGCTGGCCTCTTCCTTGGCATAGGCGTGCTCGTGTTCGTCATACTGGGCATCACTGCATATTGCTTCTACAGGACAGTGTACGTCATCGAAGACGGTTTCCTCTCTTCCTGGTCGCCGTTTGCAACCATCAAGCTTAAGATAAGCGATATCAGGAAGCATTGAGAGGACGAGAGTACCTATGTATCTTAGGGTCGGAGCGAGCTTTTATTCGGGGCGATTCTACATAGCTGGAGCGGGATGGACAAAGACGATAATGACGAACATGGTCGATGGCGTTCTGATAACCGACAAGAACGGAAAGCATTACCTGATCACTCCATCGAATCCAGACAAGTTCATAAAATTGCTGAAATGAGATTCTTTTAGAATTTCTATAATATTGTTGGAATGGTGATTAATCGGCGAACTCTTAGGAAAATGATAAATTGGTCAGAATGGTAGCAAATTTACGAGCAAGAAAATTTATGCATTGACATAATTTGTAAACTTAGAAGTGGGTGTATACCAAAAAAGGTGCATCGGAGTCATTAAATAGCACGGCATTGGCAAAGATGACGTGGCATACTTATGATTGGTCAAATCAAATACAAACTTAAGCACCGGCTCGAATGCTTCATCAGCGCCGCAACTAATGAAAATGCTCACATACTGAGGGTTTAAGATTTAACAACTAGTAATGGGGAACCATTTACCCTGTAGAAAAACTTACGGCTTTAGAGTTTATGGATACGTAATGATAAGCTTAGAAGCAAAAGTAGAGGTCAGGATGAGCAATTGAAGAGTTTACCAAAGATAGGTACTTAGAGTTACCACCTCATTAATAATTCAGGGGGAGTAGAAGACTAGCCCGCTAAAATGTTGAGCAGACTATGTCAGAATTTCTAAATGAGTTCCAACAAATATGGCAATACGGAATTCTAGGATTACTACAACAGTGTTGCTATTGCTGCTCCACAGAAACAAGCCCGCTTTCAGCGCGTTTGGCGGGCTTTCTCAGAGCTTAGCGCCAATTATATATGCCTAGAAACAGGCGCAACGTGCGCAAACGTGGCGCAAGTTTGAAAGTCCCATATCTTCGGAACGGTTTTGCAAATGCCACGTTTCTGGCATGAAAATACGTTCTTTGTAAAAGCATAATCTCCACATTTATGGTAAACCGGCCCTATTGGCGAAGACCCCGCGATTATGCGCCAAACAGGCATTAAAAAAGCGGATTTGTTCGTGAGGCTATTTTTCGGCTCATTTCTATGGAATAATTTTACAGGATACCATAATCATGGCGACGTATTTGTACCGGTATTCTTTTTCGCCGTTAACCGAGCCTCGACGACAAACTTTGCGTTCTTTTGCGCTGTGCGGGGCGATTGAAAACGTGTTGATAATTTATCCGCGAGAGCCTTCACGCGGAATAGAAGCATCTGTTGAAACAATCAATCTACACGAAGAAAGTGTTGGAAAATCTAACACTTATTTTACTGGGATTCGGTTCTTGGCTTTATCGCTACAGAGCTGGCTTTCATGCCCATCATAGCAACATGCGCTATACTGTCCAACAGCTTTATTGTAGTTGCGATGATGGGAGCTTCCGTCATACTCGCATTCTGCAGGTCTTGTATATAGAACGTTCTCAGTCGATCAGCAACTTTGAACAGTATTTCCAATTTTTCGGCTGTCGATCGCTCTTTAATCCCCACATTCAAGAACGAGATGAAAGACTCGTCGGTCTTCGATATATCTATCGCAAGGTGATTAGTTGAAGGCCGGTCATAAAAACGAAACTCTAAATTTGGCCGCACGCTTAGCCAATCATACTCCACACTATCTACTTTCTTCTGCGTCCCAACAATAGCATTAACATATTGATCAACGTCCGGCGGATTGCGATTTATTAGTTCTATAACTAATCCAGGCACAGCTTTGTGATCGTTGGAATTTGGTATAAATTCTATGCCAAACCTCATACTCCGATAATCCGTACTGCCATGCCATACCTCTTTATAGATGATGTTCAGCCTGTCCGCATCGAATCCGGTCGAATTTTTTATATTTTTCATAGCTTCGACCAAATGAGTTACTTCAGATTTCGCTTCAACAAATTTTGAGTCTGTCATATTAATCACATACATATTCCAATGTAATTCAGGAGATACTTATGCTTTGCTTCCAGCTTAGCCAATTGACGTTCTAGAGCAACAATCCATTCATGCGAAGAGAGTGTTGGAAAATCTAACACAGTTAGTCATCCACTCAGATCGGTCCGCATATCCACCTGTTTCGGGACCAATGCGGCGAACACCTCGCCCCTTAGCTTTTCGGGCATGCTGATGCTATTCAGTTGCTGATCGGTGAGCTTGAACGCGACTGCGGCTTTCACTGCCTCGTTTTCCCTGTTGTTCTCCAGAAGATGCTTCACGCCCTTCAATGCCGCCTTGATTATCTGCTCTGCGTTCATCCTGTGCGCCGGCGACCTCGCGTCATCCAAAGCGGCATCGAGATCGCCTTTCTTCAGGTGTATCTCTATTCTCTGCATGCCGATGTCGCTGACTATGACCCTGTGGATATCAAGCCCGGTCATCTTCGTGGTGGGCATTTCAGCACATCATAGAATACGATTCAGAATGTATTTACGCTTTGTGTAATCAATCAACGCTTCTAGCTTGTTTCGAAAAGTGTGTTGGAAAATCCAAAACAATCTTTCACAAACTGTCGTAAACCTTTTTCCTGTGCCCTATCCTTATAACAAGTATCATTCTTTTGTTGAGATCTAAGTTAAGGATGAGTCGGTAATTCCCAACCCTAAGGCTAAAAAGCGGCACTCCCTCCAATCTCTTCAGATAAGGCAACGGATTTGGTGCGGCCATCTCGAGTCTCTTGACCATCCTGCTGGATGTGGTCTTGTCCAATCTCTTTAGGGTTCGCCTTGCTTCCTCAGATAGAATGACTTGATAGGTCATTTGATCCCGAGCTCCTTCTTGACGCTTTCGAGTGTGTGTATCCTTCCTGCCTCTATATCCTTAAGCCCTTTCTTTATGCCTGTTATATCCTCCTCTGACAAAGGCTCTTCATCTACGGCCATGTTCGTCAACCTCTCTATCACGGAGTCCAGGGGCTCCCTTTCAAATAGTTTCAGCTTGTCGAGTCTCTTTCGGGTGACTTTACTTATCTGTATCGTCGTTTGTCCTATAGCTTCCATAGTATATTATAAGGACTTATAGGTATTTATAAGTTTCGGCAGATCCAGGAAGCACTTGTACTTTGCGAATGTGTTGGAAAAGCTAACAGATTACGGATTTAATGTTTCTGGGCAGGAAATACTCCTCCTTGCAATAATTTAGCCTAGCAGGCAGGCCCACAACCTCAATCGGTTGGTTCTCAACAAGACTTCCGACGAGAGCCTTTCTATGGGTGACGAGCGTGTGCGGTACAGTTGCGGTCACAACCGCCATGTGCTCGACGTATATGGAGCTGCCAAGATCAAAAGTCCATGCAACTAAACATCCAAGCCTGGGGCTCTCGATTTTTTGAAGCTTCTTCAGGACTGACGAGTACACCGTCCTCGGATTGACGTATTTATCCTTGTTTATCTCTCCCGTGATGAACAATGCCGTGCTTACGCAATTAGGCCCTGTTTTCACCCTTTCCTGAATCGTGGTCTCCTTGCAAAGCAGTATCTTTTGGAGCGTCTCCTTGCTCAATCCTTCTTCGGCTTTGGGATCTTGCCGCAGCGCTATGCCTTCCGCACCGGCTGTTTGAGCTTTTTGAGCAAGCGCCATCTTATCACAATATAGATTACGGCTTAGGAGATACTTATACCTTGTTTCTGGCTTCGTCAATCAACGCTCTGAGCTCGTTCCAGAAAGAGTGTTGGAAAAACTAACACTGTCTACCCTTTCGATATTGTTGCAGCAGAATGCACCTCTATGTCTGTGAGACCATACTTCTTTACTATCGATTTCGCAGTGATATCTACCATATCTTCGCGGATGTTACCATCTGCAATTCTTTTTTCAAGCGCCTTGATTACGGCAGAATGCACCTCTTCTGCTGTGAGTTTGAAGTTCTTCGCTATACTTGTTGCAAGTTCAAAGGAATTTTCCGCAACTTGAGATATAAATCCATTTATTGCAGGTTTGTGTATCTCTTCGTCTTTTAGACCATACCGCTTTGCTATTTTTACTGCAGATTCTACTGCCACTCCACTACCCTTAAATATGCCGTATTCGTATGGGGCATAACTAATAATGTCTTCAAACGCCTTGATTGCAGCCGTGTGTATCTCTTTGTTTGTAAGCATAGACGTTTTCTCGGACAACTCTCTACTCTGGAAGGGTGCCGAGTACTTCGGGTCGAAAGCCATTGCGCTAATTAAGCCAGCAACTTCGCTTATAATCGCAGCATGTTTGTTATTATTTACTGTTTGTTGTACCATCCAATCACATTATAATACACAACATAGGAGATATTTACGCATTGCTTCGTGATTGGACGTTTGACGTTCCGCGCGTGCATGCCTGCAGGTTCAAGAAGAAGGTGGAAGGCCGCGACATCTCCTCGAAGCCGAACTCCCCCACAAGTCTTTGCATCTCCGGAGTTATGGCGTAGCAGTAGATCGAAGATGCGCCTTCTGTCGCGCAATCGCTCCTGATGAGCTTCAGCAATGCGCTGCCAACACCCCTGTTCTTGTATTCGTTGTACCTTTCGCTGACTATCCCGAAGGGATAGAAGTCGGACAGCAGCACCACGCGTGCATGCTCCGGAGTTATCTTTTCCAGGTATGCCCCGAGCACGATATCGTTGCGCGCCACTTCCGCGATGCTGGTATAGAATATGATTGCGGATCCCGTCCGCGTGTATGTTGCCTTGTCCAAAGCCCCGTAGCTGGCCCGCAGAAGAGCATGATATTCGATGGTCTTGTTCTGCCAGTCAGGTGCCTCGTAGCCTATCCAATTATCCGTCTCCACTCTCCTGATGGTGGGTCTTTCTGCAACGACGATCCTTAATGTGCCTGCATCGGTCTCAATTGCCTTCGGCTGCTCTTTTCTCAGAACAAAAGGCGTAGTTATATCAGAAAGGCTGAAATCGCCTCCAGAACCGGCGTTAGCACTTTTCGTCTGCGTTTGTCCCCCCATTTTATCCGCTATTGATGCGCCACAGTCTGCATCTAAGCGTTGCTTGTGATTGAAGGATCATCCGGTGTTGCAAGTGCCGGAATAGACCGCAGTGAAGGTCACGGGGCTCGAAGCTGTGAAGTTCCTCTTCGGATTGGTGCTGTTCGTGTCCTTCCAGTGGCTGAATAGGCACTTGGCGTAGTTCTCGACAAGCACGCTGTACGCCTTGCCGGTCACGGTCTTGAAGGTGACGGGCGTGAATCCGGTGGCGTTCTGCTTGCTGCCCAGATAAAGCACCGCGTAATACCCTGTTATCGTGTTGCCCACGATGTTGATCGTCTTCACGGTCACGTTCGACTTGCCGCCGTTGACTATGGTTGTGGTGGCGACCGTCGATGTAGTTGTCGAAGTGGTGGTCTTCACCGTAGAAGTTGTCGAGCTTGTGGTCGGAACGGTGGTGCTAGTTGTCGATATCGAGGTGGTCGGAACCGTTGTAGTACTGACAGTCGAAGTTGTCGGGATGGTGGTGCTAGTTGTTGGGATTGAGGTTGTCGGAATAGTTGTGGAGTTAACGGTCGAAGTTGTTGAAACCATTGTTGAAGTTGTTGCAATTGACGTTGAAGTTGTCGGAACCGAGGTTGACGTAGAGCTTGTCGGCACAGAGGTCGAAGACGTGCTGGATGTGGTCACGGACGTCGATACAGAAGTCGAGACGCTTGTGGATGTCGAAGTCGTTGTGCAGGTGCTGGTCGTGGTCGTAGTGGTCTGTGGTGAATCGATAACAGAGTACACGTCTCCGCCGTACAGCCCCACCGTTGATGGAGTCATTGCCACCAGCGCGTTAGCGGAGTTGTAGACCTCGATGTAAGCGTTGACTGGGAAGCCGTACTCTGCGACCTCCAACGAGGCGCTGCCGCCGTTGACCGGTGCATTCGCCAGCGTGATACCTGACGGTCCGACCAACTTTACTGTACCCGGAGTCAAGACGTTGCTGACAGTTACGTACTCGCTCGTCGTGAGGTAGTAGTTCTTGAACGTAGTGTAAAGCATCTTGTTCATCGACGTCTCCGGTTCAAGGAAGAACTGGTACGGTCCAGGTATGTTGAGCTTGAGCGTGTTGCTAGAATAGACGACGTTGCTTCCGAGATAGACCTTGAGATAATTGTTCCCGTTCGTTATTATCGTGCAGTTCTCGGTAAGCGGCATGGCCGACGAGTTGCTCTGCCACAGTTCGGTGTAGTTGGTAGCCTCGTTGTCGTTGCCTGTTGCGTACTCAACAAGCCAGATCGTGCCGGCCGAATAAGTCAGAGAGGTGCAGGCGATATAGTTTATCTTGCCGTTATAAGTCTGCGTGTATATCCCGCTCTCGTAAGACTGGGTTGCAAGGACGTTGACCGGATCCGTTATCGTAGCGTGGAACAGGGTGGCATTCGTCCCCTTTACGGGCGACTCCGCAAAATATCCCGCCCATGTGCCTGCTTTTGGCGCATTGACGCCTATCTGCATGCCCGTCGAGTTCTCAAAGAAGGCGTAGGGTGCCTTCTCGTCCCAAGCCGAGCCGTTGTAGACCCAATAGGTGTGGTTGGAAAGAAGCTGCTGCTGCGTCAATGTCTTATTGAGGGAATCCGAGAAGACGAGCCCGGACTTTGTCTTCACCACCGAAAGGATTGTTCCGTTGGTGACGTTGGTCATTGTGACTGCGCCATTGGATGCCGCGTACAACGTTATTCCCGCCAGCAACTGCAGAACAAATGCAATCAGAACAATCTGAATTACCATTCCCTTTCGCATGATAAACACCTTGTGTATAGCAAAGATTTATCAGCTATTTATACCTATCTGTGCGCCGCTCTTTCACTTCTTTATCATTGACAGATTTATCTTGACCGGATAGATGCCCAGCGCGCCTTTGTCTCCCGGCTCGCCCTGGATTAAGCTCTTGGCAATGGCGCTCGTCTTGTTCGGCCCCAGTTCCATCATGCCCATGAACATCAGCGACATCGTCATGTTGGCATTGATGTTGTTTATGCTCACCTTAGATTCCAATTGTTGCTGCTTGAAGTCCAGCCTGAGCAGCCTCATCATTTTCTACACTGTGGATTGCATTAGGTCATATCCACTCTTCGATCGCTGCTCTTGCCTTCTCCAGGCGGTTGAATTCTGCCTTCGTGATTGATTGTATTTCTGGAATCACTGCCGTGTAGCCGATTCTGAGCACTTCTAGGGTATCTTTTATGCTGTAATCCGTGGCGGCAAAACTCAGCAGCGCTACCATCCTTCCCAGGTAATGCGACGTGATAGAGAGCTTGTCGTCTTCGCTGCCCCTTTTTTCGAGGCCATAATTCGATACCATGCGTGCAAAATCCACTGCATTGGAGATGTTGCCGCGCTTTATGCAGTCAAATATTATCGGCAATTTCATGCTGTGCATGTCCACACCGTCATTAAGGGTCAATCCCCCCACCATGTACTCCTTGATGTAGTGGATAAGATCCTCGTTGGGTACTGCCTTGCCGAACATTGATGCGTTGATTAGGTTGCCAACTTGCGGTAGTCTGCTATGGGTCATATAACCCCTAGAATCCCATCCCTTCTCGATTCCAACGAATTGCTTGAAAGGGGGAGTGCCTATATGATCTGGAAATGCGGTGCAGTCCGATCCCCAATGTCTCGGAAGGTACCTTGTGCTGCGGAACGCGGAATCGAAGAAGTATGCCAAAGCTTCGGACAATGCGCTGCCGAATACCACAACATCCGTCCGATCCATCTTTTTTAGAATTTGCAAGTATTCCTCATAATATCCGATGGCAATTGCTTTCATAAGTTTGTCCTTATCTTTGCCTGCAATCGAGCCCTTGAGCATGTAAAGGGCGGAGTCGTAGAAGTTTATGTCATTCTGCAAGAGGTGCCCAAACTCGTGTGGGATCGCGAAAGTGCTGTCGCCGTATATCCGGATATGTCCGCCTATTGCTTGGCCGTACGTTATCAGGCATTTTCCGGCTTTCTTCGGCATGAAAACGACATTCGGCTTGATGCTCGACAGTTCCTCTCTGCGCATCAGACCCGAGCCTAGACAATCGTAGGTGGCTCTGAGATATGAGGCGGCCTCACGCTTAAGCGTGGGGCTAGGGTTCGTCTCCATTACCATAATTCTCTCGATTGCTGACATTCAATACGCCGATATCAGGCATTCAGGAAATACTTATGTCTTGCTCTCGGCTTTTATGATTAACGTTTGCGGCATTCTTCAGGAATAATTTATGATATTGTAGGACTCGGGATCCTTCCGCATCTCGACGGCAGCGCCGCTCTTTTTCCTGCCGGGTGCAAACTCTTTCATTATTCGCGCTGAGATTACGCTCACGTGATTTCTCGCCGCGCGCATCTGATCTGCATCTGCCGCCTGCCCCTCCTTCCTGAAGGCAAGGTCCACGTACACCTTCACAACGATGTTCGTCGCGCCTCCCGTGTCCGTGTCCACAGAGATGCTTCTCCTGAAGCCGCGCATTTCGTAGTCTGCAGTGGCATTGTACACTGCTATGTGGGCAATGGACGGAGACCTGTTCGCTGCTATCGTCGAATAGTAGTAGGGCTTGTTCCTGTCGAAATTATAATACACTATGGGCTTCTGTGCCTCTTCCTTCGCCACCGAAGCCTTACCTTTCATTGCCATTTTCACAACCGTTCTCGATAGTATCTTTCATTGCCCTTCGTTTCAGTTTTTCTGCCTAGTGGCCGCGTGCGTTGCGCTGGCTTCCTTGATTAAGCTTATCGCCTGGTCCAGCGTGTTGTAAACCCTGCCCCCTGACACCGCTATCGCGGCTTCAACCTGCAGGTTCACCTTCAGGTCTATGCTGTCCCCCGAGAGCCTGAAATCGGTCCTGTAGCCCGCTATCAGCTTGCCAGCCTTGCAGGCGTAGCCTATCTCGATGCACGTGCCGCTGTCTGGATCTGTGCCGTTCAGGTTCGCAAGAACCATATCCGCCTTGTCTATCATCGCGAAGTTGCTCCTGCCGAGCTGTATGGCAGTGTCTCTTCGCAGCGTCAGCGCCGCGTCTACGAGCTGCTCGTTGCTCAACGGCAGTATGCCGCCCCACGGGTCAAGGAGCTCCAGATTCGCGATGCCGCCCAGTTTGGGGAGCAGAACCTCCTTTATGTAGAGCCTTCCCTCCTCGCTGAAGCCCAGCGGGCTCGCAAGGTATATCTTGAACGTTTCACCGTTCTCCATGCTACTGCTGACCTTTTTATAATACTTAAAGCTTTCTCGAGGCCGTTTTGCACCGCGCTCGTAGTGGGGTTACTTCCTCAGCGCGTCGGTCCACGCGGGCCCTTTCCGCTCCACCGCGTCATTGAACCTCTTGAAGAAATCGAGCTCGCGGTTCTTCAGCTCCTCAAACATCAATGTCATGAGCGGGTGCACTATTATCTTTTTCACGTTTGTTGGGAAATCGGTGTCGCCCGCAATCTCCTTTGTGAAAGCCGCGATCTCCTCGACCCACGCTGCCATTGCTGTCTTGAACTCCCTTTCTATCGCCGCCGAACCCTTTTCGTACACCTTGTGCATTGGGATGTGCGGTATGTCGCCCTTGGTCTTGTACCAACCTTTCTCGATGCGATCGAGAGTTTCCAGCACCCCTTCGAGATCCTCCTTGGACTTGTCGTCCTTGAGGTAAAGCGCATCGTAAAGGACATGGGCTAGCGGCACCTTGTTCCTGATCGATTTTGCCCTGCACTCCTTCACTACTTTCACAAGGTTCTCCGCGCTGTACCTGTTGCTTGAAAGCATGAGTGTCTCGATTTTCTGCTCTAGAGCAGCGTACCTCTCGTTTTTTGCTATGGTTGTCATCTCTTCGCCCTTGATCCATCAATCCGTGCGTTCCCTTTCTTCCCTTCGCAGGAATCTCCTGTCGTGGTGCCTCAACGACGCAAGCCGCGCCCCCTCCGCCTTCACATAGAGATCCTGGGCCATGGTCACGCGCAGTTCATTGACCGCGCTCCTCTCCTTGATATCGTCGATGCCGGTTATCAGCCACTCCGAGATGCCGCGCAGGTACCTGGAGTGCTTCTCGAAGCCCAGGGGCGACTTCGAAAAGAGGTGCTCGCCCGCGAAAAGGTCCGAATTCCTGCAGGCCTTAAAGAACTTGTTCGCCTCCTCGTTGTAATTGCCCTTCATGACTATAGAAGGGGTGCCGTCGAACCAGCCAGAGGCGATCATCGGATCGAGCCTGTCCGCCAAGCTCGTTATCAGGTAGCGCTTTGCCTTGAGCCTGAGGCCGCGGGTCTTCGCCATCTCGCTCTTGAATTTTGCCCATGTGAATGTGTCATCATTCCCCTCCGTCTTGACGGCTCCGTCCTGCACCAGCTCCATGAGCAGTATCAGGTCCATCATCGGGCCGGATTTTGCGATCAGGTTCTTGATGAGTTCCCTGTTGTTCGGTGTGCCCTCGTCAGCCGGAAATGATTGGAACTCTTTTCTTATGGTGCGCACCAGCTCGCAGCTTTCGCGTATCAGTTCCACGTTCCGCTGCCCGGTGCTTATCATGTCAACGTTGTGCAGCAGCATGGAGATGTGATCCATGAGTTTTCTTGTGTTCTCGCCGGGCACGATGTACAATGTTTTGCCGTTGTCCGTGCCGCTTGCGCACATGTCGACCCCGCTCCTGCCGTACCTCAGGTCGTAGGGAGAGCGTATCCGCACAATCGGCTCTTTTACCGTGCTCGTCGGCTCCGGTTCGGAACTTGTTGAGGACGGTTTCTGCAACGATCTCCGGAGCTCCACCCTGGTCCTTTCGAACACCCTGGCGGCCCTTTTCGACATCGGCCGAAATTCGTTCCTAGTCAACTCATTCTTTATTGCAGTCTCTGCCGCGCTCGAGTACTCTCCCCTTATTAGCTTCGTCTCCACTTCCCTGACCGCAATACTCCGCTCTCTCGTCTGTTCCGCCATATCATCATTTTGTAGTGTAATTTCCCTTTTCAGGATATATCTATACCTTACTTCGCCTTGTTGCGATTAGTTCCTCGCGCAGCAGCGGGCTGAGTGAAGACACACCCTGCTGCTTGGTGTACTCCGAAAGCTCTTCGTTGTTGTTCAGGAAGTCCACGCAGATGTTCCTATGGCCCATGCCCCTCAAGCCAGCCTCAAGAGGCATCACATGCACCGCACCGGTCAGCACCAGTGCAAGGTCGACGTCGTTCTCCTCGATGTGCGAGTCGATGGCGTGCGACATGTAAGCATCACGAACCAGCCTGTAGAAGTATGCTTCCTCCATCCTGTGCTGCCTCCTGTCGGGCAGGTCAATCGGCACGACAGGAATCCCTTCTGCCTTGAAAGCCTCGAGCCTTGTCTTCAGCTGTGCCGGCCATCTGCTTGTGACCGCCAGCTTACTTATGTTGCCCTCCTGCAGGTCCGCGAGCAGGTTCCTGTTGTGCGGTCTGTCTATGATCTCAATGAATAGAACGGGATTCCGGCTCTTGAAGGCGTCGAGGCTCTCTCTCAGCATCGGCTTCAGCGTTTCTATGTCCTTCGTGCTGTTGTGCGACTCGCCGAAGAGCAGTATCCTGCAATTTCCGTCAGCCCGATGGGCATTCTTTGCAGTTTGAGACGGTTGTTCATGCATCATTCATATCCCGTTTGAGCATCCTTTTGTCATGAAGTTTGATATCAGCGTTGCTGTGAGGGTTGCCGCGGCCAGGATTTCGTAGGTAAGCGCTCCGGCAGTTACGGTCCCGATCGCGTTGAGATAGCCATGAGGCACGAACGGCATGATCTCTGCCGAAGAGTATCCCCCAATCTTAATCGCTATTTCCGTCATCCGCTTGCCCAACGACATCGCGGCGGGCGTGCCCATGACAAGAACCGCCTCCGTTGCAGCCACAGCTAGGCCGTATGTGAGCCCCATCGCGATCATGTTTTTGCTGCTGAATTTGAAACCCCTGGGCCCGTAAGCGCCCAATCCTGCGCCGTCTCTCCTGATCATGCTGTGGGGCGATCCAGAGTCCTTGCCTCCGGCAAGCGTGCCTTTGCCCTCTTCGCCCGCCTTTTCAGCCACCGAACGCTCACACTTCTCAGTCATGACAAACACTAATAATGAACATCGAATCAGAAGTTTATCCAATGCATGAGATACTTATACCTTGTTTTACTGAGTCCCCTGCCTTTTTGCGGCCTTCTCCAGCAGTTCCCGCATCTCCTTTGTTTTGGCGTAGTCGATTGCCTTCAACCCTTTGTTATTTTTTATACCCACCTTCGCGCCACCATTTACCAGTGTCTTTATGATTGCGTTATGCTTCTCCATCGCAGCCGCAAGCAGCGCCGTGTTGCCATCCTTATCCTGAAAGTTAGGGTTGGCTCCATAGTCAATCAACTTCTTTACAATCTCGTTCGAACCACCCCACGAGGCGTACATCAGCGGGGTGTTGCCGCTGGCGTTGTTCCTTATATTTGTATCCGCGCCGTAGTTCAACAGCACTACGACCGCATCGCCTGCTCCGGCAGACGATGCCCTAATCAGCGCGGTGTCGCCGTTCTCGTCCCGCTCATCCACATTGGCGCCGTGTGTCATCAGCGTGTCCGCGATAAGGTAGTGGTTGTAGAAGGCCGCCCACATCAAAGCAGTATCGCCCTTGTCTGACTGCACGTTCACATCGCCACCGGCACGTATCAGCATCTCAACAATCTCAGTGTTGCCTTGCGCAGAAGCTAACATGATCGCGTTCGAGCCTATGCGGCTTACCTCATTGGGGCTTGCCCCGTAGTCCAGCAGCACTTTGACGACCTCCTTGCAATCATTTTTCGAGGCCCACATGAGGGCAGTCCAGCCGGGTTCTTCCTTTGTTTCGAGCTGAGCGCCGCTTTTCAGAAGCAGGTCGACAACCCCTTTGTAGCCAGCTGCCGATGCGGCAATCAGTGCCGTCCTGCCCGTGTCATCACACATGTTGACGTCCACGCCGTAGGATATGAGCGTTCCGATCCTGTCCAGGTCAACCGCGCCTATCTTGCCCGATTCTGCAACCAATTCGCGCCCCAACGAATCCAGCATTGCCTTGTCGAAAACGGGGGTTCCCAGATCCTTGATCCTTTTGCCAATATCGTTGCAGGGATTGGATTCGGCCTGCCGGACGAACGCCTTTATCGCATCCGCTCTGTCAGTCGTCATCTTTCCGCTCTTGTTTGCGCTATTTTCCATCCTCCTCAAACCTAGCGGCCCGCTTTATCTGTATCTTTATATTCTTGTTGTCCGTGCAATCCATGGCTGTCTTGCCTTCGTCGTTCTTGCAGTCTAGGTCCACACGCCAGCTCAGCAGTGTCTCAACCGCGTCCCCGTGATTGTTCGCGGCTGCACGCATCAGTGCAGTGCAGCCGTCCTTGCCTCTGAAGTTTCCGTCGGCGCCAGACCGCATCAACAACTCCACGATGATCGCGTTGCCCTTCTCCGCAGCCACGATAAGCGGTGTTTTGCCTTCTACACTCTTGTGGTTCAAATCGACTGCATGGGTTTTCAGCAGCATCTCTGCAATCTCGAAGCTGTCGACCTCGGCTGCGAACATCAGCGCGGTCTCACCATGGTTGATCTGGATGTCCGGTTTGGCTCCTCTATCGATTAGAATCTTGGCAATCTCGCTGCCACCAGCTATTGCAGCGCAGATCAGCGCAGTGCAGCCTTGATCGTCCTGCAGGTTCACGTCTGCACCGTTGTCCAGCATCAGCTTGACAACCCCTTTGTAGCCAGCTGCCGATGCGGCAATCAGTGCCGTCCTGCCCGTGTCATCACACATGTTGACGTCCACGCCGTAGGATATGAGCGTTCCGATCCTGTCCAGGTCAACCGCGCCTATCTTGCCCGATTCTGCAACCAATTCGCGCCCCAACGAATCCAGCATTGCCTTGTCGAAAACGGGGGTTCCCAGATCCTTGATCCTTTTGCCAATATCGTTGCAGGGATTGGATTCGGCCTGCCGGACGAACGCCTTTATCGCATCCGCTCTGTCAGTCGTCATCTTTCCGCTCTTGTTTGCGCTATTTTCCATCCTCCTCAAACCTAGCGGCCCGCTTTATCTGTATCTTTATATTCTTGTTGTCCGTGCAATCCATGGCTGTCTTGCCTTCGTCGTTCTTGCAGTCTAGGTCCACACGCCAGCTCAGCAGTGTCTCAACCGCGTCCCCGTGATTGTTCGCGGCTGCACGCATCAGTGCAGTGCAGCCGTCCTTGCCTCTGAAGTTTCCGTCGGCGCCAGACCGCATCAACAACTCCACGATGATCGCGTTGCCCTTCTCCGCAGCCACGATAAGCGGTGTTTTGCCTTCTACACTCTTGTGGTTCAAATCGACTGCATGGGTTTTCAGCAGCATCTCTGCAATCTCGAAGCTGTCGACCTCGGCTGCGAACATCAGCGCGGTCTCACCATGGTTGATCTGGATGTCCGGTTTGGCTCCTCTATCGATTAGAATCTTGGCAATCTCGCTGCCACCAGCTATTGCAGCGCAGATCAGCGCAGTGCAGCCTTGATCGTCCTGCAGGTTCACGTCTGCACCGTTGTCCAGCATCAGCTTGACAACCTCGGTGTATTTCCGCAACGAAGCCATCGTCAGCGCCTTGATCCCGCGCTCGTTCTGCACGTTCAAGTCCGCGCCGCTCTTCAGTAGCAGTTCGGCGATCTCCAGATTGCCGCTGACGCAAGCGTAGATCAGCGAGGTGTTTCCCTCCGGATCCCTCGCGTTCAGATCCGCCCCGTTGCTTATCAGCTCCTTCACCCTGAAGAGGTTTGGATGCTCCAGCTTCGATTCCTCGATTATCATTGCCCCGTATTTTAATGCATGATCTTTGTCCACTGTGCCCAGTCGGGCCGCTTCCCTGTTTATCGCATCGCCTGGCGCCGAGTCGACCTGTCGGATGAACGCCCTGATCGCGTCCGCCTTGTCGATCGTCATTCTGCCGTTCTGGTTCGAATTGATCTCCATCTCACCTAACCTTTGATGCTTTTCTCAGCATTCTCTTTATGTTTTCATTATCGGTGCATTTCATCGCATTGTAGCCGTACCTGTCCTTCATTCCCTTTTTGGCGCCGTTGTCCAACAGCAGGCGTACGATATCCTCGAATCCACCCTCCGCAGCACGCATCAGCGCAGTCTTTTCTTCCCAGTCCCTGAGGTTCACCTCGGCACCTTTGTTCAGCAGCGCCGCAACGGCATCTTTTTCGCCGGTGCGTGAAGCCTCTATCAGCGGCGTGGAGCGATGGCTGGCATCCGCGTTCACCGATGCACCGCGATCCATCAGCATCTTCATGATAATCTTGTTGCCGTGATGCGATGCTGCCATTAGTGCGGTCATGCCGTCGACGTCCGTGATCTCGATGTCCGCGCCTTTCTCCAGCATCGCTTCGACAATCTCTGCGTAGCCCTTTTCTGCGGCCAAAACCAGCGGAGGAATTTCCCTTTTGGTTTTTATGTTGGCGTCCGCATCGTGACTCATCAATATCCTGACCACGTCGATTTTGTTGTCTCCGGTGGCCCACATGAGCGCCGTCCTGCCGCTGTTGTCTTTCAGGTTCACGTCGGCGCCGTTGTCGATCAGAAGCTTGACTAGTTTATCATTGCCCTTTTTCGAAGCACCCATCAGCGCAGTCCACCCGAACGTGTTCTGGGCATTCAGATTGGCGCCTTTGACTATCAGCATTTCGATTGTTCCGATGTCTGCGTCATCTTTCCAGGCTGCCTTGACCATGTCAGCCCCTCTTGTCGCAGCCATTTCTTCACTGACCCTTGCCACTATGAGTCTCTTGTTGGTTGCATCGCTCAGCGCAGGTTCGGTATCCCTGACGAACGCCTTCAGAACGTCCAACCTGTTAAGGGTCATCCTTCCGTCTTTTTGTACGCTATCGCCCATCAAAAAGCCTTAATATAGACGCAGTTGAGGAGATATTTATGCCCTGTTTTTGAGTTCGTCTATTGACGTCTAGTGGGATTTTCTGTGCGCACTTAGGAAAGGCGTTATTTGGAAAAAGCGTTACTTTCAGGTAGGGTTCATCTGGTTCCTTTCCAGGTTCAGGATCTTGTAATCAAAAAAGAGTGTCTTCTCGCTCGCTATCTTGAACTTCTTTGACGGCCCTTCGCCGTACTGGATGAGGAAGTCGCTGGATTGCCCGCTGACCAAGCTTCCGTTCGCCATTACCTTTGGGTCCACGTAGAACTGCTTGTCCATCCTCACCGCATAGACCTTCTCGTCGGTCTTGCAGTCTATGGCCAGGTACCTGGCAGCCTGCTCGGGCAAAAACAATCGGTCCTTATCGGACATCCGCGGCGCGAATGTCGGGGATATGTCGACATTGCTGACATTGACCGCTTTGTCCTTCGTCACCATTGGATCACGTTAGGAACAATTCATTCGAGGAGATATTTATGCCTTGCTCTCTGCTTTTTTCGGTCAAAGGATCAGGGAATTCCAGTTACTTCGGCTTGTCGGCCTTGGACGGCAGCATGTACTGCTTTATCTTCCCGTAGAGCACGAAGGTCACGCCGTTGTTCCTCTGTGCCACATCCTTGAGGTGGTTCTTGTAGAACTCGAGCGCCTCCCTGTTGCCCTTCTCTATCTCGCGCTTGTACACGCCGCACACGCTGCAGGTGTGCGGTTTCTTCTCCTCGGAGGTTTTTCTGTCGAATATCTTGATTATCACTTTCTTCGAATCCGGGTCGAGTATGCGCGCCATATCAACAGCTTTTCATCTTGCAATAAACATCCTGTTTGCCTTTCAGCCGTCTCAATCGCTCCTGTGCAGTATAAGGTACGCTTCATGAGATACTTATAGCTTCTATCCTAGTCCGTCAAGTGTCGATAAATCCGGCAGGATCGATGTGCTCTCCTGACCGCTCCACGCAAAGCTATTTATGAATAAACAGCCCTTTCCTCTCAAGCGAGTGATGGTTTCATGGATTATCTGGACGGAGTTGCTGTAGTCGACCTGGAGGCCACTAGCCTCAACACGAGGAAGGGAGCGATAGCATCGATAGGCATGGTGACGTTCAGGAACGGCGAGCTCAGGAGGTATTACCGCGTCTTCAGGCCGTTCAAAGGAGCGAGGATAGACAAATCCGCGCTCGCAGTCTGCGGCTTCACGCTGAAGGAATTGAATAAGAGGTGCGACTGCAGCGGCGGGGAAGAGAATTGCAGTGTTCCCGAGCACGCGCACTCGCCCGAGAAAGTGTGTCTCTACGTGTCAAAATTCATGCGCGAGAACCGCTGCCACACGATAGCCGGGCAGAACCCCGCCTTCGATACGGGCTATCTGCACGCGTACTTCGAGAGATACAAGAAATTCGATTTCATCTCGCACAGGACCATAGATCTGCATTCCATAGGTTACGGGCAGCTCGCCGCAAAGGGCATGAGGGTGCCGACCGACATGGTGAGGGATGGCAGGATATCCTACGTGCGGAACGATTTCTCAGCGACAAAATTGTACCACATGATCGGCATGCCCACCGAACCGAAGCCGCACAACGCGTTGACCGGTGCGGTGTTCGAGTTCGAGGCCCTGTGCAGGCTGGTGTACAAGAAGCCGGTGCTGGAGGAGTTCCAGAAGTATTCGCTTGGATCGGATGGCCTGTAAGATGTCTTGTTTTAAGAGGTCTAAAACGTCAATAGGCGAAGTTGAGGATAGCTTATAAGTATCTCCTGGACCGCTATCAATAGTGCGATAGAATAACAGCGTCAGAAAGCGCAGCAACAAATACTGACAGGTGCTCTGACAGAACCGATCAAGGGCAAACGATGAGATGGAGGGCAACTTTAACAACAGCGGAAAAATGACCACTGAGAGAGCGGACGCGATAAAGACGTTCCTCCGGAACGTTGAGACAACGCCCGGGTATGCTGCTGATCTGAGGACGAGAGTAGGAAACTACTCGAACATGTTCGATGGCCGCATACCGCAGATCACGGACAACGAACTCGCGGCGTTGTATGGAAGGATAAAACCGGTGGTCAGGGGAGTTACCATCAGAGAGGATTGCGCCGCAGAAAAGCTCGATGAATTTATCGGCAGGTGGGCCAAAGAGAGCAGTATCGAGGGGCCTGCGCTGGATGCATTGAAGAATGAAGCGCCACAAACACTGTTTTGGATAAAGGATGTGGATCCCAGGCAGATAAATTTCATGAGTTCGCCGATGCCCGCAGGCATTGCCTCTGGATTGAAGAGGATAGGCATCATCACGACGTACCACGAACCGAATTACTCCGCATGGGGCCACAGGCTTTTTGCGCCGTCGGTTGCTGAAGTGCTTTCGCAGATCCCGGAAGTTCTCCGGGGCATAGTGTCCGCTTTTGAAACGCAGCGCATGTTCGAGCAGGATGATAAGAGGTACCTAAAAGCGGAAACGGCCGTGTACGTCTTGGAGGATGGAGTTGTAAAGAAGCTGCTGGATTAAGCAACCTTTCACAGCCAGCAGACCTCAGGGTCGCCGTGGAGCTCCATGAAGTCCGCGGTCATGGCCTCCAGGACCATCCCCACCTTCTTCTCCACGTCCGCGCTCTTGCTGTCCGTCCTGACAAAAACGTCGTCGACGCTTATCTTCGACTTTATCAGGTTGGCAGCCTCCTTCTCTTTTTGCGTCACCAGCAGCATCGATATGAGCGGGACGCCCAGGCGCCTCAGCGCTATCTGGTTCTCCCTCAGGTACTGCTCGACGAACTTTGCGTACTTCTTGTTCGTCTCGTAGTGCAAGAACTCTCGCCCGTCGCCCTCGGCCTGGTACCTCCGGACGCCGTCGCTCGCATACATGAAGACAAAGAACAAAGACCGCTTGTGGCTCTTCACGGCGTTGAGGTAGTACTTGTCCAGCTTGTTTTTCACCAGGTCGTAGATGCCCTGGTCGATGAACAGCTCGTTGTCCTTGCCCGCGACAGGTATCGCTATCCTTGCGGACAGGGTCCTGAGCAGTGAGCTGTCGATCACCGCGTACTTGTAGCCGCTCTCGAAGGCCTTGTACGCCTTCTCCAAAGCGAATATGTTGACGCACATGTAGAACAACAGGCCGATCGCGATGTTGTCGTTGTAGTCGGCGACGGCCATCTTGTATATCCTCGGCAGCTCGAACATCTCGTAGAACATGTTCACCGCCTGGTTGTCTATCGGCATCGCACCGAGCTTCTCGCTCAGCGGCACGGTGAGGCTCGTTTTCCCGACCGCGTCGGCGCCCTCGATTATTATTAACCTTGCGCTCATCTTCTGGAATGCGCCAAGGTACCATCGGTAGGTTGCGAAGAACTTGTGCCGCCTGAGGAAGCCGTGCACCGTCTTTATGTCGATCTTCATGCTGCGGTTTGGCTTCATCTCCTTCCCGAACTTGATTAGCGCCTCCTTTATCTCCGGATTGTCGACCTTGCTTTCATCTGGAAAACTGGAGTTGTTAAGCAGTATGGCCCTCAGCTCATTCAGCATTGGCACTAAACTTGGTTTATTCAGCGATCTCACCAACAATTCTTAAAATTCGACGAAGATGTCGTCCCCGACGATCGAGGTCTTGTAGGTCGGTTCGTCCGGGAGCTCGACAGAGAACTCGACAAGCTTGCCGGTCTTGATGTCCCACTTCGACCCGTGCCAAGGGCACGTTATCACGCTGCCTTCGAGCTTTCCCTTGCCCAGCGGCCCGCCCCGGTGGTTGCACACGCCGCGCATGGCGTAGATCTTACCTTTTACATTAGCAATCGCGACGTCATCCCTTCCGTCGACCTTGACCTGCCTAAGAGTCCCGTCAGGCATCTCAGAAAGCTTGGCGACCTTTACGCTCACCATGCATACCTTAGATATTGAGTTGGAAAGGTATATATTTGCGATGCTCATGCCGATGGCGCGGTCGCATCTATGAGTATGTTCGCGGCCTTGTCCTCCGAAGCCGCTATCGACTCTATCCTGCGGGCCAGCTCGTTTGCCTTTTCGGAGCCCATCCCACCTATCGTTCCGATTATCTCGTCTGGGCTCGATGTCAGCGTCTTGAACGCGGCCTTTATGTCGTAGTTGTTAGCCGCAAGAACTAGAAGCGCTATGGCCTGCCCCAGATTGGTGCTCGATTCCCCGATCATGTGCTCCTCATCGATCGCCTCCTTTCTTATGCTGTATATGCTCAGGTCTGCAATGCCGACTAACTCGTTCCTGCCTGTGAGCTGCTGGCGCTCCATGCGACCGTGAACCGCGCTGATTAGCCTGAAACCGCTGACCTGCGAGAAGGACTCGCACAGCCCGGTTACGAGCGCGTCGGTCATTTCCTTGTCCGGATGATCAAGCTGCGGCGAATGCCTGTACAGGAACGTGTTCTCGAACAGGTAAGCCGCGGCTTCCATCATCGAGTAGCGCACAATCGTCATCTTCACCTCCTCGCCCGGATGCGATTTAGTCTCCCGGTCGTAGAAATCCTTCAGCCTGTCGGAGAATTGGTCCCTGAACTGCCAGAAGTGTATCGACTCGTGTGGCACGACGTGCGTCACGCCCATCAGGGCATCGACGTCTATGTACGGGCTGCCGGATTTGCAGTCGCCCGCCACACCCTCTCTGGCTATCAGCCTTATGATCGGCCTCTCGGTTATGCGCCTTTCGGGAGGTATGAGCGTTTCCAGGAATTCGAACGTCTCTTTGAGCACGCTGTGGCTCGTGCGCATTTGGCTGTTGTCATCGTAATTTGTCTTGCTTGCAATCTTGTTCTGCTCCGCCTGCACGGCCAATTCGTTGCCAGGTATGTTAGGAGAAGCGTGAGTCTTGCCGCCGGGCTCCCATTCGTTCTTGCTTGTAGAGTACACCCACACACCGGATTAATCAGTGTCTAAACGTCAATTTAGCTTTATCTGTGCTTCCGCTTCTGCCGGCTTTTCGGTCTCGTCCGACCGCATGAGGCCGCGAAGCACGCCCAGGTTGTTCATTATCCTCTCCAGATCGCTGATCCTGCCGTTGCCCTTGACCGCTTCCACCATGTTAAGTATCGGCATGACCCTCTGGCGGATCCTGTCGTCGTTCTTGTTCGGGAACGTCCTGAGCCACAGGTCCATGCTCTGGGGCCCGAAGAGCTTTGCCAAATCGTCAGCGACAGCCACCCAGGCGACGTCCTGCTCGTCCCTGTAATCGCTCCTTATGATCTTGCGCATCAGCATCTCTCCGTCGCTCTCCAGGTTCAGTTCGTTGACAACCAGCTTATTGTTGTGCCCCTGGTAGAACTTTGCAGTCGTGAATATCGGAGCCAGATAGATTCTTGAATTGTTTGCCTCAGTATAAAGGAACTCCTGCTTCACCACGGTCGGTATCGTGACCTTCTCGCCGTCTGCTGCCCGGTAGGTAATCGAAAAGTAGTTCAGGACGTCGTCACGGATCCATCCGGCGCGCTGCACGGCCTCCATAACCTTATCCTCGTCCTTTGAGGGTACGGTTATCTCTATGACATTGGTGACCGGCCTCACGTCCTTGTAGACATCGGGCACCTTTATCCTGGTGCCGAGAGCCCCGCTGCCCAGAACGCCGTACTCGGCTATGCCAGCCGTTCCAAGATCGTAGTACAGCTTCTCCATTATCGGTATCTGGTTCCTCATCGTCGTGGAGCCCAGCTCGTGCTTCTTGTTCACGACGTGCAACACCTTCTCTCCGCCGGCCGGAGCGGCCTGCACGCTAGTGGCCTGAACATTAGTAGGATTCTTTGATTCTGTTACCATTCTATCGGTAATATTGCGGCTTAGGAGATATTTATAGCTTGTTCGGCACATCGTCTATTGACGATACGGTCGTTATTCGCCCCTCAGCCAGCCGAGCCAGGTGTCCGGGTCGTTCACGTACGTCGATAGCCTTTTTGCGAACTCCTGCAGCCTCTTCACCTCGTAATCCAGCGCCTTCTTCGGGTCGTAGTCGAAGCGCATCGCGTCGGCTAGCGCGAATATCTTTCCGTAATAAGCGGTCTTGTAGTCGATCGACATATCGTCGGGGTCGGCGTTGTTCGCCCTTGCCTCGCTGCAGAAGTCCTTGTACAGCGTGTCTTGCCATCCCTCCCCCATCAGGCCCTTGACGTCCAGCAGGTCGTTCCTCCTCAGCATATCGGTCAGCTCGTTCGCCATGGCTGAGACTATGTTGACGGAGCGCATGGTGTTGAGGCGGAGCGCGTACATCTCGGTGCCAAAGCAGTTGTTGTCTCCCAGGTACTTGCGCGAGTAGAGCGCCTCGAACTGGTGGGCTGGAGCTTCCGCAATGCCCCCTATGACCAGCCGCGAAGGCGACCTGTTGACGGCGATGAGCGCGTTGTCGAATCCGGCACCGCCGCTATCCTTGAAAGAATTCAAATATTCCCATATCTGGCTGCCGAGCCCCGATTGGTAGAGGATGGATTGCGCCACAGAATTCGCCACCACCTTCTCGAAAAGCAATGGGTCGTTGACCAGGCTCTCATTAACCCGTATCACGCTGGGATGCATGAGCAGCGCATCCGCCCCGCAGCATCCGCCGAACTCCACTCTCGGAGTTGCGCGCGGCTTCAGGCCGGTTGCGTCTGAGAATTTGTTGGTCAGTTCTACAACCAGAGGTTCGATGTTCTGCTCGGAGACCCTGTGATTCGTTACTGCAGTAGCTACCATGCTGATCGCCCTACACTTCCATCCAGAAATATTTTTGCCCATCAGGTATTTATAGCCTACTCTGGCGTACGTCGTTTGCGTACGTCACCGATTCGTTTGTCTGACGCGTTTTTGACGAAAATCCCTACAGATATGCATAAATATCTCGAAATTTTAAGGGTATGACTGTTGATGTGATTCTATGGTTGGAACTCAGGCAAAGCAATCGTTTGAAACGGGCAGCAAAGTGGAACACAACCTGCTCATCTACGGCGGTCTTGGAGATCTCGTTAACAAGAAGGTGCTTCCGGCATTGGAGCCGCTGCGCAGGGAATTCAACATCAAGTACGCGCTGGTCGACACGGCCGATGTAGGGCCGGACACGTACTACTGCTACGGAACAGAGCCGATCAAGAGCTACAACGCAGCGGTGATTGCGGTCCCGAACTATCTTCACGAAGAGGTTGCGATGAAGGCGATGAACAACGGGCTCAACCTGTTGTGCGAAAAGCCGATCGCCCACACGCTGGAGTCTGCCAAGAGGATAGTGATCGCCTCGAGAAGGCATCCGGAGCTGACGTGCATGATGTCCGATCATTTCATCTACAAGCCCGCGGTGCGCTTCGCGATGGACAACTGGGAGGAGCTGCACGACCAGATCGGCGAGATAAAATCGGTGACAGCAAGGATACTCGAACATGATTGGGTGACCGGACGCTTTTGGCTGTTCATCGAGAAACTGGCCGGAGGCGGCATAGGCATAGACACTGGCATACATCTGGTGGCGATTATGGGCAAGCTGTTCGGGTACCAGGATCTCAAGCCCGTTCAGGCGGAGATGGACAAGTATCCGAATTCCCCGGGGGATGCCGAAACGCACATGACGATATGCCTGAAAACGAAAAACGAGAAGATCACGATAACAGTGGAGGTGGGCAAGTACTATCCCGGCGAGAACCAGAAGAGCATAACGATAAACGGCAGCGATGCGACGCTCGAGATCAATGTCGGGAACGGGTCGGTCATGCTCAATGGCAAATTCGAGAAGCAGCCGACAAGCGACACTGCGTACATCGAGGTGTACAGGGAGTTCTTCTCGGCAATGGAGGAGGGCAGGAAGCCTTTCACAACATTGGAGGAGGGGTACAGGACACTGCGCATAATCAAGAATGCTTACAAGGTCGCGGCGCCGCTCAGGACGGATAATGCTCAGTGACTAGGCGATTCGATGGCAACAAAACAGGTGCAGGGCAATTCAGATTCGAATGCAACAGCGGCAAGACTGGCAAGTTTGGGCCCGGAATGCGGCCGCAGCATCCAGATAATAAGCAACAGAATTGACGGACTCATGTCCGGGGAGATCGTAAGGAACGTGGAAATCTTAGCGGATTCGCATCCGACCGATGCGAGGATGATACTGCTCTCGACCGCCGACCTGCTCACGAAGCTAGAAGACAGTGGGAACAGGACAAAGGTCGCGTACCAGATAAGGCCGGAGACGCCGCCGACCTATGCATCGTACAAGATGTTCTTCCTTTCGCAGATGGTCACCGACACCGTCGCCACACCAAGGCTTATGAAAGAGGTGCTAGGCGCCCTGAAGGGTTTGGACAGCAGCGAGAAGGATAAGGCGATGCTTGCGGACAACATCTTCCACTCCATCCTTCAGATACAGAGAGGATACGGGTTGACGGTAACGGTCAGCCGCAACGAGATCACCAGCGAGAGCATAAGGCAGATAGGCGCGGTGACAAAGGCGCACCTGATGGACAGGGAGGCACAGGAAAGGACCGGGCTTTACAGCATAGCGAGGTACCCGCCGCTGATATTCAACAGGGGCAACGGCATGGAAACCTTCTCGGTCGAGTACGCGAAGGCTACAATCAACAACAACGGCATATCAAGAACCATCGATGATTTCAAGGACCCGATGCTGCAGGTATCGGCATCCTGGAATCTAATAAGGCTGGACAAGTACATGACGCAGATGAAGCTCACAGACGCTACGAAAAAGAGCGTGATGCGCAGGGTTGCCACGCACGCGTCGACATCCATGGAAAGGAATGAGCAGGAGGCGGAGAAAGGCATGTGGCTGATGGCGAGCATAGCCAAGACGCAGAACAATGCGGCCTTGCAGACGGCGAACCTGCTCTGGGGTTCCTTGAAGAAGAACGCGTCGATGGAGGTCATAGCGCGCTACTTCACTAGAATACTTACTTATGAGACGAACCCGAACGGGCTGAATGAGATACTGTCCGTCCTGAAGGACTCGAACGATCAGGAAAGGGCTGCTTACGACATCAAGGCACGGTTGGAAAGTTGATGGTCCGGCGGTTGTGGGCGAAAGTCGATTAAGGCCATATACTTCCATAAATTCGGAATTAGATAAGGTATTTAAGCCTTGATGTTACAACTATGTTAGTCCTTCTTGGTTAGAAGTACTGCTTTTTGTTTTTGGTGAGCTATTGGTCCCCCCGCTTGAGCTCATACCGGAGCATTCAATTCTTAGCGAGAGCGAGGCGAAGAAGGTGCTAGCGAAGTACGCGATACCCGCAAAGAAGCTGCCGAAGATACTCGACATAGACCCACAGGCGAAGCTGCTTGGGGCGAAGGCCGGGGACATGATCGCGATAAGCAGGAAGGATCCGACAGGAGGAAAGTACACGTACTACAGGATTGTGGTGAAGGGCTGATTATTGCATGGAAAACGATCACTTGGTATTGGAGTCTTACCTGACATCTAATTCGATAGTTCAGCAGCAGGTCGAGAGCTACAACCGATTCATACGTATGGGCATAAACAAGGTGCTAGAGAGCAACAACCTCGTCGAGCCCGAAGTGACGAATTTCGCGATCAAGTTCACGGGCATAAGGCTGGAGAAGCCCATGATCATAGAATCAGACAGCTCCACTAAGAAGGTGATGCCCAACGAGGCGATAGCGAGGAATCTCACCTATGCCGCGCCGATGTACATTACATATGTACCGGTAGTGAGCGGCATAGAGAAGAAGGATGCTGCAGGAGAGGCCTTCATCGGAGAGATGCCGGTGATGATTAAGAGCGACTTGTGCTACACGAAGAACATGACCAGGGATCAGCTCATAGGAGAGGGAGAGGATCCGGACGACCCTGGCGGATACTTCATCATAAAGGGAACTGAGCGTGTGCTTGTCGGAATCGAGGATCTGGCGCCCAACAGGATAATGACAACGAAGGAGAAGAGCGGCATAGTCAGCAAGGTCTTCTCGACGGTTGTCAATTTCAGGGCGAGGTGCAGCGTCACCCGCGACGAATACGGCATTTACACCGTGCTGTTCCCGACGGTATCGAAGGGCATGGACCTCATACTCATACTGAAGGCTCTGGGCATGCAGACGAAGGACCTGACATCATCACTGTTGGAGGTCAGGAACGACCTGTTGCTCAACACCGACCTGAGCGTCGCCAAGGACATATCGCAAAAGGATGCGGTGATGGAGCTGGGGAGGATGGCGGCGCCGAGCCAGACCAAGGAGTACCAGGAGAAGAGGGCCGAGGTACAGCTTGACACTTATATACTTCCGCATCTGGGATCGAAGCCCGCGGACCGGATCGAGAAGGCAAGATACCTCCTGCACATGGCGGAGAGGTGCTCGCTCGTGGCGTTCAAGCACGTCAAGCAGGACGACAAGGACCACTATGCGAACAAGCGCATAAAGCTTGCCGGCGATCTGATGGAAGAGCTGTTCAACAACGCGATGAAGTTCTTCATAAAGGACATAAAGTACCACATCGAAAGAACGACTGCAAGGGGAAGGAAGCTCACCGTCCGCACGAACATCAACCCGGACACGCTGACCGAGAAGATATTGTATTCAATGGGAACCGGATCGTGGCCAGCAGGCCAGACCGGAGTCTCGCAAGTATTGGAGAGGACGAACCTCATCAGCTCTCTTGCGCACCTGAGGAGGGTGAAGTCACCGCTTTCGAAGAAGCACCCGCACTTCAAGGCAAGAGACGTTCATGGCACTTATCTCGGAAAGATCTGCGCGAGCGAGACCCCCGAAGGTACGGACGTAGGCCTTACCAAGTATCTCGCCCTGATGGCGAAGATAACGGTAGGCGCAGAGACGAAGCAGCTTGAAGAGAAGCTGAAGGAGCTCAAGCTGGTGGAAGAGTCGTAATGGTGTTTGATTTGGCAGAAGAAAAAAGAGGAACCGTGTATCTCGAAGGCAAGCTCATCGGCTACGTCAAGTCAGGCAAGGCACTGGCAGAGGAGATAAGGAAGAACAGAAGGGCAGGAATACTGTCCGGAGAGATCAACGTTCTGTACATAAAGAGGCTCAACGAGGTCCATATAAACGCCGACAGGGGCAGGGCCAGAAAGCCCTACATCATAGTCGAGGCGGGGAAGAGCAAGCTCACGCAGGAACTGATTGAAAGATTGAAGACGAAGGAGGTGGATTTCAACTACTTGATAAGGCACGGCGTGATCGAATACCTCGACGCGGACGAGGAGGAGAATGCCTATGTCGCGCTCACCGAGAAGGAGATAACCAACAGGACCACTCATCTGGAGATAGACCCGGCATCGATGCTGGGGCTCACCATGAACATAAGCGTCTTCCCGGAGTACAACTCGATAGGAAGGCACCCGGTCACGAGCAACTTCCTGAAGCAGAGCCAGGGACTTTATTCGGTCAACTTCAACAGAAGGTACGACCCCCGTGCATTCATACTTTACTACCCGCAGATGCCGATAGTAAATAGCCTTGCGTACAGGGCGCTGAACATGAAGATGCACCCGACGGGGCAGAACCTCATCGTCGCGACGACAACTTATTACGGATACAACATGAAGGACGCCATCATACTCAACAAGGCAGCGGTGGACAGGGGCCTTGGAAGGAGCGTCTTCTACAGGTCCTACACGGACGAGGAGCGAAGATATCCGGGAAGCCAGCAAGACCATTTCAGGATACCGAGCCCGACCACGGACGGCTATCTGGGAGAGCACGCGTACGCGAAGCTCAGCGAAGACGGGATAGTCGAGAGCGAGATGGATCTCAAGGAAGCGGATGTAATAGTCGGAAAGGTCTCGCCGCCGAGATTCCTCGAAGAGCAGACAGGATTCGGGGTAGGAGAGGAGAAGAACAGGGACAACTCCGTCACGGTCAGGGGTGGAGAAGAGGGAGTCGTGGACAGTGTTATGCTTAGTGAAACTACAGGAGCAACAAGGATCGCGAAGATAAGGACGAGAAGCATCAAGATCCCGGAAGTGGGAGACAAGTTTGCAAGCAGGCACGGACAGAAGGGAGTCATAGCGCTTATAGTGGATCCGAACGACATGCCGTTCACGAAGGACGGAATCGTGCCGGACCTTTTGCTGAACCCGCACAGCCTTCCAAGCAGAATGACATTCGGCCACATGCTCGAGACTCTGGGAGCGAAGGCCGGTTCTCTCAAGGGGATGCAGTTCGACGGGACGCCGTTCGCCACTGAGGGAAGGACAAACGTCGACAAGTATGGAAAGATTCTCGAAGAGTATGGCTTCAACAAGTTCGGCAACGAGCCGATGTACGACGGAAGGACTGGAAGAAAGTTCGACGCACAGGTCTTCACCGGAGTAATCTATTATCAAAGATTGTGGCACATGGTCAGCCTGAAACTGCAGGTCAGAAGCAGGGGTCCTGTGCAGATACTCACAAGGCAGCCGACAGAGGGACGTCCAAGGAGAGGAGGTCTCAAGTTCGGAGAAATGGAACGTGATGCGCTGGTCGGACATGGCGCAAGTCTCTTGCTCAAGGAGCGTATGTTGGACCAGAGCGACAAGGCCGAGATCTGGGTCTGCAGCGACTGCGGTGACGTCGGCTATTATGATTACGTGAAGAACACGCCGGTCTGCCAGACCTGCGGAGGAAAGAGCCTCGAGATGGTGGAGATAAGCTACGCGTTCAAGCTGCTGCTTGACGAAGTGAAGTCCCTGCACATACTGCCGAGGATAAAGATGAAGAGTGAATAAGATGCAAGCTGAAATCGTCGACTATATAAGGTTCACAACCATCTCGCCAGCCATGATCAGGAAGATGAGCGTAGCGAAGCTCATCGTTCCAGACACGTACAACGAGGACGGATATCCGATCGACGGCGGCCTTGTGGACCAGAGATTGGGGGTCATCGACCCCGGTCTGAAGTGCAAGACCTGCGGAGGGCGTGTGAAGACCTGCCCGGGCCACTTCGGCTACCTCGAACTGGTGAGGCCGGTCATACATCCGGAGTTCGCGAAGAGCGTCTACCTGCTTCTTCAGTCAACCTGCTACCAGTGCCACAAGGCCCTGTTGACAACGGAGCAGATGAACGAGATCAAGCCGGTGATAAAGAGCTTCGTCGGCTCCGAGGAGGAGATAAACGAGCAGACCATAGCTGCAGGCGCGCTCACAACCATAGAGCGCGAAGACACCAGCATGGTGCTCCTCAAGAAACTCAAGTCCATAAAGAAGTGCCCGCACTGCGGCATACAGCAGAGGAAGATCAAGCTGGAAAGGCCTACCTTCTTCTACATGGACAGCACAAGGCTCAGGCCGGACGAGATAAGGGACTGGATGTCAAAGATATCCGACGAGGATCTTACCTCATTCGGCATAGACCCGACGGCCACAAGGCCGGAATGGCTCATACTCACGGCGCTTCTGGTGCCGCCGGTCAACGTAAGGCCGTCAATAACCCTGGAATCTGGAGAGAGGAGCGAGGACGACCTGACCCACAAGCTCGTGGACATAATGAGGATCAACCAGAGGCTGGAGCAAGACATAGATGCCGGTGCTCCGCAGATCATAATAGACGACCTTTGGGAGCTGCTTCAATACCAGGTCACCACATACTTCAACAACGAGACTCCGGGAGTGCCGGTCGCAAGGCACAGGAGCACGCGCCCGCTTAAGACTCTTGCCCAGAGACTCAAGGGCAAGGAAGGCCGATTGAGATACAACCTCAGCGGAAAGAGGGTCAACTTCTCGGCAAGAACGGTCATATCCGCGGATGCAAGCCTCACGATCAACCAGGTGGGCGTTCCAAGCAGGATTGCAGAGACGCTCACGATACCGCTGTACGCGACGGTCTGGAACCTCGAGGAGATAAAGAAGATAGCCGCAAGGACGGAATACCCGATGGTGCTCAACCTCATAACGAAGGAGGGCATAAGGAAGAGGCTCACCGATGCTACAAGGGAGGAGATACTAAAGATAATCGAGCCGGGATGCATACTCGAAAGGCAATTGGTCGACGGGGACAGCGTGCTGATGAACAGGCAGCCTACATTGCACAGGCTCTCGCTCATGTCGCACACGGTAAAGATACTTCCAGGAAAGACGATGAGGATACACGTCTCGGTCACGGTGCCATACGGTGCCGACTTCGACGGAGACGAGATGAACCTGCACGTCCCGCAGTCCCTGGAGGCCCAGTCAGAGGCAAGGTACCTGATGCAGCCAAAGGATCTGGTCAGATCCCCAAGGGACGGCAAGCCGATAATGTTCATGGAAGAAGATGAGGTCGTCGGAGTGCACCTGCTCACGAAGGACGACGCGTTCTTCTCGAAGGAGGAGGCAAGCCTTATGCTCGCAAACGCGGGGGTCTACGACTTCCCGAAGCACGAGGTCAAGGGCAAGTTCAGCGGCAAGAGCATCTTCTCGCTCCTGTTGCCGAAGGACCTCGAGTTCGAGTACAAGAGCGGCACGACCAAGGTCGTGATCAAGAAGGGAGAGCTCGTGGAGGGCACCGTGAGCTCGAAGCTTGTCGGAGAGGGAGGAGCCCTTATACTGAAGCTTTTCGACGATTATGGGTCCGATTTCACGATGGAGTTCCTGCTTCAGATGACCAAGATGACTTTGAGAGTTGCCGAGGCCGCCGGAGTCACCATAAGCGTCAGCGACTACTACAACTCCGATGCGACAAACAAGGAGAGGCAGAAGATCATAGAAGAAGTTGAGAGCAGGGTCACCGACATAACGAAGAAGTACGTCGAGAACAAGCTCGAATCGCTGCCGGGATACACCAAAAGGGAAACGCTTGAGCTGGAGACGATGGCCCAGTTGGAGGAGGCAAGAACGATCGCAAACAGGGCGCTGAGCAAGAGCATCGGCACCGACAACAACGCGATGCTCATGGCATCGGTCAAGGCAAGAGGAAACATACTCAACTACGTCCAGACAAGCATGTTCCTGGGCCAGCAGGCGGTCAGGGGAAAGAGGCCGTCAAGAGGCTATTCCGGAAGGATTCTGCCATACTTCACGAGGAACAACAAAACGCCAGAAGCAAAGGGTTTTGTGAAATCATCGTTCTTCGATGGACTGAAGCCGAAGGAGTTCTTCATGCACGCGATGGGCTCGAGGGACTCCGCGATGTCTAAGTCATTGGTCACAGCGCAGAGTGGATACCTGCAAAGAAGGCTGATAAACGCCATGCAGGACTTCTACATAGACGAGAACCTGAGTGTCAAGGACGCGAGCGGAGCGCTTATACAGACGATATACGGCGGGGACGGGATGGATCCCACAAAGGAGCGTGAATGAGCATGGAAAAGAACGAAATCAGCAAGAGCAAGCTCGTTGTGCCGGGAGAGGCAGTGGGAACTGTAGCGGCGCAGTCCATAGGGGAGCCGTCCACGCAGATGATTCTAAGGTCATTCCACACTGCGGGAATAGCCTCGGTGGTCACCACAAAGGGACTGCCAAGGATCATAGAGATCGTCGACGCAAGGAAGAAGCCGAAGTTCCCGACCATGCAGGTCTATCCGGAGAAGAAGATAGCCAACAACTACGAAAAGGTCAGGGAGATCTGGAGGAAGCTCGAGGATGTCAAGGTCTCCAACCTGATAGCGAACTTCGAAGAGGATTTCAAGTCGGGCACGATGATGCTCAATCTGGACAAGGAAAAACTGACGTTCCATGAAGTAACAGGAAGGAAGATCGCCTCGGAGCTCTCGAAGAAGGAGGGGATAACCGTCGACCAGGATGGCGACAAAATCAAGGTCAAGGTCAAGAAGAAGGAGAACATAAAGTCGATGCGAACGATGTTCGTCCATGTCCTTGCCACATCGATAATCGGGATACCGGGCATAAACAAGGCGATGATGCTCCAGGGAGAGGACGGCACATTCCACATAACCACGAGCGGCAGTAACATAGAGAAGGTCATGGAGATCGAGGGAGTCGACAAGTGGCACATCTACGCCAACGACCCGTTCGAGGTCGCAAGGACCTACGGCATAGAGGCGGCAAGGAACGTCCTCGCCAACGAGATAAACGACACGATCAAGCAGGAAGGGCTCACGGTCAGCTTCAAGCACCTTGCACTTCTAGCGGACGCGATGACCTACACCGGAGAGATAAGGAGCGCGGGAAGGCATGGCATTGCGGGAGACAAGGACTCCGTGTTCGCAAGGGCCGCATATGAAGAGACAGTGAAGCACTTCATCAACGCAGGCCTCTTCGGTGAGAAAGACATGCTCAAGGGTGTGGCGGAGAACATACTGATAGGTAAGCAGATAGGCCTCGGCACGGGCAAGATCAAGCTCGCGGTCAGGAAGTCGGACATGGGCAAGCTGAAGACGAAGTAAGCGCTATTCCTTTCGCATCGGCACCGACGGCCAGCCGGGGCGATGACGCCGAGTGAAAGATATAAAAATGTGCATTTGATTACTATTGATGATAACATGCCAATTCAGCAACAGGAACGGCCTTTTGATTTGTTGAACAGGGTTATAGGCCAACAGGTGCTTGTCAGGCTCAAGAACAATGTGAGCGTCAGGGGCAAGATAACCTCGTTCGATGCGCACATGAACCTGGTCATGGAGAGCGCCGAGGAGCTCAACGACGGCGAGCTCAAGGCCAAGCTCGGAACGATACTCCTTCGCGGCGGCAACATAATCTTCGTCTCACCAGTGTAGGTGCGATGGACAGCGTTCAGGCAATAAGCTCGATCAGTGCTATTTACGACAGATTCCTCGTTACCCGGAATCTCAGGAGGCACATGTTCAGGGTGGCGTCCGTCGCGGAGATGGTCTGCGACAACTGGAAGGGCGCGCCGCTTGACAAGGACGACGTTGTCGCGGCGTGCTTGCTGCACGACATCGGCAACATAGTGAAGTTCGATTTCTCGAAGGAGAGCACTATCAAGATGCTTGGGGAAGACGGGAAGAGCATCGCCTTCTGGCAGAAGGTCAAGGACGACATCGTTGCGAGGTACGGAAAGGTCGACAACGAGGTGAACCACAACATGGTCGCGGAATTGGGGATCGATGCCCGTGTACTCTTCCTCGTCGACCACATGGGCGGCATCTTCGAGAACAAGAAGAGAGGCGACGACCGCGAGCTGATGGTATGCAGCTACGCGGATTTCAGGGTCGAGCCCATGGGGATCTCAAGCGTGACTGACAGGTTCATGGATTTCGCGAGGCGGTGCAAGGACAGCAGGAGCCCCGAGATGCGGGCGAGGGGCCTCTTCGTCATCAAGGAGCTGCCGATGGCGCTGGAGATAGAGAGGCAGATATTCGCGAACGTGTCGATCAGGCCGGAAGGGATCAATGACAAAAGCATTAAGCCTTATCTTGACAAATACATGAAGAATGATTGATTCTGGGCTCGTGGCGTAACGGTAGCGCGCCTGCATGGCATGTAGGAGGTTGCGGGTTCAAATCCCGCCGAGTCCACTTTTACGTTTATAACTGCAAGAATTAGCAGATTTTATCTTGCTTTTGCCTAAAAGGTTGGATATCGCATTCGACCTGGATTTACAAAGACACGGGATTGACAGGTCTAGCTGCTTCTCTCGCCTGTTCTATGCGAAGCAGTCTGCCCATACTCTCTATATCTTTGACAGCGATCTCAAGGCTCTCCAATGCCTCGACCTTCAATCCGTAGTCCTTGACAATTTTGAGAAGAATTGGCGACGCGTCCGCATTGCCGTGCAGTCTCTCTGCGGCCCGCCCTGCAGCGGTGTTGATCTGTTCCTTGCTCAGCCCCTTCGACATTCTCGTGGCCTCCTTGAATGCACCGAAAGCCAGACATTCCGTGACTGCCAGCATCCTGTCTTCAGTTTTTGTCAGCAAGCGCTCCAGCTCTTTTGCCTCTTTCCGGTAAATAGCAAGGTTACTGCCGCTGACATAATATGCGAGCATCTTTGCCGCATTGGACATCACTTTTTCGGCGCCGAGATTGTGTTCGCTAGCTATGTTAAACAGGCATCGGTAATCGTATAGCCCTACATTTTTTCCGGAATTGATTTCGTCATCCATCATGATGAGCTTTGTCGCGTATGCCTTCTCGGCGGCTGAGATCTCCTGCTCTCTGCTGAGGTACAGTTTGGCTACATCCAAAGCATGCAGAAGATACGATAACGGAGTGATTCGACGGTTGTCGCCAGGTTCCAACGTGCTCAGATCCTGGTTATAAACTTTCAAAGCGATCGCTTGCTTCTCCTCGGTTGTGAGACTGCCCCCGAGAATCTTGGAGTCGTTAAGCATAATCCCACCTCCCCTAATGCACGTTTCGAATTTCTCTAGCAGTTCCGCATGAACCGAATTAGCTACCTGCGCATTGCCCTTCGAACCATCCGAGCCGGTTTTTTGCTGCATCATCATATCACTTAAACGCGATTAAGAGGTGAGCAAAAGAGATATTTAAGTGTCGTGTCTGGCTTCGACAATCGACGATTTCTTAAGAGCTTCTTAAAGATCACACCATATCTTACCATTAGATAATTTAAGGACAAAATGTCGCCGAGTCCACTCCTGCTCCCTTTATGAAGTCGTCAATTGGCTAATCCGGAAGCAAGCCTTAAATATCTTCCAAGCCGGTAGTATAACATGGCAACTATAGCGGTTTCCCATGGTCAGCAGCTCAATGCACAGGGCCATGAAAGGATGGCGGCTTGGCTTGGCAGTTGCGGGCCGGAGATCAGGAGCCAGCCGGAGGCGCAGAAAGAGAGGCTCTTCGTCCTGAGCGAGATCAGGCGCGCATGCAAGGACTGCGACTTCAAGGAGAGGGCTATGGCAGTGGAATCTTCGAAAGATGGCAAGACTTCGGATATCGTTTACCGCTATGACACTTGGGCCTACGGAAAGTTCGAAGTCAGGCTGACATCAGGCGAGCTGTCCGTGGAGATCAAGACGGATTATTCGGTCGAGGAATTGACGCTGCATTCGAATTCATATCTGTACAGGAACTACATAAACGCGCTCATACCGGTCAGGCAGCACCTGAACGGCATAGGGATAGACCCGGTGTTCTTGGCCAGCGATGGCACGAGGATAGAGAACTTCCCTAGCGCGAAGATAAAGAAGGCTGAAGAGGGCAATGCGCCTTCTAACCACAACGTGCCTGTTGACGACGAGCACCAGGAGTTCATTCACGATGCCCATTCCGGGAATTGGTATGGCGTGCCGAAATAAATGATGCAAGCACAATCTAATCTATGATTGGGATCGATGATTGGGATGAAGGAGTTCTTATCGTACGGGTCCCTGAGGGAGGGCTTCTACAATTTCAACAAATTCAGTGCGGAAGGCGAAGTAAGGAGGGTGGGGGGAGGGATCGCAAGAGGCGTTGACCTTTATTACAACAAAGAATTCTCCTACCCCGAAGCCTGCAAGGGCCGCGGTTCGGTGGTTGTCGATATAATCCGCACGGACGAGACTACGTACAATAGGATGGCGCAGATGGAGATCGAGGCCGGTTATGTCGAGAGTTCTATCTATGTTAATGGAAAGGCGTATCCCATCTTCCTGAGCAAGGAGGTGCCCGAATCGCCTTGGAGGATGGTTACTGATATGGAGGTGGCGGATTGGGCGATCGTCGCCAACAAGCTGTTCGAACCGGGCGAACGCGGGCGGTATCAGAAAAGCAGGCTGAAAAGCGCATAGGAGTAATTGCATGGGTGTAAAGCATGGGTGTAAAAAAGATCGGGGAGAAAGCGGTTTTCAGGACAAGGAGGTTTACCGTCTTTGACGCTGAATTGGAGATGAACGGCAAGAGGGTGAGCAAACCGTACATAAAGCAAAACGATTGTTCAGAGATACTTGCGATAAACGGGAAAGGGAATGTCGTGCTGATAAGGTCCTACAGGCCAGAAATCGATTGCTATGTGTATGAACTCCCCGCGGGCACGCTCAAGGATGGCGAGGACGCGAAGAGGGGCGCTATAAGGGAGCTTGAGGAGGAAACCGGGTATAGCGCGAGAAAGATTGAGTACCTTTTCGGCGGCTATCCGCTACTGGGCTATTCTGACTGCAAACTCCATTTCTTCCTTGCGACCGGCCTGAAGAGAAAAAAACAGAAACTCGAGGACGACGAGTCGATAACCGTCAGGGAATTCAGACCTGGAGAGGTCCTGAAGATGATCAGGAAGGGCAGGATAAAGGACATGTGCGTCCTTACGGCAATGCAGCACTACTTCTATGTGCTTGATCAGGGCAGGAAGAGCGTCATGTACGCCGATCCCGATTGACCTTACGCGGTCTGCTTGGCCCCGCAGGTCGGGCAGAAGGCGAAGTTGTGCGCGACCTTCGAGCCGCACTTTGTGCAGTAGGTGTAGTCCTCGATGGAGCCGAAATTTTCCGGGGCGTCCTTCGAGATCTTCTTGTTCAGGAAGCTGGCCAGCTCCTCGGCACCTTTGTGGTAAAGGCCGGAAAACTCTTCCTCGGTCCGATTGTCGGATACGGGTGCCTGGTCCGCAACGCCGATGACATGAAGGTGTATGGTCGATGAGAACACGCCGCGCTCCAGCCGCACGGTGGTCAACTTGACATAAGGGATGATCTCGATGGTCTTCTTGAGGCCCAGCTGCTCCTTGTACAGCACTATCAGCCGCATGTTCGTGGCTATCAGTTGCGTGGGGGTGAATGCGGCCCCGCCGGGGCCGAAGTGGCGCTGCCTCACGGTCATCTGCACAGTCTCGTTAGGCAGCAGTTGGGTCCTTATGTACCCAACCACGTTGTGATCGATCATTCAAGCACGCTTGCGATGTGAGGATATTGCTTCGCGCGCATCTAAATAACCTATAGTTTTTGCAGATGCCGCTTGCAGGGCAGGGCAATCTCGATGTGAAAATCAGGATTTTGGAGGGAAATGCCAGCGATCTGCACCCTTGGCGCCCCATGCGGACTCATGCCCCGCAGCATCAGCGCCTCACTGCCTGAGCAGGTGGTCCGAGGCCACAGCAAACGTCCTGAAATCCTTTATGACGTTGTGCACCAGCATGTCCTTGAGCATCTTGGCTGGGATCATGTGGACCTCCATCAGTGTCTCCTCGTACTCCAGCCTTTGCTCGCCCTTCGTCAGCTGCGTCGCAGCCACCACGGTCTCGCTCTGGTCGAACCGGAACGGGGCAAAACTCATGTCTCTCATTATGATGTCCAGGCTGCCTGCCCTGTAGCCGGTCTCTTCCTCAAGCTCCCTTGCCGCAGCCTGCGTGACGGTCTCGAGGACCTTCATGCCGTTGAGATTGATCTGCTTTGCGCCGCCCGATGGGAATTCCAGGACCCATCCCCTTATTGCAGGGTGCGGCTTGAATACGAAAACCAGGTACTGCTCGTTGTTGACATCGAGCACGGGTTTTACGGTAACTCCGGCTCCGGATTTGATTACTGCCCACTCGCCGGATATCCTGCCCTTCGGCGATATCGCGGTGTACGCCCTGCCCGAGATCGTTATCCTTTGGCCGGGCCCGGAGCTTTCCCATCTATCGTTTGTCACTTCCACCCTGTAGCCGGTCTCCCTGCCCCTCAGCATGTTGTCGACCAGCGCTACGCTTGCGGCAACCTGCTGATCAAAAGCCTTGCTTGCTGATTCCGTCATCTGCTCCCGTCATAAGTATGGCGGTCATGAGATATTTATGCGTCGTGTCGGGCTTCGGCAATCGTCGTTAATGATATGGGAAAAGGCATGGCTGGCGCTGGAGCGTTGCAAAAGAAAAAAGAAGAAAGGAAGTAAGGGAAGCCCTTACTTCATCATTGCCATGCCCATGCCGAACCAGCCGATCACGAATCCGATCACGGTCAGCCACATGTTCATCGACCAGCCCGCTCCGCCCGTTATTGCAGCCCAGGCAAGTATCGCGAGGGACGTCGCCATCATGGTCTTCTTTATGCCCATCATCGGCATGTCGGAGCTCATGAAGTAGCCCACCAGGCTCGAGAAGAACAGGGTTATGGATCCCAGCACCGCGACCGCGTAAAGCAGGGGCGCCCATATCCCGTATCCCAGTCCGTTTCCTAGGTTCGGCGCCGCTGCAGACAGTGGCCCGAATACCACATACAGGAAGATCAAACTGGCTAGGAACATCAGTGTCGTAGCCATCGTCTTGTTCTGTTGTTTTGCCGCCATTCCATCACGGTATTACAAAACAGGATAGCTTTTTAAAGCTTTCTATGGAGTACGTCAATTTGTTCACGGAGGAGAAGCTGCAGGCGTTGTTCCGCTATTCTTCAGATTATTATGGATTCGAGCCTTCTCGCTATCGCCTGCGCGGTCTTCCTGGTCACGGTGTAGTTCTTCTCCGTCTTCTTCATCTCGCTAAGCTTTATGAAGAACCAGCTCTCGCCGTTCATGCGCCATGCGATGAAGGTCTGCATGCCGCTGTTCCGCTCCCATTCGTACAGGGATTCGTACTTGTCCTGCTCTATGGAGACGCTCGAGCTCTCCCACGCCTTGCACTCGAACGCAAGGCCCTGGCCGTTCTTTATCGCTATTATGTCCGGGCTTATCGAGTTGACTCCCGAGCCGGCCGACCTCATGACGGAGTATCTCTTCTCGTAGAGGGTGTTCAGCAGTTCCCTCTCGCTCCTGGCGCCCTTGGAGTATCTCTGCACGGAATCACACTAGTATAGCGCAGAAAAGTTTATAGCAGTGAACCATGAAAATGCGCAACTTATATATCGCTGTGCATCGATGGTATACCATGCCGAAATCAAATAATAACGCGCAAAAATCGGACATGTGCTGCGGAGGGATGGTCGGGATGATGGTCGCATCGGTGCTCATACCTGCGATACTCCTGGTGGGATCGCTCGTCTGGGTGGCGTTCTACGCGAGCGGCTACAGCCTCTTCCAGAAGGTGGTGATAGTCATCATAGCTATGATTGTCATATGCGTCGCCGAATCGCTGCTATGGATGGTCTGGGCCGGCAAGAAGGGGATGGGGTACTGGATGCAGCACAAGCAGAAGTAGCCGCACCTGCGCCGTCACTTCGCCTCACTTGAGGGTGGTCTGGCCCGCGCCGGTCTTTTCGCCCAAAGCGGCGGCTATGCCTAGCCTGTTCTTTACCATCATGACGAGGTCGCGCATGCGCTTCTCGCGCATTCTTGATATCATCAGGTAGGTCTCGTCCTTAGTCCCTTTTGTTACCAGGATGACCACCTGGCCGAACTTCATTCTCCCCGCCCTGCCCCTGCGCTGTATGTTCCTTATCTCGTTCGGTATCGGCTCGTAGAATATGACGGTATCGACGCTCGGGATGTCCAGGCCCTCCTCCCCTATCGAGGTTGCGACAAGGACCTTGAACTTCCCGTCCCGGAAGTCCTTTATCGTGTCCTGCTGCTGCGCCTGCGTCACCCCTTCCTTCTTGCCCACGAAGGCCTTGGATGCCACGCCTGCCTTCTCTATCACCTCTGCAAGCTTCTTTATCGTGGACCTGAACTGCGCGAATATTATCACGGTCTGGCCTTTCAGCTCGTTGTTCAGCAGCTTCGCCACCAGCGCCATCTTCGGGTGCTCCTCGCCCTTGTCAAGTGCATCCTTGGCAATCTTCTGGGCGCGCATGACAGCCGCGTTGGAGAGTATGCTGCGCACCGCCCTGCTCTTCTCCTCGCGCTTCTCTAGCGCGTTCATGTAGCTCACGAAGGGGTAGAGCCCCTCGGAGCTCACGAGGTCGTGGGCGTGCACCAGGTCAAGCACGTACGTGTAGTCGTAGAGCGCCATAAACTTGTAGTTGCTCGCGCTTATCTTCGATATCGTGTCGCCGAGGTCGAGCAGCCTCCCTTTCGGCATGTTCTCGAACTTCTTGAATGGGCTGAGGCCGTGCGAGTACATGTTGCCCAGATGGTCGTCTATGACCGGCTTGAGGAAAGAGGTTATCTCGTTTATCGTGGCGCTCTTCTCGACGTACATGGTCGCTATGTCCTTCCTCATCACGTAAGGCTCCACATCGAGATCCGTGGTTATCCTTATCTCTATGTTCGTTATCCCCAAGGTCGTTATGAGGGAGTCTATCTTCTTCCTGTCGCTCCCGGGCGAGGCGGTGAGGCCGATGAGCTGTATTCCCTTCAGCTTGCACTCGTCGGCTATGTAGGTGTAGGCGTACCTTCCGACAGCCCTGTGGCACTCGTCGAATATGACGACCGCGAAGTCTTCGAGCGACAGCCTGCCTTTCTTCAGGTCGTTAGCGACCGTCTGCGGAGTGGCGGCTATGACCTTCACGCTGTTCTCCAATTCCTCGCGCTTCTTGCCGCTGATGCTTCCGGTCAACAGCAGCAGCATGCTCTGGTCGATGTTGAGCAGCTTCGACAAGGACTCGTAGTGCTGCTCGCTCAGGGGCTTCGTGGGAGCCAGGAGTATCGCCTTCTTGCCCTCGTGCAGGGCCCTGGCGATCGCGAACACCGCTATGAGCGTCTTTCCCAGGCCAGTCGGCAGTACCACGAGCGTGTTCATCCCCGAATAGGCGCTCTTTGTTATGTTGATCTGGTAGGCCCTGGGTTCCATCGAACCCATGTTGACAAGCCTCGTGTACGGGGCCAATTCGTCCCAGGATAATGGCATATGATGAATTCGGAGTATAGGTTTATATCGTATATCGTTAGGGCTACCGATGCCACCCAGTAGCTTTATATTTGTTTTAGGGCATACGTATAGCGCCGTGCCGCAGTAACTCAACCCGGGAGAGTGTTCGCCTGAAGAGCGAAATGTTGCAGGTTCAAATCCTGCCTGCGGCAATCCTAATTTGATGACGTGTTCAGTGCCACGGCATCGCGTATGATGGTTTTCAGAGCCTTCTCGTCGATCTTGTCGCCTTCGTGGAAGTCTATGGCGCGCCACACCTTGGCCTCGAGGCTGGAATTGAAGAGGCGCGATGGATCCTCAAGCGAGGCGCCCCTTGAGAAGGTCATCTTTACGGAATTCTTGTAGATCTCGCAGGTGCAGATCTGCCCGTCGTGGGACCAGACCACTGTGCCCAGGGGATTGGTCGGCTTTATCCACTTTACCTCCTCGACTGCGTTGGGGTCGGCCTGCTTGACCAAGGCGCGGAGGCGGGAGAGCATCTCGCCGCGCCAGTCGCCTCTTAGCTCCTGGAGCCTTGCATCTATCTTTTTCCCCGAGACCTGCTTTCGTATCTCTCTTTCATACTCGGCTTGCCTCTTGGTCATCGCACCACGATAAAATCTTTCTTCCCATCATATTAAAAGTGATTCCGCATCTTCATTGGAATGGATTGCCGCGTGCGAAACCTCTTATAGACGTTCTGGTGCTATAATAAAAAGATGCGGGAGCTAAAATGAACAACAAGCAGTTCTACGTCCTTCTGTTCGGGATCCTTGTTCTTGCAGCGGCGTTCAGGTTCTCGTCGATCCGCTTCGCCAATCTGTTCAGCGAGCCGGACGTGTATTATTACTACAGCGTGCTCACGCAGGCCCATGGCCTCACTCTTCCGAGCATCTCGATCTACGACGGCGCGCCCCCGTATGAGGCGTACGGCCTCTACCTTTTGGTCCTGATCCCCCATGTGCTGACCGGCCTGTCCATCTCGACGGTGATGCTTCTGCTGGCCCCCCTCTTCGGGGTAGTAGAGGTCCTCCTAACTTACCTGTTTGCCAGAGAGCTCTTCCCGGACAGGCGGGTGGCACTCCTGTCGGCCTTCTTTGTGGCGATTCTTCCTGGAGCCCTGAACTATCAGATATCCGGGGCTTTCCGCGGGGATTCCTTCCTTAGCGTCTTTCTGCTCGTCGCCATGATTTGCCTCATCAGGGGCTACAAGGACACGAAGCGCAAAGTCCAGTACGCGTTTGCAGCGGCGATCGCCCTCTCGCTTGCGACGGTAACATGGAGCGGCGGTGCAGTTGCAGTCATCATCTTCGCAGGAGCCTCGGTGAGCCTCTCGCTCTATAGCCTCTACCGATTGGAGAGAGACTGGCACAGGTATCCCATTTTTACCCTGCCCGCCTGGGTTGTGCTGTTCGCCATAATGAATTGGACGAAGTCGCTGCTGATGAAATATCCGCAGAATGGGTTTGCTGTGCTTGTTGCCCTGGCTGCGGAGGCGATCAGCCTTGCCGCGTGCTTCATAGGCACCAGGGCGCCGGAGAAGAAGATGCTGACCTGGCTAGGCATGGTCTTGGTTGTCTGCGTTGTCGCCCTGCTGGTTCTTGCGTTTCTTGTTCCCTCGGTTTATGGTGTGGTGAGATACGCATTTTCGATCTCGCACTACAATCCATCAACAATAAATGTTGCCGAGACGCAGCCGTCGTCGTTGAATTCGATAGTTGACTCGTATGGATTCCTTGGCGTATTGAGCCCTGCGATACTGCTCGTACTTTACCAATTCCCGCTCATCATAGCCGCAGCTTCGGTGCTGATCTGCTACCTCATCCGGAAGCCGATGGGCGTCTTCGCGATGCCCCTGGCGGTCTACCTGGCCGTGGCTCTCCTGCTCAACTCTGGGCAGGTGAGGTTTGTCAGCATAGCGATCGTGCCCGTATCGGTGGTCATGGCCTACCTGATATTGCGGATAACGGACATCCCTACAACCAAATACGTGGGAGGCATCTTACTCGTCGTTGTGATGCTGCTCACCCTTTACATGGGGGTGTTGTTCATCGGAAGCTTCAATCCGGCGTATGAGTACAGATTCATAGGCGCCCTGCAATGGCTTAAGTCTAACACGCCTTCGAACTCGACAGTCCTGGCCTTCTGGTCTGATGGCTCGGAGATAGAGGGCGTGGCAAACAGGTTCGCCTACTCAGACAGCGTCGCGATGCAGCTGGATCCCCAGGGCACCTCGCTGTGGCTCACGACCAGCAATGCCAGCCTCTCGGGCTTCAAGCCGCCAGTCGATTACATACTGCTCCGCGCCGGGCAGTTCGGAGAGGGCGCGTACTTCTGCAACCAGTCTGGACAGCCAAACTCGGTTTGCAACAACATGGAGAACCCGCAGTACCTGGCCGAGACGCAGCCGAACTTCTACCGCATCTGGTTCGCCTGCAACGTGACTGGTTGCACGCAGAGCCTAGGCAATGAGACCTTGTCCTTGGTCTATGCCACGACCGACACCAAGATCTTCAAAGTGGACTGATCGTGATCCACAAACCTGCCTGCGGCAGGGTTTGGTTAGTCCATCACGCGCCGGGCAGGATCCTGCTTAGGAGGCTGGAGAACAGGGATGGCTTGCTCTTTCGCCCTCCGGCCATGAGGATCTGATCCGGTGATGGATGAGTGCCGGACCAGTTGTCCGAGACCGGTTCCAATGTGCGCGGTTCCTCCTTCACCTTCCTGGCTTTGAATATCTGCAGGTCGTCCGGATTGACATGATGGACTGCCGGTTTTTGATCGCTGCTCGGTGGTGTATTTTTCGCCTGCGCTACGACTGGTGTAACGCTGTTCAGGAGGCTGTGGAACATCGATGATTTGCCCGCCGGCCTGTCGCCGACTAGGATCTGGTCTGGTGAAGGGTACTCGCCGGACCAGCTCTCCGAGACTAATTCCTGCGCGTGCATCGCTTCCCTAGCCTTCCTGACCTTGAATATCATCAGGTCTTCGGGGTTGACGGGCTGGGCAACCGTGTCTTGCAGATTCGTGTTCCGCGTGATGAACTCGACGTGCGGCATTGACGGCGCCTCCACCGTTGTCGGTTCCGTCTTAAACTGCATCCTTGCCGGCTCGCTTGGGGCCATTGACGTAACGGTAGAATGGCTTGGGGAGTTTGTCGCCTGCACGACCATCATCTCGACCTGGGGCATTGGGGGTATCTCCTCGCTTGGCAGCTCGACCTTAAGCTGCTCGCTCATCATCCCGTTAGGGCTTATCGAGGTGACTGTGCGATGGCTTTGGGCGCTTGCCGACCGCGCGTGCTCTATGTTAGTTACATGATGCAGGGCGTTGTGCTTGCGCTCCCAATCAGGCAGAGCCATGCCAGGTCCGTAGACTATCCTGTTGTTCGCCAGTTCGTGCTGCTGCTTGATCTTTATCTCTTCGTGGGACGGTTCTGCACTTGTCTTCTTGATGTGGGTGTAGTAGCTTATCGCGTTGGCCACAGCGTTCGTGTCGATCCTGGAGAGCCCTTTTATCTCTCCTTCACCAATTCCGGTGAAGAGGTGCTCCGAATCCGAAGCGCCCTGCTGCCTTATCACGACCGTGGAGAACACCAAGCTGTGGAAGACCCTGTACGAGACCACGTTGGTGTGCTCTATGAATGTTATGTTCGATTTCAATCGCATGTACTTGCGGTTCACGATTATGGTCCTCTGGTCGGTGACCATAACGACCGTCGGATTGAACAGCCCGCCGTGAAGCGGACGCTCAGTCGCATACACCACAAGTCTTTCGCCCGGAAAGATCAGAGACGATATCGTACTCGCCTCTAGCTTCGAGAATTTTTTTGTTTTCGCCATGTCGCCCCCCTTTCTCGCATGCGCATGTCGCCCCCTCAGGCCGCGCACGCTTGAAACAAACTCACGGCTGGACTGAAACTTTCGATTGCCCCAGCCGTCTTCAATTCTGTTTAGTAGGGTTAGGATACTTAAATTTTGTGTTCAGGTTTTTTCATATCAGTACGGGTGACGTATGCTGTAGAAGGGATTTTAATAATTAGCCATCCATATAGTTGATGGTTAATCTAGTGCTCGACATAAGGGCACGGAGTCCAACCATCCGAATCCTGCCTGGTTCATCTGTCTTGGTGAAATGACAATTTAATCCTTGCCCCCTGAACGCATCGAACGGCGCATTCCGGCGATTGACGGGCGGATAAAAAACCATAAATATCTCTTAAAGCTTCAACAGTCTAGAGGGATATGGCGACCACCGCGGAAAGTCGATTGGAGATTTGCAAGGAAGCGGTCCTAGCCGGAGGCAATGCAATAAAATTCATTCCCCGCGAGGAGCGCGTGACCCAGAGGAAGTTTGACAGTTATTTTGGCACCTCCATGGTGGGCGTTGCAGACTACAGATCACAGAAGTCTATTCTTGATGTGATAATGAGGAGGGATCTTGGCGCGTTCTTCATAACAGAAGAGGCGGTCAACGATCCCGAGTTCAGCAACCATCTGATCAGGTCGCACAACCTTGAGATGCTGAAGGAGCATGGCGCTTATGTGATAGACGAGCTTGACGGAACGGCAGGCTTCGTGAAGGGCGGGGCGCAGTGGTGCATATCGATAGGCTCCGTAAACGAGCAGCTGAAGCACGAGGCGGGGGCGATATACGCCCCGATGCTTGGCCTGCTTAACAGGCCGATGGCCAGCACGCTCTTCTATGCGGGAGAGGGAATGGGAAGCCGCATCGACTTCGCCACAAGGATATTCGAAAACGGAAAGTTGGTCTACGATAGGGTCGAGCATGTTGAAGCGAGGGTCACGAAGGCGAACAGCCTCAAGGAGGCTTACCTTGGATTCGGGATAGACTGCAATCACTCCAGCTTCAAGATGGACGGCAAGCTGATACCGAACGTCACCAACAAGGCCCTGACGGACATCTGCAGCAGTGTGAGATCATCTGCCACGACCCCGTCGTGCGCCCTTGGCCTGGGCTACCTTGCGGCCGGAGTCATGGACGTGATAATACAGCCCGTGCAGTCCGTCTGGGACTGGTCGGCAGGCAAGGTCATAGTGGAGCAGGCGGGAGGCAAGTTCATATTCTACGAGATGGCCGAGAACGGCAAACTGGGACGCATAGACGGCCTTGAGCTCAGGCACTACACCCCGGAAAAGAGGGGAGTGGGATTCGTCGCAGGGAGCGAGGCAATGGCGGAGCAGGTCATGGAGAAGCTCTTGAGGGTTAATGCAACTCTGTTCCCATGAGCCTTGCGGCTGCATTGGGCAGATTAGCTTCCAGGACCAGATTCATCACTTTTCCTTGTGGTTAAATATGCCTCTTATAATGGTCGAGACCTCTTTCGCACCCTCAACCCACAGATACACTGCGGGGTGGCTGGATATAAGGTTGTTGGATGTTGTCCCGCCTTCGCTGACATGCTTCATTGCGCGGTACTGCAGCTCAGTCCTTGCCGTGCGCAGCAGATTTCCGACGCCGCGGCCTTCATGCTTCGCGACTTCCGGGCTCTTATCGACTGTTGCTGCCATCGCGTATACTTCATGCGTTTCCTCCTTTTAAGCCTTTCTTACGACAACGCTTGGATATTCGCAATCAGAAGTATATCCTTGAAGTCATAAATACCTGGGGCACTACGTGCTTGTAGCAAACCTGCCTCGCGTCGTCCAGGAAGGAATAGGTAAGGCCTCTCAGCGTGTCTATGATCGCCTTCGTCTTCTCGTCTTTTGCGGATTCCCTTATCTTTATCAGCATCTTGCTCGTGGCATCGAAGCTGGCTTCTGCCTCATTGAATTGCGAAACAAGGTATTCCATCTTTATGTTCAGTCTTTTCGGATCAGTGCCCACGACTTCGTCGTCCTTTATTTCCAACCCTTGAACGTATTTCAATACATCTTCTTTCGGAAAATTCACTATGCCAAGATTGAGATCAGTGTACACATCCACTATGTCATCCGCGATCTGGATTATATAAGCGCACACGCGCGCAATCTCTGACATGCTTCTTACCGACAGTCGTGGTTTTAACAGAACCAGAAGCCCGTCGGTCCACGGTATTATCTCTTTTTGCCTGTACTCTTTTATCTCATCGGCGGATTTTAGCTTGTTTACGGACTTCGAGTATCTTATCGTGTTCAAAAGGTGCTTGTTAAGGTGCCAATAGACCTGGTAGCGCGTCTTTTCATCGATGTCTCTTCCTTGCAGCAGCGTTATGAACTTGTAGGTGATCTGCTCGAGCCTCGTCTTTGGGTAGACCGTCTTCCCCATGCGCGCGTCCCACAGGAAGTGGCGCAGCCCGCGCAGCGTCCTCTCGTTGTTCTTGACGTCCCCGATGAAGTCGACGATTGCAAAAAATGCAACGTAGAATTGGTACAGCCCGTTTGTCTGCTCGTCAAGCTGCCTTGACAGCACCAGGAAGTTCTGTCTCCTTGTCTCGCTGCAGTAGCTGAAATTGCTTATGTCGCTGTCGCTCAACTCTATAAATGAGTCTATGTTTACGTCTTTCCCTGTTTGGTCTTTGATCTAATCGCCTAATTGCTGCTTCGCCAATTCTGGATATTTTGCCTTCAGGTTCTCTTTCGTATCCATGACAAAAATGCATCTTTGTGCGCCCAGCGCCATGCACTCTAATTCCAGCATGTCCACGTCCGTTTTGAACGCGGATGACGCGCCGCCGGCCATGAAGCCGCGTATGACATGGTCGCAAGCTGTCTTTACTTTGCCCTTCAGGTTAGTGGTCATGGCCGAACCCTGCACGGCTATCTTACCTTTCTTGCTTTTGCTGTCAAGGTCAACCCAGGTGGCATTTCCCCAGCCGACCAGGCCGACCAGGTCGACAAAGAATTTTGTCGTATCTATGAATGTCATGCCGTAACTCTTGCCTATCGAAGTCGTAAATCCCTCCTTGTTGCTCTGCTTCGCAGCGTAGTACAGTTCCGCCACAAGCTTGGGGTCGTCGTTTATCTCCCCTATGAACAGAGAGAAAAAGTTCGCAGGCGCGAATACCAGAGGCCAGCCCATGAGATCGATGCTTCCGTCCTTGAAAGAGAGTTGCTTCACGAGCATCAATTTCTCGAAAAGGCTCATGAACTCGCCTATAGCTGTTCAGGTGGTTTAACTATGATGCCGTCTTTACTGAATTCAAAGTCATGGATGTACTGGCTGTGGTTTGTGCTCCTCATCTTAAGTACAGACATGGTTCGTATGCGTTTGATACCGATGGGCTGGTTGTAAAGCTCTATGATGCCGTCGCACGCGTACTCGCTCACCCCGTCCATCGTAAGTCCTTCGCCGGTGTTCGACTCGCTGGCTATTATGATATTGGTTGTCCCGAGCTTCTCGAGTTCGTCAATTATCATGTACACCATGCGCTTTTCGGAGCTGCTCTTGTAGGACACCTTGTTCATCGAGCCGTCTTTTGGGATGGTTCCGTAGCCGCCGTCAACAGTCCGATCTTCGGTGTTTATTGACACCGATGATGCTACATTCCCGCTGTACCCCATCGGTATCGACAGCAGGTTCATGTTTATCGCAAACATTGTCAAACCGTCAAAGACTATGCGCTTCACGCCCATGTCCTTCTTTATCTTGTTTATGTTCTCAAAGAGATTGAATTTGACCCCGCCCAAAGGCACCTTCAACATGTATATTTTTGCCTGTTTTTCCATTGCATCCAGATCCATGCCGAATTGCTTCGCCTGCTCCTTCAGCATATTGACCGAAGAGTCGAAGGCGACATACATGCCCTTCTCCCCGTTCATCGCACCGTTATAGAGGTACTCTAGCGCAAAGATCGTCTTTCCGGTTCCCGGACGCCCGGTTAGCAGAACACTGAATCCTTCGGGTATCCCGCCGCCCACGAGATTATCGAACCCGCTAATCCCCGTCTTGACTCTGTTCATAGCACCCACTTTTCTGTGTAGTATAAACAACGTAAGTCTCTAATAAGTTATCTTCCGTCCGGATTCGGTCGTATCCTGTGCTTGAGCAGCATGGAACGGAAGCGTTTATTAGAAGCAGGTGCTTGAGATTGATGTTATATTCCAAGAGGGAAGTGTATCACCAACAGTAACATACCCCATAAGACGCATAAGATAATGAAGGAAAGGAAATACCACTTGAAGCTGTCCTTGTCAAGCTTGTCGTTGAAGAGGAACAGTTGAAGGCTGCCTTCAATTAAGCCTAGGCACGCCATTGTCGCAACCACCAGCATTATGTATTTCCCTTTGAACTTGTCCATTCGGACTGACCTGTATGCGACGTAATTCAGGATGAAAAACGTGATGAATAACGCTACGCTGATATAGATATACAGATGCGCAACGGTAAATATGTCGCTAAACAGGGGTATCGCAATGGCTATCAACTGGCCACCGAGCCACGCTACCCAGAAGTTCTTTTGCTTCGAGAGAGTAAGTGGCGGATTGGGTGCCGCCATCATCTTGTTGAATTTTTGGTCTGCCATTTTTTCACATTTTGCTCAGTTTGGGGATACCGCCACAGTGAATTGCTGCGTTCCTGATGGTGTTGATACACTACCGACATATCCGTTTATGTCAAGCAGTGAAGGTATTATCGGCAACTCTCCAACATAGGTTACAACTCCCCAGAAATATGAGGCTATTTCCTCCATGGTATCTTGAATGACTGAAGCAACTGCACTGGGATCTTTAGTTATTGAGCCCATAATATCCGCCAGCGTACTTATATAACCGTTTGGGTCTTTGCCACTCATTTGTAAGAACTGCCCATAGTAACTAAGCAATTCCGAATCCAGATTAAGGGCTTGTATTTCTGCAGGCGTTAATGGTGTTGCGCTTGCAGAAGTGCCCATCGTAGTCGATGTGACGGTTACGACCAAAGGTGCTGCCCCTAAAGGCGGGCTGATAATCACTGTTGCTGAAGCAACATTCTGCACTACAGTCATGGTTGTGCTATCCGTAGACTGCGGGACAAACTGTATTATTTGTTTTGCATTTCCAATCAGTTCTATCATTGCGCGCTGTGCCGGAGTCAAGGCTTGTATCTCGGGAGTGATTGGCTGCGCAACCCCATTTTGCTCTATTCTTGCTTTTCCGTAGAGTATGTAGTTCCAGTTGTCCATCTGTGTCTCTGAAGTCAGGTAGGGGGTAGTATAGCCTGCGGCTGCAAAATCGTATATTGCAGGACCCTGCCAGAAACCTGATCCTAGTTTGGTTGTCGCTCCAGATGGAGCCACACTGCCGATGCTTAGGTCATCCTGCAGGTTTATTGCAGGTATAGGTGCAGATAATGGCTGGGTACGTTGGGTTGGCGGTTGCTGCACAACTGGTGTTGTGGTTGTCGTTGGGAGAGGGGTCGTCGTAGTTGTTGGAGGAGAAGTCGTGGTTGTTGTCGTGATCGGTGTCGACAAAGTGTACGGGCCTTGCGAATAGTTGCCGCCTATTGCTATGTATCCGTTCTCCTCAGCGGTGACAGTCTGCGTATTGAAGATAGAGCCGTTTATTATGATATTCACGTAACACAGTACGGTCCCTACGAGCTGGTTTGCAGGAATTTCCGCAGATTGCATCTGCGCTATTATGACGGCCTGCTGTTGGCCCGAACCCATTCCTGACGATGGAAATGTCACTGATATTGTGGGCGGGGTGTAAGTGGTTTTTGTAATTACTACAGGTGTTGTTGTTACAGGAGGCGGAGTTGTTGTAGTTGTGGTTGGTGTTGAAGTTGTGGTTGTCGGAGTCGTCGTTGTAGGGGTTGTGGTTGAAGTGGTGTAGCTGCCGGATTTTATCGCAGTACACTGAGTGGAGGTCAGTGCCTGTATCTCGGGTGTTATAGGCCGCGTTACTCCGCCGTCGATCCTTGCGGTTCCGTAGAGCACATAGTTCCAGTTGTCCATTTGCGTTTCGGATGTCAGATAAGGCGTTGTGAACCCTGCGGCTACGAAATCGTACACTGCGGGCCCCTGCCATCCTTCCCATGCGGGTATGGTCTTCGCTCCCGATGGGTTTGTGTCGCCGATTCCAAGATCGTTCGGCAAGTTTACTGAAGGTATCACAACAGGTGTCTTTGTGATTGTAGTGGTTGTTGGAGTCGTTGTTGGTGTCGTTGTTGGTGTCGTTGTGGTGGTTGAAGTGGTGTAGCTGCCGGATTCTATCGCAGCACATTGCGCCGTAGTCAGTGCCTGTATCTCGGGTGTTATGGGCCGCGTTACTCCGCTGTCGATCCTTGCGGTTCCGTAGAGCACATAGTTCCAGTTGTCCATCTGCGTTTCGGATGTCAGATAAGGCGTTGTGAACCCTGCAGCTATGAAATCGTACACTGCGGGCCCCTGCCATCCCCCCCATGCAGGTATGGTCTTCGCTCCTGACGGGGTCGAATCGCCGATTCCCAGATCCGCCGCAAGGTTGATTTGCGGTATGCCTACCAGGCTGACCAGCCTAAAGTATTCGTCCTTGTTATTAATTTTTACGTAGTATTCGGTCGTTGGTGCTGGTTCTGAAATTTTTTCAGTTTTTGGCGTTTCCGCGCAGGCGCCAGCGCCTGCGACTATGGCTGCCGCTAGGACCACCGGCACCACTGTCCTTTTGACCATGGAGAAGCCCCTCTCCAATGGGCTTAGATTATGCCTTTCCGTTGCCTCTTGTCCTCTTAACAATTCCACGTTTGCCGTCTTTTCCGTTGTCTTTTCGATTGTCTTTTCGTTTCGCATTGCACCCACCCATTTTTACACATCATCTGTTGACACGATCATTGGTGTTACCGTTGAATACCTAGACTGCTGCGGAGAAATCGGCTCTGCTACCAAATTTTTGGTCTTCGTTTCTTTGATAGCATCCAATTCCTTCACGGAAATGCCGCCGCAACTGTCGCACTCCAAGACCACGAGCCTGCTGCCTATGGTCCTCTTGCGCTTCAGCCTGCCCTTTCCGCAACGGCCGCACTTCCCTAACATGGGATCACATGCGGCTTTCTGCTGTTGCTCTCGCTTGCCTTCGCTAACCCTTTTGTTGACAAATTTCCACCCAGTCTGTTTGCACCCACTTAATATGATCTGATTAACTCCTTGGATTGGCGTCTATCGTTACCTGTATGCTACCTACGGAAAACCGCATCATGTCCGATATGTAGCCGCCAATCTCGCTCTCCCTGCAGTACGCCTTGCCCTCAACGCTGTTTGTGCAAACATGCACGAGAACGCGCCTATCATCCATCGAAAAAATCTTTTTTATCCTTGCACTTGCGCCCATTCTACCACCCTATTGATCATGAGGGTAGGGGGTTGTACCGCGGAAGCATGGTGAGAATGTGGATGAAGAGCTTGCGCTGATCCATGAAAAATTCTTACTTCCACCCCTGTACAACCTACACACCCGTATGATATTATGAATGAGGTTGTATATATTTATGAGCTGAACGTGTGCAACTTTTTGACCAGTCAATGCTTTAAAGATTTATAATTTATTAGTCCTTTAATTAAATTTATATGTGTTATAAAAGTTATATATACTTATTATAGTAAGGTTTAAATATCTTAAAAGTGTTAATATAACACATGGCAGAAACACCAGATGTGATACTAAACACATATAAACGAGTCAGCAACGAGTATCCTTCTTTCATTGCGCTGAAGAGGATAAACGCCAAATACTACCTGTATAGCCAAACCACAAGATACGATAAAAAAGAAAAAAAGCAGAAAACAGTCTCGAAATACCTGGGTAGGATAACTGCCGAAGGCGTCTTTATAAAAAAATCAAGGACCTCTGAAAAAGACGATTTGGAAATCGCAAAGGCGGTGATAGAGGCGCATGGCGGAAAGGTTGTTCTTCCTGAAACGGCTGGCAACAACGTTCAGGTTGCGGCAAAAAACTTTGTCTTGGATGAAATTGACAATCGGATATTGACTGTTATGAGCATGAACGCCAGGGCAAGCGCTGCTTTCATAGGAGCGCATGTGGCGACTAAACGAAGCGTTGTTGAGAGTAGGATAAAAAAACTGGAGAAAGAATATGAAATAAAGTATGTGGCCGAAATAAACACAGAAAAGCTTGGTTACTCTAGATTCCTAGCTTTTAGTAAATTTCTTGGAAAAATACCAATGATTGATACTATAAAAACTGCAATCGAAACAATACCCAATGTACAATTGGTCGCAACGCTTAAAGGAAAATATGACCTACTTGTTTACATTCTTGCAAAGAATAACGAGGAATTGTCCATCATTCTAACTAATATAGAGCAAGGCCTATCTACGTACAAAATGGAGTGGTACAGCAGTTATCTTCATGAAACTTACAACTTTGTACCCGTACGAGATGAATTTCTTGAACTTGTAAAAGGAGATCTCAAGCAAAGGGAGTATAATCTTCTGAGAGAATTCAATAATAATGGCAATAAAGAATTCGCTAAGATCGACAAGAGATATGCTCAGGAGCATGGGAGGTCATCCTATGCTTATTATGGCCTCATAAATAACGGTTTGTTAAAGCGCATTACGATAAACATGTGCACAACTCCAATTAAGTATGTTGGAGTGATATATGCTTCTTTCTTAAACAGAGATAAGTTTGATAAAAATAGAGAGAAATTATTAAAGAACATGATTGAAGAGGTTAAATCACCTGCAACAAAATATATTTTAGTTGGAGATGTAGGCATGCCACGCGGGGTTATACTCTTTGCCCCAGTTTTCTTGGAGGGAGACCTGGAAAGAGACCAAGAAGAGTTGGAGAGGTTGGAATTGGGCGTTGCATTAGAAACATATATTGTATCCAAGGTAATAGTCGGCTCTTTTTGCTTTAGAAAATTTGATAATGGACACTCGCGCCAGTACGATATACTGGTTGAAAAATACGGGATTCCGAAGAGGCCATATCTGAATTACCATGATACAGGAAGGATGAAAAAAGAAAGCCAGAGAAGGGACATAAGAGGTCTAAAACTGAATGACGCAGAAGAAGTATGATATGCCTTATTGATAAATTAATCCGAGAAGTAACCGTATATCAAGAATTTTGTTTAGCCAGTCCAGCCTCCGTCTCCCATAGTTTCACCTGCATTAGCCGCTTGATCCTCCATCTCCCATAATCTCACTGTTCAAACATCTCTGAAAAAGCTTAAAAAGCTTGTGTTCTGGGAACAGCGATTGCTGTTTGGCAGCGCTTTCGCGCTGCAGGAACAGTGCCGATGCAGGTTAAACTGAAGAAAAGAGTTAACCTATCAGCAAACCTTCTATCCTTACCTGGTAGCCGTCCTTTATCTTGTTCATGAAGTTCACCAGGCCGCTGTGCCTCCATTGGAGCATGCACCTTCTCGGAAGGAACCAATATCTCATGCCGATCTTAAGGTCCATCCTCGAGTCGCGGATTATGCCTTCATAGGCTTCCGCTATGTAGTAGCCGATGTCCTTGTAGCCCTGGGCTCTTGGCTGCAATGGGCCAGTGACGCACCAGACTATCACTCCCGTCTTGTAGTCAGCCTCCATGACAACGCCGCAGTGCGTTATCGGGCAGCCGCATGACATGCCCAACGGCCTTCCAATCATTATGTCTCCCTTCTTTATCCCCATCTTTTCAGTAAGGGCAGGGTTGTGCGGAAGTATCGTCTCCCTCGGGCCCGGCTCACCCGGGAATGTCTCAAGAACAAAGTCGAACTCACGTGATAGAGTGTCCTTCCAGTTCTTGCTGTCAGTGCCTATCGCAGCAGACGCGCAGCCTGCGCATCCCGCTGTCGCAACCGTAGCCTCGTTGACCGGCCTTCCTATGACATCGGTCCTAGGCTGGCCATAAGCTGTCTGGGTCATTCTCTGCTGCGGAGCTGCGCTCGCGACCTTAGGCGCAGACGCACTGTTCCTGCCCAGGTTCGTGCACCTCTTCATCTCGTCCGCATTGCTTGCGGCCGCTTCTGCCAGATCGCTGCACGACTTGTATCCGCATGCGCCGCAATCAAGCTTGGGCAGCTGTTCCAGTATCTTATCGCTCTCTTTTGTTGTCTTTTTTGCCATTCGATCACTTCATTCTCCTTGATAGAATATGTCGCTGTTGAGCGGCCTCACAACACCGAAGTGCTGCTTCCAGCCAATCTCCTTCTTGCCCACAAGCAAATTAGGGATGAAAATATGAGTATGAACATGGCAGAACCAAGCATGTGCAAGCTTACACTCATGAAAGCCAGCCCGGATAAAAGTTCTGGAAACTGGATTATGGCGTCGGCTAGCAATACTAGGACAAAGAAACATGCGATTATCGCGCCGCCGAACAAGGATAAAGCCGTTATTAAGACGCTTTTTCCTTTGATCCATATCCTGATTGCATGGATAAGCAACACTGTGTTTATGACTGAAAAGAACCCGTATGTGATTACGCTATCCACTTGAAAGAGGGATATTCCAGTGAAGTACATCTTAAAAAAATAAAGGATTATGACGGTGGAGTACTGCGATGCTATTGATGATAAAAAGAAGGCTGTGGCCATATGGCTTTTTGGTTCATGTAGATAATTTTTAATCTTTGTTTTTTTGCCATGCGAATTTTTGTAGTTGTAGAGCACATCGAAAATGAACAGGAATAAAAATGCAAAGAATATATCTTCTGTAGTTGCGACCAGATAAGAATGGACGGTGGTATCAGTGGCTGCCTGGGTGGAATTTAAGGAAACCTCTTCAGTATATCCGTTGAATATGTTGATTGCTAGAAAACTTAATGAAGGAGGTGACGCACGCGGCAGCGTGGCTGAGGTATACCCAGGGTATGTGCTTGCGTAAAAATTGCTAACCAAATAAATTGGTACGATCATCGCTAGGAATAGGAGAGGGTACAACTTGTACGCCTTTAAACTAGCAACTAATCCCTCGCTGTGCATTTCGTCTACAGCATAGTTTAATCATAGGCACCTTGATAAATGTGCCGTTGATCCACAATGTTTACATTGGATTTCCTTCATGGTAACAATATGACCGGTTCGCCAAGTGTTGCACGCAGGAAATTGATTATCGATTGTATCTCCGACTTTTTTTGCTGGACATAATTTGTAGCTGCAGTCTGGTTTCCTTCGAGCATTTGCACAAAATTCCGCATTGAAGAAGCCAAACCAGGGATGATGACAGGTATTGGGATGGGTATGCCTCCAGATCCGTCTTCGGCAACCAAATCACCGACTAAACCGCTGATATCCCCCTTTGTGACTATGCTTATTCCTGTGCTTAGGTCGCCTAGCCAGTTTGAAAGTTCCCCTAAGGCTCCTGCAGTATCACTGCCGTCTAGGAGCTTTGATAAAGCATCGAGTATTCCGGAAGTCGCTGCAGCCGCATTGCCAAGTTGATCCGTCAATGCTGATGCGTTGATTGGATTTGTGGGCAGAGTGTATTGCAGTGTAATGGGTATTGAATTGATGGTAATTGTTTGGGATACGGGATGACTGATCAAATAAGGGGGCTGAGTTATAGTAAGGCCGCTACCTATGATAAGAGCAAGAGTTGGATTGCTTGTTAGATAGTTATTGGATTTTATCGCCGAGCACTGCGCCGCTGTCAGTGCTTTAATCTCCGGGGTTATCGGCCTTGTTATTCCACTATCTACTCTTGCGGTTCTGAATAGCACGTAGTTCCAATTGTCCATCTGTGTTTCTGAGGTAAGATACGGTGTCGTGAACCCTGCAGCTGCAAAATTGTACGATGATGGACCTTGCCAGCCTAACCAAGCAGGCTTACTCGCCGTAGACGCACTAACGCCCATGCCCAAGTCATCCAGCAAATCTACCTCTAATACTTGAGTTGAAGTCTGGATTGGAGTGGTGGTTGGAGTTTGGGTAGGTGTTGTAGTCGTAGTAGTGGTTGTTCGTATTGGTGTCGTAGTTGAAGTAGGTGTCGGTATTACAGTCGAATAATTTCCAGATTTTATCGCCGAGCACTGCGCCGCAGTCAGAGCCTGTATCTCAGCAGTTACCGGTCTTGTGACTCCGCTGTCAACTCTTGCTGTTCTGAAGAGCACGAAGTTCCAGTTGTCCATCTGAGTTTCCGTTGTTAGGTAGGGGGTTACGAATCCTGCGGCTGCAAAATTGTACACTGCAGGTCCCTGCCAGCCCTGATAGCCGTATATCGTCTTCGCTCCAGACGGAGTCACATCACTGATGCCCAGATCGCCGGGCAGGTTTATTGGCGGTATCGTAGTTGGAGTTACTGTCGTTGTGGTGGGTGTTGGGGTCGTTGTGGTTGGCGTTGGAGTTGGCGTAGTCGTTGTCGTGGTTGGAACTATCGGGGCCGTGTACGGCACCTGAGAGACGTTGCCACCAACTTGAATGTACCCATTGCTCAATGCAGTGATGGTGTCCGTGTTATTCAGAATTCCGTTTACGTAAACGTTCGCATAACACAGGATGGTGCCTTGGGTTTGGTTTGCTGGAACTCCTGCCGATTGCATCTTCGACATTATGTCGCTTATCAGCTGGTTTATGCTTTCCCCTGTATTTGCCATGATCACCGATACGGTCGGTATATTATCGACCTGGCTTACCAGTCTAAGGTATGAATGCTGATTATCCTCCATCATCTCGTATTTTGCCGCGGTTGCTTGTTTTGGATTGGTGGTTATACTTTCGGCTTCCACCCTGCCGATGCCTGGGCTTATTGCCAGGACAGTTGCCAATACTACAGGCAACACCATATTTCTGGCTATGGATAGACCCCTATTCAATGGATTTGCCTGGTGCCTTTCTGCTGCATCTTGCCCTCTCAGCAATTCCACGTTTGCTGTCTTTTCAGTTGCCTTTTCGATTGTCTTTTCGTTTCGCATGTTTACCCACCCATTTTAAGCATGATATTATCCCGCCATCAGCCCAATCTTAGACCATTGCTACGAAGGCCTTGCTGACGCCACGCAATGCCCGTTCCTTCGCGTCCTTCAGCTCGCTATTGTTCCTGTAAAACCGTATTTCGGCCACGCAGTCGCCATAGCGGTTGTAGATGGGAATGCGCTGCCTGCGCCATATGTCCATCAGCCTCTTCGCAAAATCGCTGTTCCCGCCCTTCAGCTGCAGGAAGATCTGCCTGCACGCTTTGCCCTTGCCACTTCCGATTGCTCGCGCTAGCTTGTTTGTTGACAATTTTCCACCCAGTCTGTTTACACCCACTTAACGTGATCTGATTAACTCATTGGATTCGCGTCTATCATGACATGCATACTTCCGGCTGAAAGCCTCATCATATCGGAGATGTAGCTGCCGACTTCTTTCTCCCGGCAGTAAGCTTTGCCTTCTACGCTGTTCGTGCAGACCCGAACGAGAACGCGCCCATCATCCATCGAAAAAATCTTTTTTATTCTTGCGCTTGCATCCATTCTACCACTCTATTGATCATGAGGGTAGGGGGTTGCACCGCGGAAGCATGGTGAGAATGTGGATGAAGAGCTTGCGCTGATCCATAGAAAATTCTTACTTCCACCTCTGTACACCCTTTCCACCCAATAAGAGATTATGAATTTTATTGTATATATCAATGAGTAGGGTAAAATTGCACAAACGACGGCAAAATGCCAACAATAACCACAGATATTCTTAGGTTTGTTATGTTTTTACATGGGTTATAAGATGGTGCATAACAAAAGTTTTAAATATCTTATATGTTGGTATATAACCTATGGATGGTGTACCTAAGAATGTGGTAGCAACATTCAGTAAGCTAAGGAAAGAATATTCGTTTTATACCACACTGAAGAGGATAAACGACAAATATTACTTATACCACCAATCCACCATATGGCTGAAAAACGCTAAGAAAACGAAGACAGTTTCGGAGTATCTCGGCAGGATAAGAGATGATGGTGCGTTCATAAAGAAGATGCATCTGGCAAAAAGCAACCTTGTGGATGCGGAATCTTTGATAACTGCGCATGGCGGTGAGGTAATATGGCATGGCGATACCGACAAAGTTGCAAAACCACAAACGGAAAGACATGACTTAGCGTTTACCGAGGTGGAGAACAGGCTTCTGACTACTCTCAGTATGAACGCAAGAGCCAGCTTGGCGTTTGTGGGTCGGCAGATTGGTTTAACCCCTTCTATAACTTATAATCACGTGAAGCAATTGGAAAAGAAGTGCGGGATAAGGTACATTGCAGAGATTAACCCAGAGAAGTTAGGCTACCTCAGATTTTTTGTGATGGTAAAGTTTCGAGACAGGATACCAAACGAACTGGAACTCAAGGCCGTAATCAGCAAGAGCCCGAACGTTCAACTTGCCATGCTGACGAAAGGGAAATACGACCTTATGATTTACGTGCTAGCTACAAGTAATCTTGACATAATGAGAGTGGTCATAGACATGCGGATGGGACTTGTGGACTATCCATCTGAGTGGTACATAGTCAATTTTTATGAGCATTTCAACTTTGTGCCGTTGAGGGATGAATTCATAGACGTCCTGAAGGCAAACCTCCTAAATCGAGAGTATTCCGTTTTGAAAGAGCTGAATCAAAGTGGGAACAAAGATTTTGTTGACATAGATCGAAAATATGGCTTCGATGAGGGTAGATCATCTTACACTTTTTACAGGCTCAAAGAAAAGGGGATAATCGATAGAGTGACGGTGACTTTGAGCAATACTGTTGTTAAGTACGTTGGGGTGATATTTTTGAACATCATAGACCGGAAGAAATTCGGGAAAAACAGAGAAAAACTTCTGTCATACACTATAAGAGAAAAAGACGCTCCGACGATGAATTATGTGCTTGCTGGGGATGACGGAAACCCGGACGGCATACTTTACTTCGTACCTGTGCTGAATGAAGGTGATCTCGAAAGGGAAGCTGAGGGTATGGAAAAGCTGGATTTGGGTGCTAAATTTGATACGGCAATAGTATTGAATACACTGTTGGGTTCATTTTGTTATAGGAAATTCGATTATGTGTACTCAAAGCAACATATGCGACTTGTCGAGGATTATGGATTGCCGCAAAAAGATCAAAAAAACTATGAAGACACTGGAAGAAAGTCCTGTCACATCGCAACTGGCAAAAGACGCATCGGCATAAGAGGAGAAGAAATCAGAATAGATAACTAATAAGAATAGCTAGTGCTTAACCTGAACAGATGTTCTATCAAACCGACTTAACCGCCGTTTCCTCCTCCATCCATAGTCTCACTATTAAAGCATCTCTGAAAAGGCTTAAATAGATTGTGTTCAGCCAGTTCCACCTCCATCCATTGTTTCATCTTCTAGATTGCATTAGCCGTTACCGCCGCCACCGCTTCCTCCATCTCCTTCCATAGTCTCACTGTTCAAACATCTCTGAGAAGACTTAAAAAGTTTGTGTTTTAAGGACAGAGTTGCTGTTTGGCAGCGCTTTCGCGCTGCAGGAATAGTGCTGATGTAGGTTAAACTAAATAAAAGAATTAACCTATCAGCAATCCTTCTATCCTTACCTGGTAGCCGTCCTTTATCTTGTTCATGAAGTTCACCAGGCCGCTGTGCCTCCATTGGAGCATGCACCTCCTCGGAAGGAACCAATATCTCATGCCTATCTTCAGGTCCATCCTTGAGTCGCGGATTATCCCTTCATATGCTTCCGCTATGTAGTAGCCGATGTCCTTGTAGCCCTGCGCCCTTGGCTGCAACGGACCTGTGACGCACCAGACTATCACTCCCGTCTTGTAGTCGGCTTCCATCACAACGCCGCAGTGCGTTATCGGGCAGCCGCATGACATGCCCAACGGCCTTCCAATCATTATGTCTCCCTTCTTTATCCCCATCTTTTCAGTAAGGGCAGGGTTGTGCGGAAGTATCGTCTCCCTCGGGCCCGGCTCACCCGGGAATGTCTCAAGAACAAAGTCGAACTCACGTGATAGAGTGTCCTTCCAGTTCTTGCTGTCAGTGCCTATCGCAGCAGACGCGCAGCCTGCGCATCCCGCTGTCGCAACCGTAGCCTCGTTGACCGGCCTTCCTATGACATCGGTCCTAGGCTGGCCATAAGCTGTCTGGGTCATTCTCTGCTGCGGAGCTGCGCTCGCGACCTTAGGCGCAGACGCACTGTTCCTGCCCAGGTTCGTGCACCTCTTCATCTCGTCCGCATTGCTTGCGGCCGCTTCTGCCAGATCGCTGCACGACTTGTATCCGCATGCGCCGCAATCAAGCTTGGGCAGCTGTTCCAGTATCTTATCGCTCTCTTTTGTTGTCTTTTTTGCCATTCGATCACTTCATTCTCCTTGATAGAATATGTCGCTGTTGAGCGGCCTCACAACACCGAAGTGCTGCTTCCAGCCTATCTCCTTCTTGCCCACGCATATGGTGCATGTTCCTACCGGCGGGTTGCCCCTCAAGAAGAGCGGGAACTTGATGTCATTCGACTTCTCTATCTTGTTCACCAGCGGCTCTATGCCTATGCCGTACAAGGCGTTAGTCTCGAAGACGTGCGAATCCTTCGCAGCGTCCATTATCCTTGCCCTGAAGACCTCTCTTTCTGCCTGCGATATCATGTCTATCTTTGTTACCACGACCATGTCCGCGAGCGAGAGCATCGGACCCACCTTGTTCGGCAGGTTCGCTCCGCTTGTCGCTTCCAACACGACCATGCCCAAAGATGATTCCACATAAGGCGAGCATCTCAGGCACAGCCCAGCCGTTTCTATGAAAAGCATCTCTGCGCCCTCCTTTGCCGCCCATTCTATCGCGTCCCCTATGACCATCACGTTGCAGTGATCGGGGCAAAGTTCACCAGAGTAGACCTTCTTCGTGGGTATGTTGAACTCCTTCGCGAATATCTCGTCCTCATCGGCGTACTGCACGTCGATCTTGACGTATGCCATCTTCGTGCCCTTCTCTGCAAACTTCTTGACTATCCTTCTCAACACGGTCGTCTTGCCGGTTGTGGGCGGACCCGCGCATATAACCATTTTCATCTTATCACCAATCAAATATACCCTAAGGCTTCAAGCCTTTCCTCGATCATGTGCTTCTTTATCGTCTCTCCGTTCCTGATCCTGTCACGGAAGTGCGATATGACGTCGTCGAGCTTCCTCAGCTCCTCTGCGACCTGCTTCTCCTCGGCTTCCGGCATTATCAGCTTCTGCATTGCGCCGTTCTGCATGACTATCCTGTAATCGGACAGCAGCGCAATCCTCGGATCATGCGTGACGAAGATGAATATCTTCTTATAGTTCTTGAGCAGCTGCAGCGCCTTCGTCCTGTTTATGCCGGCGTTCTCTATCTCGTCAAGCAGTATTATCGGGGAATTGCCTATGATCACGGCATCCGCGATCAGCAAGGCTCTAGTCTGCCCCCCAGACAGCTCGGTCATGGAGTTGTCCATGTCCAGCGGCTCTCCTGTTAGCTGGTTGGCGAACTCCACAGTTTCCTTGACAACCTCCTTGCTGTCGGATCTTCTTATCTTGGCGTGTATCTCCAGGAACTTCTTCACTGGAAGGTCTGAAAGGAAGTTTGTGTGCTGCGATATCAACGCCATCGGGTTCTTGTATGGGTCAGAACGCAGCTCTTCCGGAGGTATCGCTCCGTTGATCAATATCTTTCTCTTCGAAGGCGTGTTCTGGTTCGCGAAGAGCTCTATGTCGTTTATGAAGGTAGTCTTTCCGCAGCCGGTGGGGCCGACTATGCTCACTATGTCGCCCATCTTCATGTTCACCTCTGTTATGGGCTCCTTTTTCCCGTCCTTTCCGGTACCCCCCATTATCGTGAGTTTTTTTATCTCCATTCCATAGCACCTTTTCCCATTATGTATGTAGTTTAATGTTATAACATTAAGATATAAATAGGTTTGTCTTGCGGCTTGTGGGATACGTTGGAAAACGTAGATGGACGGCTGCCATAAATATTTGGCAAGCGTAAATGAATCTAGGCGTACTGCATGAGCGAGGAGAAAGGGGCGCAGAAAGCAAATGACGGGAGGATGACTTCCGACAGAGCGGACGCGATGAGGGCGTTCGTCAGGCAGGCAGATGGCCAGTCGGGCACAGAGATAAAAAAGCAGACTACGGAACTGAACAATTTTATAAGGAGGGTCGGTCCCCCCATAAAGAAAAGTGGTGTGGACGAGGAGGAGGCAAGGGAGCTTGGAAGGAAACTCGTCGGGGAATTGAACAGAACGAATTATGACGGGATAATGATTGATGCGAATCTGAATAATGTCAGGGATCTGGTACGTGACGGAGCGAAAATATATTCGGAGGCACTGCGTATGGCTATGGCACATGAACAGGTAGACATTGTCAAATTTCTCATAGAAAATGGAGCGGATGTCAACTGTGGATGGGATAGGGGAGCGACGCCGTTGATGTACGCTGTACGCGAAGGCAATAAGGAGATTGTCGAACTATTGCTGAACGCAGGCGCGGACATGAATGCCATGGATCGCGAAGGCACAACTGCGCTGATGTCGGCGTCGTCGAGGGGCTACGCGGATATTGTTGACCTGTTGGTACAAAGGGGCGCCGACGTGGATGTGATTGGTTTTATGGGCAGAAAGGCGGTGAATTTTGCTAGGGATAACGTCATAAGGCAGATGCTCGAAGGGAAACCGTTTGTTCCAGGAACAAAAGTTGAGACAGTAAAGGAAGTGGATGCTGCAGAGGCGAAGATGTTGGGTGTGCAGCTGCTTGAGGAAACGATTGAAAGAAAGACCGACTTTGGCAAGGTCAAAGAGTTGATAGATAACGGAGCGGATGTGGACATGAGAGATAAGAATGGCCTGACGCCGCTGATGTACGCTTCGTTTGGCGGCGACGTCGAAGTTGTTGATTACCTGCTGCGCTGCGGTGCTTACGCGGGATTGCGGGATAACGACGGCAAGACAGCCGCGGATTACGCCTACAGGTATGATATAAGGAAGATGCTCCAAGAAGCAGCATAAACAGAGATCAGTTTCGTCTTGCATGCCCGTCGTCATATCAATTTTCTCTGGAGGTTCTTGGAAGCGGCCAAACGCCTAGAATAAGGCGATTTCGTCGATCAACGGAGGTGGACTTCGTATATAAATATCTCGGAAATTAAAATATGATATAGAATAAAGCGATACTATGGCATACGATAGCTTTGACAAGATCGAGGATGCAGTTGACGTCGCGACGAGGGGCTTCTACCACACGACTCCGGTAATAAATTACTCGGACGCCAGGAACAACACGTTGGACCTGGGATTGAGGGAGTTCTACATCCTTGGAGCGGTGAGCGGCTGCAACATGCTGGTCACCGGAGGAACGGGCATAGGCAAGACCGTGTTCTCAGAGGCATTCTTGAATGCGATGTACGGGATAGACTGGGCCTACCTGCAGGTCGACGCAAGCCTTGACATGAACAAGCTTAGGAACATAGATTTCGAAACGATAAGGAACGGCTCGGGCACGCTGGCCGATGCGGTGAAAGAGACGAAATTCCTCACCGCTTCTGCGGTGCTTGTGGATGAGTTCAACAGGGCCATACCGGAACAGACCTCGATACTGCACGGATGGCTGACCAACGGCGCTGTCGGGCTTGAGGGGGGCAAGACGTTCAACACGGGCAAAGAGGTTAATGGAGGCGGCAGGTACCAGTTCAAGATCGCAACAATAAACGAGGGCAGCGGGTACACCGGAACGAAGCAGCTTGATATGGCTGCGCGTGCAAGGTTCGCGGTGGAGCTGAACCTTGACATATTCCAGCAGAGCGACGTCGACGCAAGGGCGATGCTGATGGACACGAACAAGTTCGCGCCTCCAGAGGCAGGCATCGGAGCGGGGGTGGCCAAGGAGGTCTTCCAGCTTCACGTAGATGCCAGGAGATTGCCGCTTGACACGATCGTGGAGGAGCTCTTCGTCTACATGACCAAGATGAACAACTGCATAAGGTCGCCGGAGGGCACCAAGATGAGCATAGAGACCTTCAACGAGCAGTACTGCTCTGGCTGCCATGCTAATGCGCAGTACCACGAGGCGTGCGCGAACTTCCATGCGCCGTCGCCAAGAGTGCTCCGCGACCTGATGGCGTTCTCGAAGGCGTTTGCGGCCTACAGGATGCACAAGCTGCCAAACACGCCGAACACGGTGACGCTTGACGATGTGAACGCTGTGGGCTCTTTCGTGGTCACCGCAGAGAAGCTCGGCATAAACAGGGGCTGGGTGCACCAGTTCGCCGAGGACAGCGGCTACAACGCCACGAAAGAGGCGCTGAAGCTGATAAGCCTGAAGTTCGTCGTGGACAGCAAGGCGATGATACCATTCATAGACAGCGAGGCGCGGGGCACAAAGCTTGGCAAGGATGACGTGCAGAAACTGGGCACTATACTCAGGGGAAGCCCGTGGGCGGCAAGGAACAGGGATGAACTAAGAACCCTGTACAACGAGACCAAGACCGCGACCGAGGCGCAGAAGGCCAGCAAGTCGAAGAGTTCATAAAGATGGAATAGCCGCCGGTGCACATCATGATCGACAAAAACTACATGAGGGACGAGGTGCAGAGCCTGCTCCACCGCGAGAGGTGGGACACGGTCTACAAGCTCACGGTCGATCGCGAGAAGGAGATGAAGCAGCTCTTCACCGGGATGATGAACAGCGACACCTGGGAGCTCAAGATAGTGCTGGACGAGAAGTTCGAGAGCAAGGAGGCGGAGGTGCTCGCAAAGACGAAGCTTCAGGTGGACGAACCTTATCAAAAGCTCGCGAGGGCGCTCGCAAGGCACGAGCTCGGCCACTGGATGCACTGCCCGTTGGATGCCTCTTATGTGCCGCTGCTGTTCGATGCGGTGAGCAACGGCCTGAAGGAGGCATCGTTCGACGAGAGCGAGATAGCGCAGAGCGCGCCGTACGTCATGAACATGTTCAGCGACACGCTGGTCAACATGCTCGAGGGCAAGGATTCCGAGTATTCTGAGGGCCAGACGACCATCTACAACACGTTCTTCTACACGGGCATGGACCGTTCGGGGCACGTTCCGGAGTATTTCAGCATGTTCGTTGACACCTGGATGAATTTCATAGGCAAGAGCAAAGTGGAGAGAAACCTTGTCAAGGACTTTGCCGGCGATTACAAGAAGGTTGAGGCGGTCAGCAGGGAGCTGCTCGAGAGCATCATGGGCAAGACGCTGGCGGAGCGGACAATCTCCAACAGCCTCAACGAGGTGGAGAGGGAGCAGGTGCGCGACACGCTCAGGGACACCTCGAAGTGGCACAAGATGGCCCAGGATTACGCCAGGATCATGGCGCCCTACGTCAAGGACGAGGCCAAGGACATGGAGGGCAGGATCTCGCTGACGCCCATGATAGGCAAGATGATGGAGGGCGAGGGCAGGAAGCAGATGATAAAGAAGCTGCTTGAGGGCAAGGGCAAGGAGGACCAGAACAAGGACAAGAGCCAGGTTCAGCCAGGCCCAGGCCCGGAGCAGAATGGCGATTACGACCGCGCCAGGAGGATGATAAACAAGGCGAAGCGCCACCTGGACGACCCGGTCATGGACAACTTCCAGAAGTACGAGGTGTTTGACGAGGCTTACAAGATGGCGGCCGGGGAGATAGTGCTCAAGTTCATAAAGCCGGAGGGCGTGGACGAAGCAGCGTTCCCGATGTTCTACACGAAGACGACCCTCACGGAAAAGCTGCCCGGCAACACCAACAACATAGACTGGGGCAGGACCATGATAGTCAATGACAGCAAGATGCTGCTTTCGAGGAAGGAGAACCCGTTCACCATAAGCGGGGGCATGAACGGCCCCGGCAGCTTCGAGGACATAGTCTTCATTGTGGACAACTCGGGCAGCATGGGCTGGGAGGGAAGAGCCTTCGACGACAGCAAGTACGACATGGCGCTCAGGGCGATCTATTCGTCATTGAACTATCTTGAGAAGTGCGGCAAGGCGCCCTACATAAGGTACGGGGTGCTGCAGTTCGGTTGGAGGGACAGGACCACCTGGAGCGGCTGGGTCGGCTACAACGAACTGGACACGTTCAAGAGCCAGCTGTTCGAGAAGTACCAGAACAGCGGCGAGACCGTACTGGATCCCGGCAAGGTCAGCAAGACGAACGAGGACACCAGGCGCCACTTCCTGGGCATAATGGTCAGCGATGGCGAGCTCCACAACGCGCCGGAGGCGGCCGCTGCGGTGAACAGGGTCATCGGCAACAACAACGACTTCATACTTCTTCAGATACAGCAGGATGCAAACGACTTCTCGAGGAGCATAGCGAGGGCCGGCGCGACGATAGTCAAGGTGGACGAGCCGAAGGACCTCGTGGGCCTTACCCTCACGGTGGTAAAGAACACCTACGCTCCGGAGAACTTCAGCCTGACGATGCTCAGGCAGGATTCCACGTCTGCGCAGCAGACAAGGAGCAAGTCGTTCTGAGCGCGTGGTTCGATGGACGCCGAGAAGGGTAACCAGAAGGCGAACGATGGGAGGATGACACCCCAGATAGCGGACGCGCTGAGGGCTTTTGTCGATAAAGCGGCACCGGCACAAGAAGACCTGGTGGTGGCCGTCAATGAAACCAAAAAGCAGCCAGAACCGGTTAGCGCCCTAGGGCGAGATGACCCAAGGCAAGGCAAACAGCCGTTGATTGAAGCGGCGGAGGCATACCCTCCGAAAACAAGGGAATTCAGAGAGCTGTTGAAAGACGGCTTCTGGAATGTAAACGCTCAGGATAATGACGGCAAGACCGCGCTGATGGCTGTAGCAGATAACGCCAGCATGGGTAGGGAGTATAGGAAGTTTGCCGAGATGCTGATACGCCATGGTGCGATCGTGGACATGAGGGATAATCTTGGACAGACCGCGCTGATGTACGCTTCGTGGCGCGACAATGTAGGTATGGCCAAGATGCTTATACAAAGCGGTGCGGATGTAAATTTGGCGGATAATGAGGGCGAGACTGCGTTGATGCATGCTGCCAACCGCGACATCGAGATTGCCAAGATGCTGATACGAAGCGGCGCGATTGTGGACACCAAGGACAAAAAGGGCCAGACGGCGCTGATGTGGGCTTCAGGAAAAGAACAAACTGAGATTGTTGAAATGCTGCTGAAGAGCGGCGCAGATGAGAGTTTGAGGGATATTTTCGGGTACACTGCTGCAACTTACTCAAACAAAAGCATTAGGGAAATCCCTTTATGAGAAGCTTCTTGAAGGCGGAGTTTGTAGAAAAGGCTTTTAAGCGTATCCCAGCAAACTGCTTACCATGGAAGGATCGGCGCAGTGCAGGCATTCTCTAAAATATCTGTTAGCTTCCCCTCTAACCTTAGGGAGCAACGGCACTCTAGTCGCCATGGGGTCTTGCGTTTTGCGCTAATTGTAGAGTCCTTCTCGTTAATCGGTTTGATGTTGTAACTTGTTCCTGCGTGGAGCATCGCCGCTTTGCGGCCAGTCTCTCCATAGCTAGTCCTTGCAATCATGCTTTAGAAGTGGTTAGATGCAAATAACAATCTTTGACACGACGCTGAGGGACGGAGCGCAGAGCCCGGGAGTGGCGCTAAGGACGGCTGACATGGTTGAGGTCGCCAGATCCGTGGATGGGCTGGGGGTGAATGTCATCGAGGCGGGGTTCGCGGTGACATCGCCTGGCGAGCGGGAGGGCATGAAGATGATAGCGAACGCCGGACTGAAGGCTGAGATCTGCGGCCTTGCGCGCGCCGACAAGGGCGACATCGATGCAGTGAGGGAGACGGGTATAAAATATGTGCACCTCTTCATCGGCACATCCGAAACGCACCTCAGGGACAAGCTTAGGATGACGCAGGGCGAGGCGCTGCAGAAGGCGGAGGGCGCGGTGGGCTACGCCAAATCCATGGGCATGAAAGTGGAGTTCTCGGCCGAGGATGCGACGGACACCGAGATGGGCTTCCTGAAGGAGGTCTACAGGGCAGTTGCAAGGGCGGGTGCCGACAGGATCAACATACCCGACACGCTCGGACGCGCCACGCCCAGGCAGATGGCGCGCACAATCCGCGAGATGATGTCCGTTGTGGACCTGCCGATAAGCGCTCACTGCCACGACGATTTCGGGCTTGCCGTAGCCAACTCGATCGCAGCAATAGAGGCCGGGGCGCAGTGCGTGCACGTCACGATCAACGGAGTTGGAGAAAGAGCGGGAAACGCCGCGCTTGAAGAGGTTGTCGGGATCATAAAGCACCTCTCACTGGATGGGGAGTACAGCACCAGCGTCGACCTCAAGGGAGTGTACGAGACATCGCGGCTGGTTTCTTCGCTTTTCGGCATGCCGGTGCAGCCGAACAAGGCGATAGTGGGCGGCAACGCCTTCGCGCACGAGTCCGGGATACACACGCACGGCATACTGAGGAATCCGAAGACATACCAATACGTGAGCCCGGACAATTTCGGGAGGACGACCACGATAGTCAACGGCAAGCATTCCGGGGTCCACGGCGTGCAGGCCACTCTCGCGAAGTACGGGATCGAAGCTCCAAGGGAGAATCTCCTCGAGATTGTGGAGATGATAAAGAGGGCCGGCGACGAGGGCAAGCAGGTCAGCGATGCGGATGTGGTGGCTATGGCAAGGAGAGTCGAAAGGAGGATGGAGGAGGCGCTGGAGAATTAGCTCAGGTGCCGCCCTCCCAGCTCGTGAGGTAGCTCTCCTGCTCGTCCGTCAGGCTGTCTATCTTTATCCCCATCGCGTCCAGCTGGAGCTGCGCTATCCTCGCGTCGGCTTCCGGCGGCAGTGTCAGCACCGCAGGCTTCATCTTGCCCCTGTTGGCGCAGATGTACTCGCACGCAAGGACCTGGCCGCAGAAGCTCGTTGCCATGACCTCGCTGGGATGGCCTTCCGCAGCGGCAAGGTTGACCAGTCTTCCCTCTGCGCAGAGGTAGATCCTCTTTCCATCAACATCATACTCTTCCAACGAATCTCTTACCCGGCGCTTGGAAAACTTCTCGTTCATCCCAGCAACGTCGATCTCCACGTCGAAGTGGCCGGAGTTGGCGATTATCGCGCCGTCCTTCATTCTTGCGACGTGTTCAACTCTTATTATGTTCTTGTCCCCGGTTGCCGTGACGAAGATGTCGCCAAGCATCGCGGCCTCTGCCATCGGCATGACCCTGAAACCGTCCAACGCGGCCTGCAGCGCCTTGAAGTGGTCGACCTCCGTGACTATGACGTTCGCGCCCATGCCCTTCGCCCTCATCGCAAGGCCCTTGCCGCATGAGCCGTAACCGGCCACAACGAACTCCTTGCCCGCGATGAGCACGTTCGTCGCCCTCAGAACGCCATCTATGCTTGATTGCCCTGTGCCATAGTAGTTGTCAAGAAGGTGCTTTGTCTGGTTGTCGTTCACCGCGATCACGGGGTACTTGAGCTTGCCCGCCTTCGCCATCGCCCTGAGCCTTATCACCCCGGTTGTGGTCTCCTCGCAGCCGCCCAGCATCTCCTTCAGGAGTTCCGGGTGCTTCTCATGTATCCTGGTCACGAGGTCGCAGCCGTCGTCTATCGTCAGGTTCGGCTTCGACTCTATGACGCTGTCTATGAACTTGTAGTAATCCTCGACGCTCTCGCCCTTGTAGCCGAAGACGTGTATGCCCTCCTTCGCGAGCTGCGCGGCGACGTCGTCCTGGGTTGAAAGAGGATTGCAGCTGGCGATCGCGACGCTGGCGCCGCCGGCCATCAGCGTCCTGACCAGCACCGCGGTCTCCTTCGTGAGATGAAGCGCCATGCCTATCCTGACGCCCTTGAAGGGCAGGCTCTTCTTGAGCTGCTCCCTTATCTTGATGAGCGCGGGCATGCGCATCTCCGCAAGCTCTATATTGAGCAGGCCCTTCTTCGCGAGGGCCATGTCCTTTACCGCGTACGTTGATGACTTGTCCATGAGATCACTTTTTGTCTAAATGCAATATGCCGAAGCCCATGCCTGCAGCGCCTGCAATCGCTCCGCTGCAGAAGGCGGGGCTATGCCGCTTTGGCCGTGAATGCCGCAATCTGCGAATAGATCGTGGCGCTTGTGCCGGTCCCTCCAGACTGCGTGCAGCTTCCCTTGCCTCCGACAACACCGGTTCCGGTCGTCGTGTAGTAGCACACCCAGATGTTGCCGGCTAGTGCGCTGCCGACAGGAACGCTGCCGCTGGCCGGGAACGTGACCGTTTCCTTCCCGCCAGTGGCGAGGGATCCGGTCATCGCATAGAACTTGATGTTCGGCGCGCCGTTTGATGCCAGGCTTGTGCCGTTTGCCGCATACGCGACTCCCCAGCCGGTCCAGTTCGCGCCGGTGCTCTGCCCTATGGTTACGGTCAGTTGGCCGGTCGAGTTTGAGTACAGCATGTTGGAGCAGTAGTATCCCGCCTTTGCTACGCAGGTGGAGGCAAGAGAGGTGAGGATCGACTTGCCGAACGCACCGATGCCGAACAATGCGACCAGGCCGAAGGCCAGCACATCAGCCACTATGCCGATCAGCACAGCCGAGCCGATTATGATTACGAAGGCCGCAAGCCTGCTTGTGCCGTGCATCTTCGCAATGGCGATTATCTCGATGATGAGGGACCATATCCCCAGGATGGCCAGTATCAGCGTCCCGAGAATAGGCACCAGTAGCAGCCAGAAGAAGAGCATCACGCTGCACGACGCATATACTATCGCGGAGAAGGTGTCATCGTATTTTCCCTTGAACGCCTTGAAGAGATTGCCGCCAATTGCCTGCAGTATGGCTGCGTTTATCAGGAGGCTTATTGGCTCTATCACCAGGAATAACAGCAGCACCAGCCCCATTATCGAAAAGATCGAAAGGGATGAGAGGGCGCGCATGCCCGCCAGCGACATGATATCCCCAAGTAAAGAGCTCCCGATGTAAACCAGGACCAACGATATTATCATGGGTATGAATACGAGCTTGTAGTAGTACTTCAGCGAATCTCCGACGCTCCTGCTCTTTGCGGCGCTGCTCGGGTGCAGCATCACGTTAAGCTGCTCCTTTATCTCGTCAATGAAGATCATCTCATGCACCAGGGATAACTTCCAAGTAAGAATTTAAATAATGTTGCAAGCGGCGGATCAGCTCGAGGTGGTTGCGACCGCGTTGAACTTTGCAATCTCGGTGAGCGCGTTCGTGGTCGTCGGGGTGGAGTACATGGCCCATACGCTGCCGGTCAGCTTGGTCTGGATCTTTATCGACTGCGTAGTTGCGCCGGGAAAATTGGGGTTTATGTACATCTGCACTGTCGCGGTCTGCCCTGATGTCAGAGACGAGATGAAGTAGGCGTGGCCCCACAGGCCGCCCCAGTACCCTATGCTGTTCGTCGAGCTATAATCGGATATGCTGGTGCCCGACAGCATCTGGCCCTGAGGCACTACGACAAACCAGACGTTTGACCAGGGTGTTGGCGATGTGACGCCTGCACCGAGGATTATGCTGGGGTCGCTGTACGCGTTGTTCACGTTCGCGCTTAACACGAGGTTATTGCAGAGGAAGCCCACATCGGCTATGCAGGTGCTTGTTGTGAAGTTGGTGCCGTTGAAGACGCCCAAGGAATAGAATGCGCCCAGGACCACCGCGAGTATCAGTATGGCCCAGCCGTAGGTCATCAGGTATTCCATCGCGGACTGGGCTCTCGTGAGCCTGGTGTCGGATGTCTGGTCGAGCTTGGCACCGGCATCGCATGCGCAAACTTTATGGGTTCTGATAACATCACTGAATCTTCATACCCGTATCGCTTCAATCCTTGATCAGACTGTCCCCGGTGCCGGTTATGCTCTGGCTCGCTATGGTCGTATCGTGATAGTAGAGAGTGTTGTAGCTGCCGGTCATCTTCAGGTTTATGGTGCCTCCTATTGTGTGGAGGGTGTCGTAGCTTCCGGTCACGGTGAGGGCCATTGGCTTCGAAGTGAGCATGTTCAATGTCAGATCCACGTAGCTTCCAGTGAGCTGCAACGAATTGAGGGCCATGACCTGCACGCTCTCGACCAGGTTGGAGCTGCCGGTTATCGTGAACGCATTGCCGTTGATTGTCGCGCCGGATATCGTGTCCATGCTTCCCGTTATTGTCTGCGCCGAGAGTATGGTGTTGTGCATTGTTGTCGTGCCGTAGCTGCCGGTTTCCGTCAGGGTTATGGTGCCGTTGTAGATGTTTACATTGTCCACGCTCCCGGTCACCTGCACTGCGATGTTGCAGTTGCTGCCCGGCATGTTGATTGTTATGGTGTCGTGGCTCCCCGTGACGATCACTGCGCTTTGATCGGTCACTTGGACCGTACTGGTCAGATAGCTTCCGGTTATGCTGATCGGTTTTCCGCTGTTGGAATTCGTGCAACCCTTCACTGGCGGCTGCGTGACCGTTATCACCGGTGTCGTTGCAGATGCTTTTTGACCGATCGAGTCGGTTGCGGTCACGGCGAATTGGCAGTTCGTTGACGTTGCGGACGGAGTGTACGAGAAGGACGCAGCGCTCGCCGAAACGAATCCAGGGCATGAATCTCCGGCTGGGACCGCCCACGAGTAGGACACTGCTCCAGTGCCGTTTGAAGCGATTGCAGTCACTGTCACCGGCACACCGACGTTAACTGATGTAGCAGAGGTGGGGGCCGATATTGATACGGTCAGTTGTTTGTTGATGGTTATCGTCGGAGTCGTAGCGGTTGCCTTTTTACCGAATGAGTCGGTCACAGTCACGGTGAATTGGCAATTTACCGGTGCCGGTGCCTGATGGCAGTCTGGCATTGCTCCAGATTGGGTTGTTTGGGATGAAGTTGTTCCGGATGGAGTGTATGAAAAGGATGCTGTGTTTGCAGAAGTGAATCCTGGGCATGACGCTCCAGTTGAAACGGCCCACGAGTAGGACAATGGTGCTGTACCGCCTGATGCGCTTGCAGCCACAGTTATCGGCAGCCCTACATCTGCAGATGTTGCAGATGGAGGAGCGGTGATCACTACTGTCGGTAATGGATTGACCGTTATCGCATTGGTCGTAGCCGTGCCCATGCCCCCGACCGCATCTTTGACCGTCACGGTGAATTCGCAGGTTGATGTCGTACCCGATGGAGTGTAGGTAAACGACTTTGTTGTTGTGCTACTTTCAGTTCCTGGGCAGGCATGCCCAGCTGCAACCGACCATGAGTATGTTGATGTACCAGTGCCGCCCCCCACCGTGTTTGCGCTGATCGTGATCGGTACCCCGATGTCTGTCGGATTTGGCAGTACGGATGATATTGATACAGTTGGTTGTGGATTGACCGTTATCGTGGCGATGTTGGACTGTCCGGTGCCTCCGACAGAGTCGGTCACCGTTTCCTGCACCGTGTAGGTGCCGGATGTTGAGAAGGTCACTTTGTTGTTGTTTCCGAGAGTGCCCCCTGACAGCGTGTATGAATATGTGTACCCCGGCGTTCCCTGGGTCGTTGTGTTGCTGAATGCCACTGACTGTCCCGCATCGATAGTCTGTGATGTGGGCAGGATTGATATTGTCGGCAATGGATTGACCGTTATCGTGGCGATGTTGGACTGTCCGGTGCCTCCGACAGAGTCGGTCACCGTTTCCTGCACCGTGTAGGTGCCGGATGTTGAGAAGGTCACTTTGTTGTTGTTTCCGAGAGTGCCCCCTGACAGCGTGTATGAATATGTGTACCCCGGCGTTCCCTGGGTCGTTGTGTTGCTGAATGCCACTGACTGTCCCGCATCGATAGTCTGTGATGTGGGCAGGATTGATATTGTCGGCAATGGATTGACCGTTATCGTGGCGATGTTGGACTGTCCGGTGCCTCCGACAGAGTCGGTCACCGTTTCCTGCACCGTGTAGGTGCCGGATGTTGAGAAGGTCACTTTGTTGTTGTTTCCGAGAGTGCCCCCTGACAGCGTGTATGAATATGTGTACCCCGGCGTTCCCTGGGTCGTTGTGTTGCTGAATGCCACTGACTGTCCCGCATCGATAGTCTGTGATGTGGGCAGGATTGATATTGTCGGCAATGGATTGACCGTTATCGTGGCGATGTTGGACTGTCCGGTGCCTCCGACAGAGTCGGTCACCGTTTCCTGCACCGTGTAGGTGCCGGATGTTGAGAAGGTCACTTTGTTGTTGTTTCCGAGAGTGCCCCCTGACAGCGTGTATGAATATGTGTACCCCGGCGTTCCCTGGGTCGTTGTGTTGCTGAATGCCACTGACTGTCCCGCATCGATAGTCTGTGATGTGGGAGTTATCGAGATTGTCGGAGGCGTGGCCGTTAAGGGAAGCACGGTTATTGAGACGCTGTTGGACAGGGAAGCCTGGTTTTCATCCGTCAAAGTCTCAATTAGGTCGTAGGTACCCGGACTTGTGAAAGTGAAGTCATTGTTTTGGGTGTACACGACTCCGTTTTGGGGTATAGTCATGTAAGAAAATGAGTAGGGCGTCAGGCCCGGGAAATTGATTGATCCGTTTACGGTGCTGTTGTATATGTGCACACCGCTCCCGACGTACACGGTGTACGATGAGGAGGTGATGGAGAACGCAAGGGCTGGATCTACTGCGATGTATGTCACAGTGCCTCCGGAATTTCCACTGCCGTCGGTTACGGCCAAATTTATCGTATCGGGAGAGGCAGTGTCTGAGCTATTGCCGAAAAATATTACGTTGCATGAGTTACCTGCAAAGGGGATTGTACCGACTTTGAAGTTGGTGTATGACCACAGACAATTGTAATTCCCGTCCCCGCCAGTTATGATGGTGGTGAGCAAGCTGTTTTGCCCGGCGGTCATCGAAGTTCTTTGTGATGTTAAAGTCACTCCGAGGCTGGCCTGTGCTAATGCCGGGGATAATGCTACAAACAGCAACGATGCCATGATAGAGATTGCCCACTTGTTCATGAAACTCACCCAATAACGTTACACTTTTGAAAGTTAATAATGTTGTGGTGAGGTAACGAAACTCGTTTGGCTGGGGGCAAAAATGCTTGAAAACGGAGGCCAGAAGAACGCGTCGCCGCTCTAACATGTCTTTTTGTTCGGAGTTGGCGGCGATCGGCAACCGAAAGATAGAAATATTATACAAATCACACAATATCGTGTGATCGAATGTCGAAAACAGCGTTGTATGCCGAAGCAAAACTGCCGGTGCCGATTGGCAGGCCGCAGCATGCCACAGTGGACGGCCAGGAGTACAAGGCCCTAAGATTTGCGGAAGGCAAAGGCCCGGATTTGACAAAAACAAAAGCCATAGCAAGAATCGAGGGAGACGCAATGCCCACGACAGAAGACCCGAGAGAGATAGGCATCGCGTTGCTGAAGCCGGGGGAGTGGTGCTTCATTATCAATAAAAACCCGGATGAGATGCCCATGGTCGCTGTGCTAGATTCCAAGGGTTACGTGTATTATGACGTTTATGATTACATCAAGCCCAACGGCGCCGCTCCCGTGGTGATTCTGAAGGAGACAGGCAACTCGACGAAGCCGCAAAGCCATCTGCTGCGCGAGGGCGATAGTTTGCAGAACCATCTGCGAAACTAGAAACGCCCTAATCTCGAGAAGTTTCTAAGGAGCAGGATCAGGGATAAAGGCAGGTTGGAATGATTAAGCCAGGAGAGGGCTCTACCACCCGAGCATACCCTTTTGTTTGGGTAAGTCATGGTATCACTGCTTATCATGTTCCTTTAAATTTAAATAATCGTTGATTGTTTGCCCCACAATCGAAGCGATAAACTATTTATAGACATTTTTTAATTCCGCCTAAAGTTTTTAAAAACCGGATATACGGTTTCTTTTTCATTAATTTCTTTTATCACTTTATAATACGCATGCATAAATTCTTTATCGAGTCTTCTTTTTATCGACTCCCTTCTTGTTAATTTATCAATTTTATTGTGTATCATTCGTTTATTCTCGTTTATGCGTTTGGTCCATAAATTTGCTATTCTTTTATCGCCGTCTTTTATTTTATCCATACTTATTTCCCAAGACATGAAGTATTTGAGGTATTTGGCTGTCCATTGTAATATATCGCTTTCAACAGGATGAAATATGGGTGCATTTTTGTTTATTCTTAGTGGCCAGTTGTTTATGCCTAAAGTTTTTAGAGTTTTAAAAGGTACGCTTAGCAATAGTAGCGCGGATATGTCAGTTCCAGGCATAGTTTTGCCACTTATCTCTTTATGGGATATATCCTCCCACCTAATTATTATGCCTCCGCCGTTATGAACAATACATCTCTGTTGCAAGCGCTTCAAACCTAAAAATGTGGAATTATGGATTGAATGCCATCTTGATACTGCTCTCCTAGAATCCACCATATAGCATGAGATTGCTTTGTTATTTTCTGAGGCAATTAGAATATTCAGATTTGATTGGAATATAGAAGTTTTCAATTTTATTCTATTATCTAGTTCGTCGTCCCATGTAGAGAAATAGGAGTTTTTTAGATTTATTTTGTCTCTTTCCATTAATAGATTAAGATAATTTTTACATATATTTATACTATCCGAATTTGTAGCTACACATTTTTTGGGTGACTCTATGATGATTACATTGTAATTTTGTGAGGGTCTTGTATCTGGAAAATTAACAAGTATTTTATCCATAGTGTCGTCAGTATTATTTACAAATATAGTAACATTGAAAAATAATCTTTGTGATTTCTTCATCTCTTGGACTAAGAATTTTATGGACTTGACTATCGTTTCCGATGAATTTTTACAGGGTAGTATTATATTTATGAGCGGCTTGTTATTAGGGGGTTTCACAGATTTTATGCTAAAGACCTTATAATTTTTACCGTATATACGCAATTTTTTAATATTACGGTTATCGATTCCAAAATAATCGTTACTTTTCGGATTTTTCGTTCGGTCCTGATGTTTATAATGTATTATTTCCTTTAGAAGGTCGTTTTTCAGGTTCGTGAAATAATTATGCACATATCTATCGCCCTTATTTCTTTTTGCTTCATCTATTATATTTTCGTCCATTTCACTTATTGCTTTATTCATATAATTTAATAGGACTTTTTTTGTATCTGACCAGGAGAAACTATTAGAATATTTGCTTATGCCAACATAATAAGAATCCGCGTTTTTATTTCTGCATATATCTATCCTTTCTTTTGCGTATCTTGACATGTGTTTAGGTAATAGGTCATAAGTAAAAAAATCTGTATTGGCGACCTCTTTATCTGGTTTCTTTTTGATAGCACCCCCAACAATCTTTATATTGTATATATGTGCAGTCCCATATCCTGAGGTAAATATGTTACCGAGATAATTCGTCACTTCGCCTTTAAATCCAGTCTCTTCCTCGAGTTCTCGTAGGGCGGCCTTTTTAGGTGATTCTCCTTTTTTGACTTCCCCTCCGGGAAGGTGCCAGTTCTTCGCGCCATAATTATGTTTCACAAGTAAAATTTTGCCATTGACATTTACATACCCAAACGCGGAAGTCATTTTATCCCTTTTACACTGTGATATCAGAATAGCAACGCTTTTAATAAAGCTTCGCAAGCTAATGATAAAAAAGGTATGTTTACTTATTTATAATGTATTTATTGAACAAATCGCAGGAGGAGGATACGAAACGTGATTACAAGCTTGCAATATTTGATGTTGATGGTACATTATATAGATTACCTTCTGGTGCCACTAAATTTAGGGACACAGAAATGTATAATGAAGTACGGAATAGAGCTATAGGATTTCTCTCCAAACGGCTTTCTATTGGGAAAGATGAAGCAGAGGATACTTGGAATTGTATATATCACAAGTACAATGGCCACATAGATAGTGGTATCGAAAAAGACTATAATATCTCTAGGATCGAATACCTTTCAGAAGCATGGAACATATCTGCAGATAAGTATCTAAAACCGGACCCCGATATACGGAAGTTGTTGATTTCATTGAACATCCATAAAGCTATTTTATCATCTGCGCCAAAAGTTTGGGTGCACAGCGTTCTCAAGGCTATAGATTTAGGGGGTATTTTTGAATTTATCGTTACAGGGGATGAAAACGGAAGAAAGCCAGAGCGTATGGCATATACTAGGGTATTGAGATATTTTAATGTGAAGCCAGAACAAGCGGTAATGATAGATGATGATATAGGGTATCTTAAAGGCGCCAAAGCGGTAGGTATAGATACTACCTTTTTGATTAGTAATAAAGGTGTAGATACTAAGAATTCCAGCTTCGCTACTCATAGTATATCAAATCTTTTAGAATTGAGGAATTTCTTCGAGTAAAAGTCGCTGTTCTGAGAGAAGAGTTTAGAAGTAAATCTTTTTGCGTTAGGAAGGAATTGCGCATACCTCATCTGATGCTCGCTTAATAATTTTGTTGTAACTTTTATGCACCCTGTAATCAAATTTTTACCGCTAGGATCATTATTGCCCAGTGCAGTGCTTTCATAGCTATATTTTGTAAACCACTTTAGTATATTGACTGGGAGATTGCTGCCCATATCTTTTTTTGAAACTCAGTTTTCTATAAAGTTTTGGATGTACATTGAACCGTCATCTAATTTTATGCTGTTTTGAGGCACACTTTTCCCCATTTTTGATCCTAAGATGCCTTGTAGCAGATTGCAGTAGGTGAAGCTTATTAAATTTTTGAATCCTCTTTTTTTTATGATTTCATAGACAAGCTTTGCATGACTTATTTCGTCGATACCAAGTGTGACAAGTATGCCGTCATATTTGAATGATTCCGGGTATATTATATCGGCAGCCATTGCAAGAGAGGAGATGATCTCGCCTTTGTTTAGTTTTCTACCGTATAAACCTTCAAATTTTGATTTATTAATGAAGGAAGCTAAATTTAATGCAATTTTTAATGTTTGTATATTCCTACTTTGTAAGTATATTTTTGAATTTCTGATGTTCACTCCAGCTGCCATCAAATGCGCTATTAATTTCGGTGTTATCTCCCTTATGTCTTTGTCTGATTTGTTTCTTACGCAAGTTGCTTCTATATCTGCTATTGGTATGAATAATTCGGCGTTGTAGATTTTTTGATAATACGCCATCTGCTGTAAGATACATAAAGTGCCAAGATGTGGTATCCCGCTCGGCATAAATCCGCTAACAAGAGAAACCCTTTTACCGTTAGAGGCTAATTCTAGCCATCCGTCAAAGTTGTTATGTCCTATGATTAGACCTCTTTTTGAGAAATTAGGTCTTTCCTTAAGATCGAAGTTGAATGGATTTATCTTTAGCTTAGCACGCATTCTGGCGTATTGTAGGTTATCCACTTTTGGTACACTCCATGCGTCGAACTCCATTGTTTAACCTGATGAGTTATTTGCAATCAAATATAATCTTTCCATATTTCTGTTTAAGCATTACATCCAATGCTCTGTCAGAATCCTTAAGATAAAAACGATGTGTTATTATTCGGCCTAAAATCTTTTGTTTTTTCAAAGCAAGCTGGATTGCCCAATCAAAATCTTTTGGGGTGTAGCCTAGTTGCGTATAGATACTTGCTTCCTTGTTGATAACTCCACTTATGTCTACCGTAAATTTATTTATCATGCATGCACTTTCGAGTATTACACCATTGGGCTTTACATACCTTGATGCGTCAGCATAAGATTCTGGACTCCCACCTGCATCATAAACAAAATCAAATCGATCTATTAGTTTTTCATTATTCGCCCCTTTTTCATAGAATTTGTCTATTACACTTCCAAGAAGTGATGCCTGTTCCTTATGCCCCACCATCGATATCCTTCCGGGATTTTTGCTACTGGCATGTATCGCTCCAACAAGTCCTATCGCTCCAGATCCTATTATCAATAGTTCTTTGCCCTCCAAGTCCAAATTATGTAATGGTTTTGTGCTGGCTATTGTTTCGACCAGTACAGCCGTTCTTGTTTTTAGAGCATCAGGAACTTTTACCAGAATTGTTCCCTTAGGGATTATTGAATGTGTTGCCCAACCACCAGCATACCTATTTTTTGTTGTTAAGCCAAACACTTGATTTTGTATGCAAGCATTATACCTTCCATTTTTGCAATTTACACACTTATTGCAGGGTATTATTGCGGGCCATATGTAACGTTCTCCATCTAATTCCCCAACGCACTCGTGACCTAATACTCGTGGAAGGTTTATCCCTTTTACATCTCCTTTTATAATATGTTTATCGGTTCCACAAACTCCACAAAAGAGCATTTTAATTAGTTCTTCATTCTTACTTTTAATTGATTTATAGTTCACTTTATTCCTGCCTTCCACCAATAAAGCCCCCCATTCATTCAAGGATAGCACCTAACATATCCCCATCTTTTCTACAATGTTTACAATGTCTACTCCATCATTTTTCATTAATATTTCATCTATGTCTTTTGGTTTGACTTTAGCATAGCGCGCAGCAAGTTTGTCGACCTTATCTAAAACTTTTTCTAGCAGCAGCTTCTTCATATCTCCGCTCAGAATCTCACCTTTCTTGTACGTTTCGTATAGTTTTTTGCTCTCTTGCTCTTCCAAGAAGTAATATTTCAGGTAGATGTAAGCGACATCATTTTCTGGTATCCCTCCATACTTTTTGTGTTCTTCGATACTGGTCCTCCCTCCGCTAAAAGCTTTCATTACCTTCTTCATAATTTCGCTTCTGTTTTCAAGGAGGAATATGGCATTGTTTTTTGATTTTGACATTTTTGATCCGTCTATTCCGGGAAGGAATTTATTGTGAAGAACTGCAGGGGGGTTGTATCCATATTTGGCCGCGACGTCTCTGCAGACTCTTAAGTGTGCATCTTCATCAGGTCCGATTGGAACCAGTACATTCTTAATCCCAAGTGTTTGAGGGAATAATACGTGTGCCGCTTGTACCGAAGGATAGAAATGGAGGCCCACACTCTCGCTATTTTTATAGTCGTATACTGCATTTATTGTAGAAAGAGTTATGCCCTTAGAGAGCTTTATTGCAAAATTGTAAATATTGGTATATATTTGGTCTATTATTACCTTCGTCTTGTCTTTGTCAAATCCGTACGCTACTAGACTTTTTGTTAGTATCAAAGCATTTTTCAATGCTTCCTCCTGTGTCGCTACCTTCCTTGTTACATAGCTCTCATCGTCGGATATTGGTATAAATGTTTCGACTCCGTGTGTCTTCTGAAAGTTCTGTATTGTATCAAATATGCCCATATGCCCTATGTGGAGAGTTCCGCTGGGATTTAAGCCCGATACGATTGCACTTTTTTCCCCTTTCAATAATCTACCGTAAAATTTATCGAAATCCCTATGAGAGTAGAGTAAGCCATTCTTGAAAGCCTTGAATTCGGGTACTTTATCTAAATCTTTTACTCTAAGAGCGCCAAATTGTCGTACTAGTTTTTCCGTTTCGATTTCCAATAAATCGATAAGGTACTTTTTGTCATTGGTATCTTCTTCCATCTCTCTCAGCTCTTATTAAATCTTAATACGCCCAAATTTTGGGCACTGATTATCTATTGTAGCGCTAGCTCCTTAAATCTAATGTTTTGTTAGATTTTGTTTATACACTTGACATTTAATTAATCCTTTTACCTATTATAAAACCTATCCTGCTTCTCAATTTTGTTTTATAAGGTTTGGTGAAATTTACTTCGAAACCAGAACTTTCGAGTTTTTTTAATAATGGGATATAACCATAATGGTATTCGATGAGTATCCCTTTAAATTTCCTTAAGGTCTCTGTAGTTTCGTAAATCAAGTTATATTCGCACCCTTCGCAATCCATTTTAAGCAGCCCGTCTTTTATTTTAAATTTCTCTACGATGGTCTTAAGGGTGTTTATTTTAATTTGCTTACCTTTTTCAGATTCGATGATGGTATCGCTCGCACTGCTCTTATAGTAAGGATCTATTTTTATATAACAATCTATTCTACCATATCCCTCATTTAATAACGTAATCTTTTTTAATAAGTTATTTGTTTTCAGGTTCTTCAGGGCCACAGAATATGTGTATGGATAGGGCTCAAACGCGTATACATGTTTTGCGGAAGACATTGCAAAATAAATGGCTGAATCCCCGATATTTGCTCCAATATCGATTACCGAAGCGTTACGTAAGCGTATTTTAGAGTAGTTTTGCATAATAAATTGTTCATAGATCATAGCTAACGTATTGGATATGAGTTTACTTTTTCCGCCATGATAAAATTTAAGCACTCTGTTTTTAAAACGAAATTCGGTGTATAGATTGTTTATTTTTATTTTTGATTGTCCTTTCCTAGTTTGGATTAATATTTGATTTTCTAGTTTAGTACTAATCGATAAAATTTCTTCTGAGAATTTAGAGATAACTTCTAAAAACGGCGTAATTTTCGAATCCTCTTTGGCGGTTATGGTAAAACCTAGTTTTTCCATACCTAATTGTTTTAATGTTCTACCTTTTATTTGAGATTTTTGTATATGATCATCCGGTATGGCAAAGGCGATCTCAACACAAATTTATGACTTTATCTATTTGCCTTTATATGTAAGAATGGAATATTAATCTCATCACGCGAAAGACCGCCGTGCTCCGCCTTCCAATTCCATCCATGTGAAGGGAAACTGGGCTTAGTAGCGATTGCGACTATGTCACCAATCTCGTCAAAATGTGATGGGTCAAATCCGAATAACTTTTTAAGTTCTTTATCAGTTCTTCTAAATACAACACCGGATGAGCCAACTTGTTTTTTAATATCCAAAAAAGCTGCATCTGATTTACTGTATATGTAACGTGCTCTTCCGACACCGCCAGCTTCACAATAGATAAGATTTTTGATCTTTTCTAAATTTAGCTTCTTTGTATTTTTCTGGTCTATCTGTCCATGATCCGAAACAAAGAGGTAATCATAGCTTGGATTTTTATTTATGATTTCCGAGATAAGGATGGAGCTCATTTCGAGTAATTTTTGGGTTTTATTATTTTTAACTCCGAATATATGCATTATTTCATCAAAATCAACGAAAACGCATAAAACAGAGGGACCCTCTTCTTCTATTAGATTTTCCGCCTTTCTGAAAAGTTCTCTTAGTTCTTCCTTATAATTACGATTATCTTCAGGTCCGATAAGGGGTATCTTTATACGTAAAGATTCCCCGAGAATTTCATCCCACAAAGACGAGCTTAACCATGGTAGAGCAAGACTCAAGAAGACGGGGTCTGATTTCGAGTACTCTAAGAACGAATGAATCTTGCCACTTTTTTTATATCGTTTGTTTTTTATTTTTTGGCCGTTCAGGCCAGTAACTCGGTCACTCATTAGACTAAACAATCCTTTATCTTTGCGGGAATAGAATGCAGTTCCCAATAGTTTATGTTTATCGGGTTTCACGCCAAAAAATATAGAGGGGTATGCGGTGTATGTCCCAGTAGGGAAGTTGCTATTAAAACATTTTAGATTGCGGAGGTTTATCCTATTATTAAAATGCTTTTTAAATTCGAAATAATTGAGGGAATCAAATAAGAAGATGACCTTTTTGGTATCTTTCACCATTTGGCTTTTTAGATACCGACCAATTACATCTGGGGTTTTTTTAGAGTTCGGCACTTCCAATCCAGAATTGATATTCTTTATTGATTCTCTCTTTACCATATTAATGATTTGGGGGGTAGTAATTTATATCCGACTCCAGTTTTCCCACCATGTGGGTCAAAATTTTCTAGGGAATCTGCTTTAGGGTCATTCTTCAATTATCAAGACCAAAGTATACTTGGCGGCTTCCAATTGGCACTGGATGGACCGTTGCGCTATATCAATTTTCAAATCGGAACGCGTACATAAAATTTAGCATGGAGGTATACGGGACCGTCGAAAAGACAACGGCAGCATGCAAATCACGAAGGGCTAAAGAATGGGGCTATTGGTGAAGGAATGACTGCCGGTATAGTTAGAGGCATATTTGTAGCATGATTCAAAGGGAGAAGGAGATGATTACAGGCAATTCGAATTGTTTGTGATGCACTTAGCGGCGTTACAACTTTGATGCCCTTTTGGGGTGGAGCGGTTCACTTTTTTCGTTTACTTCTTTTACCACTTTTAGGAGGGAGTTATAGACCCTGAGTTTAGTAGTTTCGAAGATTAGAGCATTCAAATCTTTCGGCAAACAGCTTCCTCCAAACGGACCTCTGCTCGGATCTAGATGGCTCGAACCAATCCGCCTATCCAAACCAACTATTTTCATTACACAAATAGGGTCCACATGCATTCGTCTGCATATTACGCCCATCTGATTGGCGAAAGAGACTTTTGTTGCTAAAAACGAATTGGATGCATATTTTGCAAGTTCTGCGGTATTGGGATCTACTACAATTACGTGTTTTGTGAATCCTTTGTATAAATTGCACAATTTTTTAATCGCTTTAGTGTCATACCCACCTATAACTATCCTATCTGGATGTAAGAAGTCTTTATATGAATTACTAGCTGTTAAAAACTCTGGATTAAACAGTACTTCAACATTTGTAGTTCTCGCTTGCACCATTCTAATTAATTTGTCAGTAGTTCCAACCATAATTGTGGACTTAACTACTATTATCGTCCTTCGCTTACATACGGCGGCAATTTCCCGAATCATTTTGTAGACTATACTAGAATTGTTGCTACCGTCACGATTTTGGGTGGTTGGTACGCACACAAATATAATTTCGGAGTTATCAACTAACTTCTCAAGCTTGTTGTATACCGTATATCCTTTTGTTTTAGCATTCTTAAACGCTACGCATGAGATATCGTATACGCATATGGTATGGCCTAGTTTTCCAAACCCATTGGCTACTGCTGAGCCAACATAACCAAATCCAACTATCCCAAGGCGCATCGTATTCAACTCATTTATCTATATATAGGGCGGACATTGGATGGTAAGCTGGAGTAGTCGAGCCAGGAGAGGGATTTTCGTGTTGATATTAACATATCGAACCCCCCTGTGTCGCTCTGCAGGCGACCGCATAGCCTATCTGCCATCCTGGCCCGTTGCGATTTCTCACTGATGTTATTTATAGTTTCTCTTTTATTATCTTCACGAGGTGAACCAATGGCACTGAACAGGATACCCGACGAACTGATATCGAAGACGCTTACGTTTGACTACAAGACGCCGATAACGAAAGTCATACCGGAACTTGTGAAGCACCCGGCCGTGGTCGTGTACAAGAACAAGAGCTATCTCGGCATAATAGACTCGAGAACTTTCTACAGGTCCGGCCAGAACCTGAGGCTCGGGAAGACCGAAACGCTTGAGAAGTTCATCACCAAGGTGCCCCGCATAACCGAGAGCACCTCGGTCGAGGATCTCGTTTATTATTTCTACAGAGCGAGAGTGAAGGCCCTGCCTTATTCCGACGGCAAGAGGATCATCGGCGTCCTTGACAGGACGACGCTGCTCAAGATGATGCTCTCCATGGGCATGCTGAAGGACATACAGGTGAGGGAGGCTATGACCACGCCGGTCCTCGCGATAGGCAACGACGCGAGCATAACGCAGGCGAAGGCGACGATGCGCGACCAGAAGGTCAACAGGCTGGTTGTACTCGACAACGGCAGGCTCGCAGGCCTGATAACCAATCATGACATAGTCCAGGGTTACACTAAAATAGAGGACAGATTGCCGGAGAGGAGCAGCAGGAACTACGGAGCCTCGAACGTCACGGTCAGCGACATGATGGAGCGCAACCCGAGGCGCATCGACTACGACAAGAGCCTTACCGACGCGGTGAGGGAGCTGATAGAGAATAACATCTCATCCATTCTTGTGCTGAGGAAGGGCAGCCCCGCAGGCATGCTAACGGTGATGGACGTCCTCGAAAGCGTCATAGCGAAGAGGAGGATAGAGGAGAGAAGGATATTCATATCCGGGCTCGACGCGGATTCCTATCAGTACAGCGACGAGATAAACGAGGAGCTGAAAAGCCTGATAGAGAAGGCCGAGAAGATGAACGGCGTGAAGGTCGATTACGTGACCTTCAGGGTCAAGAAGGTTGGAAACAAATCCTATGAGGTGCAGGTAAGGCTGTCCATAGGGAACAAGGGGATAATCAGCCTGCACACCACCGAACCGAACTTTGAGGAATCGATGAGGGAGGTCATGGAGAGGCTGAGGAAGATGCTGATAAAGGAGAAGGAGATGATGCAGACTTCAAGGAAGATAAACTTGTACAGGGAAGCGGAATGAGCAGCTATCCGAGGAAGAGCAACAACAAGAAGGCGCAGTCGAGCCTGGAACTACTGATAACGCTCTCCTTCGGGCTCATTGTGCTGCTTCCGATAGTGGCGCTCGCATTCATACAGATGGCGAGCTCCACCTCCACGCTCTCGACGGCCGAGGCGCAAGAAGCAGCCACTAAGCTCGCAAGCATCGCAACTGCGGTCGGATCACAGGGTTATCCGGCGAAGCAGCTCGTCTTAATCCAGGTTCCGCCGAACATAAACAACATATTCGTCGGTAACACGATGGGCGGGATAGGCCACGAGATCGTCTTCCTCGTGACAACGAACGCGGGTCCCAGCTACGTGACGGCATACACACCGCTCAACGTCAGCGGATACCTGCAGAACATAGCGCAGACCGGCACTTACCTTGTCAACGTCAGCGCGCAGAACTCCTGCCCCTCGGTGCCTTCGTCGCCGTGCGTTTATATAAAATCCACGTAAGGACTCTTATCCTCAAAAAAGTTTGTTATTGGATTCTCAATAGGTAGGTGTTCCTGTAGAGCTTCTTTCCACCCTTTATCGTGGCGAGCGTCGCCGAGAGCTTCGACTTCAGCCGCTTCGCCTTCAGGAATTCTGCCGTGAGCTTCTTGTCGCTGACGTAGATGTCGAAGCCGTTCGTCACCTGCTCCGACTTCGCTATGAAGGCGCCGTTCTTCGCTATGTAGTCGAAGAGCTTCTCCGCGATCTTGTCCGCCTTCACGACGTCGCCGCGCAGCTGGACCAGGGCTTCGTAATAACCTGAGCTTATCTTGTAGCAGCGCGGGCATATCTGCTTTATCGGCCGCACGTCCATGGTGGTGTTGAACTTCGCGATCTCGCCGTTCACGTCGCATTCGTACTCGATATCGATCTTGTTCTTCAAGAAGCCGGTGACCTTTGCGGTGCAGTCGCGCACGTGGGCGACCGAATTCACCAGCTCGCTCAGCGCCACGTTACCGAGGGGCTTGTACTGGCCCTTGACCCTTATGTTGCCGCAGCGCCCGCACCGGTACATGTCGACCGAATTCGCTATCGTGCCGCGTATCTTGTCGGCTGTGCAGAACTCGCAGATCTCGCCGATGAACTTCACCTCGTCGGAGGACCTGTTGCATATAGGGCAGCGTATTGTCATTCAAATCAGGCTGAGAGATCAGGCGTAGTGCCTGCTTATTATGGCGCTGTAGGCCGGCCTTGTTATCATCACTCCGAGAAGCGCGCCTATGATTGTCGATTCGGAGAAGCCGATGACGGTGACCAGCGAGGTGGAGAAGAACAATGGCAGCATCGCGATTACCAGGAGTATCGCGTCGGCCCAGATTATGTAGAAGGCGTTGCCGAGCAACGTCTTTGCAGAAGTCGTTTCGTGCTTCCTGCTGAGCATCTCGTCCGTGATTATTATCTGCGCGTCGACTCCCGTTCCTACGACGGCTATCATGCCCGCAACTGCGGAGAGGTCGATGGTGCCTATAAGGCCTATGATCGACACGATTATGAAGAGCTCCGTGAACGTCGTGAGCAGTATCGGGGCCACCAGGAATAATTTCTTGTACCTGACGACCATGAAGAGGGACACCGCGGCGATCGCCAGGAGTCCGGCTATGCCGCTGACGACGAGGAAGTGCTGGCCCAGAGTCGCGGGTATGGTCTCTGGTGTACCAGCTATTATCGCAACCGGAAGGGCTCCTCCGCTCAGTATGCTTGCGATCGTCTTGGTCTGCTCTTGCGCGAAGACGAGCTTGTTGGCGGCGCTGAGGTGCGACGGAGCGGCTCCAGAGATCTCGTAGCTCTGGCTGACGTTGCCGTTGGTTATCGCCGGGCTCAAGGCGGGCGAGGAGAGAAGGCCGACTATCGGCCATGAATTGAGGACCGTGCTGTTCACCGACAGCTTGGTGTACGAGGGGCTCATGTTCGCTGCACCCTCAAGCTTGACAGTGTAGTTTTTGCTATGGAGATAGCCTATCAATGTCTTGTTTAGGTTGGAGCTCGCTATGACCTGCGTGTACTTGTTCGATGCGAGGAAGCTCTCGGCGCTGATCATGCTCGAGTTGGAGCTGTACACAGCTATGACAGGTATGGTGCGGTTGCCGAACGCCAGTGCCTTCTGCATCGCGGCCAGAGACTGCGAGCCGCTCAGGCCAACGCTTGCGTTGCCGAGCTGCGATGCATTTATGAGCACAAGGGTCGATGACGGGCGGTCGAGGAACATGTACAGGGGCATGTTGCCCTGCCCGAGCACTGCCGTGGCAAAGTGCTTGGCGGCATCCTGTGTTATGTAGAATGTAACGGACCACTGTACGCTGTTGTTGAACTGCTGCGGGGGTATCTCCCCGATGGTCCCGTGGATTATGTCGGTGCCGTTGACCGCTTCCCTGCCGTTGACCACGCCATCGAAGGTTCCCTGGCTCTGTATGACGCTGATCGTCTGGTTGACATCGCTCCCGGAGACCGATGGTATTGTTACATAGACGTGAGTGTCCCCGACTCCTTCGACGGTCACCTGCTTCAGGCCGAAGGTGGAGACCCTCTGCTGCAATGAAGATATCAATGCGGTCATCGCGGTGACGTTTATCGAATGCTCCAATGTTATGGGTATCTGCGTCCCTCCGACGAACTCTATTCCGAAGTGTATGCCGTAGTTCAGATCGAGAATGGCCATGGCTGCGACTATGACTATCAGGATGAGTATCCTCCTGTCCTTTAGGTAGTCCGTTCTGCTCATTGTTTGGCCTCTTTGCTCTGCTTGTGCCACAGCACCAACGGAGTGTCTGCGCACCAGGTGGTTATGATATCGACAATCAGTCCTATCAGGACGACTCCGGATATCTCGTAGTACGTGGGTATGAACGTCAGGTATGAGACGATGAACAGTATTGAGAACGACAGTATCGCGGATATGGTCATGGTCACTCCGGTCTTGAAGGTGCCAAAGGCCCTCTCGGACGAGGTGCCCTCAGTCCTCTTGAGTATCTTGACAGCAGCCAGCAGGTCCGTGTCTATCGAATAGCCCAGCAGCATCAATATGCCGCCTATCGATGCCACGCCGAGTGGTATTCCAAAAACGGCCATGGCACCCAGCGCCACAAGTATGTCGTTCGCAGCGCCGAAGACGACCGTAATGGATGGTATGGGGTCCCTGAAGATGACGAACACTGATATGGCAAGGAGTATGAACGACCAGATGATTATGTTCTGCATCTGCCCCAGGAAGAACGTTCCCAGCGTGGGGGTCACGGAGTTGTACGAGTAGGATGTGAAGGAGATTATGCTCTTGAGCGCGGCCACGACCTTGGTCTCGTATGCCGCGGATGAATCGGTGTACGCGCTCTTCGCGAGCGCGAGCATCGCATCCGGGTCTGTTGAGTTGTAGCTGGTTCCGCTCTGCGGAGGCCCTAGGGCGGTGAGTTCTGCGGCGAGCTGGGCGTCGATTGCGGACAGTGCCTTCAGCCTCTGCTTTGTCGCGTTGGCCGCAAGCGACTGTATAGTTGAATTGTCAGGCTGGACGGTGAGCCTATTCTGGTACAGCGTCAAGTTCGCGTCGGCCGAGGTGTAGTTGCCGTACGCACCGTATATGCTCAGGAGATGGGTCTCCGCGTTGGCCAGGCTGGCGTTCGTGGCTATCGTTATGGAAAGTCCTCCGGGGGACATCTGCACGCTCGCCTCTGCGCCGGGTATGGCGGAATCGATTGACTGCGTGAGCTGCCTTATGTCGACTATCGAGTTGGTCTGGATCTGGACGTTTATGCCCCCCCTCAGCGAGGTGTCGAGCTGTATCTTTGGTATGAAATAGAAGCTTATCAGTAGCAGCGCTATCGGTATGATTATCATCAGCTTGTAATGCTTACTCTCGTATATGTTCGGTAACATCAAAACCAGTGATATTGATAAGGTCAAGAAAATATAAAAAGGAGTGATGAAAAGGCGTTTTCAGCCCTTTCACCAGCTTCTTCAAACTGAAAAGATTATGCGTGCTTCTTCATCAGCTTCAGGTGCAGCGAGAGCACGAAGCCGTACACTATCACGAACAGTGCCAGCAGCACCATCGCCCAGCCGAAGAATGACATAATGTCAGCGACGGTCGGGAATGCGGTGAGCAGCAGCACGCCGAGTATGAAGACGAATATGCCCCAGTACACTGCGCGGTACACTTCCCACCCGCTCTGCTTCTCCCTGAAAAGCGCGTGCTTTTCGATCTGCATCGTCGGGTCAATTGCTATCGTAACTTTCCGTTCAGCCATTGCATCACGCGTATATATTAAAACGAAGATTTAAAAAGACTCGTTTGTTCCGCTAATCGATGCCACTGACGTGCAGTCGGTTTTATCTACTTATACGGCATATTCAATGCGTGGTCGTTTGGTCAGGAGGCTGGGCAAGAGAAAGAGGCAGGAACGAGAGGAGTACGCCTTCAAGGGGCACAGGACGGTAGATACCGGCATATTCAACGACGAGACGATGGTCTACCTGAGCAAGTTCTTCGACAAGGGCATCATAAGCAGGATAGTCTTCATAACCGCGAGGGGCAAGGAGGCGGACCTTTATCTTTGCGAGCCGGGCCTATCGGAGACGGTGAAGAAGGCCAAGTTCGTGGTGCTGAAGTTCTTCCGGATCGAGACCTCGTCGTTCTACACGATGACCGACTACATAATCGGCGATCCCAGGTTCGGAAGGATGAACAGGAGCAAGAAGGGCACGATCAAGATATGGTGCAGGAAGGAGTACGGCAATCTTCAGATAGCGAAGGAGGCGGGCGTGAATGCACCAATTCCTTACATGTCGAACGGCAGCATTCTGGCAATGGAGTTCATAGGCAGCGACGAGGGAGTGCCGGCGCCTACGCTTAGGCGTTCGGAGCTTACGAACCCGAAGAAGACCATGAAAACGATAATAGACGACGTCAGGAAGCTCTACGAAAAGGAGCTGGTGCACGCGGATCTTAGCGAGTACAACATCCTCATGAAAGAGGACACGCCCTATCTAATCGACTTCGGGCAGGCTGTCGTGATCAGGCACCCCAACGCGATGATGTTCCTTAGGAGGGATGTCAACAACATCCTGCAGTACTTCTCAAGGCAGTACTGCATAGAAAAGGATCTTGATAGCGTACTGGGTTATGTCACAGGCACAAGAACGGCTTATGACTGAGGTTTATCATTCTTTGTTGCATCCTCGACCGACTTCTTGGCGCTTTTTGCGGCGTCGGAGATTGTAGATTTGTTGTATGCTCCGAGCAGGTTTTTGTAGCTCAATGCTGCAGGATTTCCCCGCGGGCACATGTACTGGATGTCGTATCTGAGTGACCGTGCAAGCTCTTCGATTTTGTCGATAGGCACGCCAGTCAGCTTCGTCATGTCAGCCTGCCGGACGAACGCCTTTATCGCATCGGCTCGCTCCGGAGTCATCCTTCCTTCATTGTTCGCGTTTTTGCCCATCTCACTTACCCTTTGCCGCAGCTTCGAGCAGCTTCCTTGTCTCTTCGTCCTTTGCGTAATCCGCTGCCGTCTTTCCCATAACGTCTTTTATGCTCACGTCTGCGCCGTTGGCCAGCAGCGTCTTGATGACCTCTTTGCGTTCATTTTTTGTGGCGGATATCAGCGCCGTGCCGCCGTAGTCAAGGTTCGGATGGTTTACATTCTCGCCGTTCTTCAGCAGCATGAGAACAGTCTTGTTGCAGCCGTCCTGAGCGGCATAGGATAACAGAGTATCACTGGCAACCGCCCTTATGCTTGGATCTGCCCCGTGGCTCAGCAGCATTTCAGCGATCTCGACGTTGGTAAGTTCCAGAGCGTGCATCAGGGCGTTATCGCCGTACTTGTCCTTCACATCGAGGTCCGGATTCCTCTCCAGCAGTACTTCGACAACCAGTTTGTAGCCCTTTGTCGAGGCCATCATCAGCGCGGTCCTGCCCTCATCATCCTGGGCGTTCACGTTCGCGCCGCTGTCCAGCAAAATCTCGGCGCCTTTGTCATTGCCATGGTACGCAGCGGCCATCAGCGCCGTAAAGTTGGTGCTCAGGATGTCACTGTCCCGCAAGTTAACGTCGGCGCCTTTGTCTATCAGCAATTTCAGGATATCGTTGTTGCGATACATTGCAGCTCCCAGTAGCGGTGTGCCCCCATCCTTTGCAATCGTGTTTATGTCCGCACCGCGGCTTATCAGCTCATTGATCCTATCGACTGATACTGATTTTTTTATTGTTTCATGGATCAGTTCTACCCCAAGCGCCTTCGCCTCTTCGTCCTGCCTTCTCAGGCTCTCCCTTATACCCCTGAGTTCCGCGCCTGCCGTATTGCCGGATTCATCGATCTTGTTGAGGTACGCTTTGAGCGCTTCCACTCTGTTTGTGGTCATTTTCCCGTTGTGGTCCGCGTTTTTCTCCATTTCACTTGCCCTTTGCGGCGTCCTTGAGCATCCTTTCGATGTTTTTGTTGCTCTGCGCGTAATAAGCGGCCGTATGGCCGTCTTTGTTCTTCACGCGAGCATCGGCACCATTCTCCAGCAGAAGCTTGACGATCTTTTCATGCCCGAGCTCTGACGCGTCGAAGAGCGCCGTCTTGCCCCTATCGTCCTGCGCGTTCACATCGACTTTGTATTTCAACAGCAGCCCGACAAGCCTCTCTTTGCCGCAGCACGCTGCGCCGCTCAGCGCGGTCAAGCCAGAGTTGGTTTTCAGGTTCGGGTCGGCGCCGTTCTCCAGAAGGGTCTTGAACACTTTTTCGTGGCCCTTGTCTGCGGCCCACATCAGCGGCGTCAAGCCGCTGTTTTTCTCCCGGTTGTTCACGTCGGCGCCGTGGCTTATCAGCAATCTTAAGAGATCGTCAGAATTAACCAGCGTGGCATTAACCAGCGCGGTCTCGCCGTCTTTGTTCTTTAGGTTGATGTCCGCGCCCCAGTTTATCAGCATCCTTGCAACTTCGCCTTTGGCGTTGTATGAAGCGCGCATCAGCGCAGTGTCGCCCGCTATGTTCTGGATGTCGATGCCGGCACCGAGCTCCAGCAATGTTTCGACGTTTTTTGCGAACTCATAGACTGAGGACATGATCAGCGCAGTGTCGCCCTGATTGTCCTGCGCGTCGATGTTCGCGCCCTTGGCCACCAGTTCCCTGATTTTGTCGGTGTTCCGGCCTTGTGAATGCGCTTCCGACCAGAGTGCCCTGTTAAGTGCGTCCTGTTCTTTTTCATCCAGAAGGGGCCTTGGGGCGCTGCGCTTCAACTTTGCAATCTCCTTGTTGACTCCAGTGCCCAACGGCCCGTCGGCCTGCCGTACGAATTCCTTCAGCACTTCCACTCGCTGCGGCGTCATCTTTCCGTTATTCGGTAAATTTGTCTCCATCTCACTTCGCCTTGACCGCATTTTCGAGCAGCTTCTTTATGCTATTCTTTATAGTGTGATCCGCTGCGGTCCTGCCGTCCTTGTCCTTCATGCTCGCGTCTGCGCCGTTGTGCAGCAATATCTTGGCAAGCTCATCGCTATTGTTCCAGGTAGCGCGCATCAGCGCGGTCCATCCGTTTTTGTCGGTCATGTTCACCTCGGCGCCGTTGCTCAGCAGCATCTTGACAACTTCGGCATGCTTGTGCAGAACAGCCATCATCAGCGGCGTCCTGCCGTGCAAGTCTTTAACATCAACTTCGGCCCCTTGCCGTATCAGCTCCCTGATTTTGTCGGTGTCCGCATACCGCATTGATATCTTATCGAACAGTTTTAGCCCGAGCTCCCTTGCCTCCGAGCTCGCGGCGTCTTTCCTTGTTAAGCCCATCCCCGCAGCCTGCTTGCTTATTTCGGTGCCTGAAGACCCTTCGGCTTGGCGGATGAATGCCTTTATCGCTTCGACTCGCTGCGCGTTCATCTTTCCGTTCTGGTTTGCGTTAGTAGTCATAGGGCCTGCCCTCTATTGCGTTACGTAGCAACTTCTGTATGCCTAGGTCATCTGTGAGCTTCTCGGCAGTCATGCCGTACTCCCACTCCTGAGCAGGGTCGGCGCCGTGCTCAAGCAACATCCTGACGATTTCGGCGTGGCGGTTCGTTGCGGCTGACAGCAACGGTGTCCATTTGTTGTTAGCCATTGTATCTGGATTGGCGCCGCTTTCAAGCAGCATTTCGGCAATCTTGGGATGCCCTACGTGGGCAGCAATCCCCAGAGCGGTTTTGCCATTTTTGGCTGTTGAATTCACATTCGCCCCATAGTCCAACAGCATCTTTGCAATCTCTTCCTGATTGTGTCTCGCAGCGTGCAGCAGCGCAGTCTCGCCATCCCTATCTTTTACATCAACATCAGCGCCGCCGCGTATCAGTATCTCAGCAAAATCCTTAAGACCGCTGACCGTAACCCACATCAGCGCGGTGGTGTCGGCGTATTCTTTTATATCCAAGTCTGCCCCGCGATCTACGAGCGCACGGACCTTGTCAAGATCGGGTTTATCTTCATGCGTTTCTTTGAGTATCTCATCCCCCAGCGCTTTCGCCTCCTTTTCGCTGATGATAGGTCTTATCGGATTGCTCCTCATCTTCGCGATCTGCTTGGTGGCCATGCCTTCCGACTGCCGAACGAACGCTTTTAGCGCGTCCACTCTGTCTGTAGTCATCTTTCCGTTCTTGTTTGCGCTTGCTTCCATCTCACCTACCCTTCGCGGCACGTTCAAGAAGCTCTTTCATGTCTTTGGTCTTGGCGTAGTCCAGGGCAATCCTGCCCTGCGGGTCTTTTACGTTCACGTCGGCAAGGCTGCTTATCAGTTTCAAAGCGATCTCGTAATTGCCTGCCTCTGAGGCCATCATCAGCGCCGTCAACCCCTGACCGTTCTGAATGTCCGGATTGGCGCCCATGTCCAACAGCGTCCAGACAACTGCCCTTTCGTCATTGCGCAAAGCCATCATCAGCGCGGTGTCGCCGTCAACGTCCTTCAGATCCACCCCTGCGCCGTTCTTTATCAATAGCCCTACAACTTCATCATTGCCAGTGACCGAAGCACGCATCAGAGGAGTCAAGCAATCCTTGACGTGCGCATTGACGTCTGCGCCCTTGGCTATCAGCTCCTTGATCTTATTGGTCGAGGCTGATCCGCCCTTTTCTGTTTCTTCGAGGATCTTCATCCCGAGCTCCCAGGCCTTCCTTTTACTCACAATGGCTTTGCCCGGATCGCCCAGTTCTGCGACCTGCTTGCGGATAGCACTGCCCGTTGGTCCGTCGGCCTGCCTGACGAAATTGCTGAGCGCTGCCACTCTGTCGATTGTCATCTTCCCATTATTGTCTGCACTGTGCTCCATTTTGTCGTCACTTTTCAGCGTCTTACGTAGACGATGCCGTACATAGGAATTGGGTCGCAGGAGATATTTATAGACGAAGTTAGCCTTCGTCTATTGACGATTCGAGTTCATTTCTAAGAAAGTGTTGGAGGATTAATTTGTTTGCTGCTTTGGAAGAATCTGGCTTTTTGCCAGCTTCTCCATCGTGTCTTGTGTGGCCGTGGAATTGCGCGCCACATGCATCTTAATCTTCTTTCCCTTGTCGTTTGCCAGCTTCTCCAATGTTGCTATTGACGTAGGCGTGCTCGGTATGGACCGCGGCATCGGTGGGATGGATAGGGATCTGAAAATGACGTCACTCTCGTACGCGAGGTCGTAGACATTGTACACCTGCGTGTTGCTGATGAAGTACTTCGTCGGGCCAAGCGGTTCTGGCATATCGTAGAGCGCCTTATGGCCGTTTTCATAGCGGTTTATCTTGCTTATGCGATCCGCATCCGCTTCCGATATCTCATGGGCCGAATAGACGGTTCCTTCGTCCGAGAATCTGGATATTGCAGTAACGAGGTACACGGATCTCTCGTTCGTGCCGCGCTTCATGCCCATGACCTCCTTGTCTGCGGCCCCGCCGGACTGCTGGACGAACGCCTTTATCGCTTCGGCTCGCTCCGGAGTCATCCTTCCGTCCTTGAGCATTGGCTTCCATTTTACCTTGCCTTCCTGTACTCGTAATGGCTTACGACCCTGCCGTATTTGTTGCTTATGTTCCTTGAGATGTAATTTGTCACATTGACAGGCTCCTTCCCGTTCATGAACCTGGCCTTGACTATGAAGCCGCAGTCGCCCTCCGTCAGGTAAACGGATTCTACAGGCTCGAGCGCTATGAGCTTCTCCGCAAGCTCTCCAGCGTTGACACTGGGCCTTGGTTTTATGAAGTAGAACTTGCTCATCAGGCCGCGCTTCGTGCTGCCGTTCCTCATATCAGCACGTGGGCAGCGATTATAGCAACAGAGGCTATTATCCCAACAACAGACGCCACCAATCCAACAAAATACATTTCGGTTATCATTCATCCACCAATCAAGCATAAGTCGGGTAGAACGATGGAGTAAGGAAGAAGATGAAATAGGCTATCAACCTAGTCCCTATTCTGCTTTCCAGTGTGTGGTAGGAATGGTAGAGAACAGTCTTCCAAGAGGTAGTATTGCAACCCCTTACAATGGTCTTCCTTCGAAGATCAACGTTACCCATTTGGTTCCACCCATAGATATTATGAAGTTTGTTGTATTTAGGGGTGCCACACAATTTGTAGGCGAAAAGCGTACACAAAAACAAATTTTACATTACTAAGGTCGTTTATTATCTAAATCTTGTAGTATTGCAATTCAAAAATGCCACAAGACTTAAATATTTATTGTAGTATCATATTACTATGAAAGACGTTCCAAAGGCGATTAGCGAGGAATTTGGAAGATTGAAGAGGAAATATCCCTTTTATATAGTCCTTACGAGCAAGAACGGTCACTATTATGTTTACAGGCACCAAGGGCAGTATGTAAAAAGAACAGGAAAGATCAGATCGATAAGGACGTACTTAGGTAGGATAACTCCATCTGGAGAATTCCTGAAGCGGGCAGTATTGACGGACAATGACGTAGAAAAAGCAAAAGCTATTATTCTAGCCCATGGAGGCAAGGTGGTACTACCTGAGGAGAGTTTGGTAATCAAACCCGAAGGTGCAAATGAAGAACCATATGAAAGGCGGATATTGACTTTGTTGAGCACTGATGCGCGCATGGGTGTTTTAGAGATAAGCAAGCAGATTGGATTGTCTTACGCTGCAACGTTAAACAGGATAAAAAAGATAGAAGAGAAATATGGGATAAAATACACAATCGAATATGGATTTCTTGATAGATTTAATATTCATAGATTTCTTGCGATAGCAAAGTTTACGGACAAAATACCCGATACACTAGAAGTCAAAAAATTGATAGAGTCAGAGCCCAGAGTCCAACTTGCATTGTGGGCAGTAGGTGGGTATAATTTGATACTTTTTATGCTCGCATCCACTCCAGCAGAAGCCGAAGACTTAGTTTACAAACTGCGATCAGATCCAGTATTGAGTGATTACTCGGCAGATTGGTATTCGAGCTATTTTACTCACGGGTATGGGTATGTTCCTTTGAGGGATAAATTTTTTGAGTTGATCAAAGAGAGAGTTTGGCGAAGGACGAAGGAATCGCCTAGAAAGTTACCGGGGCAGATTTTCTACAGAGAGTACGCTACAATGAGAGAGTTAAATGTAAATGGATTGGCGGACTTCTCTTTTATAGATAAAAAGTATAAGTTGAATAAGGGTTCCGCACAGTACACTTATCATGAATTGATAAAAAATGAGAATGTTTGGAGAGTAACCGTAACAATGGAAAACCCCCCGATAAAGGATGTTGTAATAATAAATTTAGAGCAGGAAGATATCGGAAAATTTAACCGGAATAGGAGAGAGTATTTGTTACATCAGTTAGATGAAAGTGATGCTCCGCTTAATAAGTATCTTTACACGGGTGATGTTGGTTCTCCTTACGGCATTATGCTTGTAGCTCCGTTGTATAAGGAGGGGGATTTGGATGCATTATTATCTACCTTAAACAAAGTTGCAAAAGGTGTACGGATAAGAACTTCGATTGTAAGTAGCATATTGGTAGGCAATCTTGGATTCCGAAAGATAGATTCAACTAAAACGTTATGGTATAAACTTATGAAAAATCGGATTGAAGAACAGATAGTAAGTGCTAAAACTGATGATGAGAACGATTAGATGATATGTTTATGCGCCGTTTCCTCCCAACATGATTTCACCTGTTATAGCATCTCGGATAAGCTTTAAATGGCTTGCGTTTTGCATGATTTAGCGCATTCTATGCGTTGCTCGAATTGCCTCTTTACGCTCTTTTAGATTACAATATAACGGGTATAAACCAGTAAAGAATCGGTTAAACGAGGATTAAATAGTACAGCTACTAGCTAAGAATAGTTTAATTACCTGTTTATGTTGCTCCGTCTCCGCCTGTCATAATCTCACTGTTTAAGCATCTCTGAGAAGCCTTAAATATTTTGCGCCAAGCAAAATTTTCTTCTAAAAGGGCCTTATGGTCCATCGCCACCGTTCATCTTTTAGTCATTTCCGATATTACCCCGTTTCGCCTCCTTCCATGATTTCACTTATCTGGATATTAACCTCCAGATCCGCCTCCTTCCATGATCTCACTGACAGCTATCTCTGGAAAGCCTTAAATGGTTTTTGTCTTTTATGGCCAAGGGATATGAGCACACTTTCATGCGCTCCTTGAGTTGATAATATAAATCTTAAGGTAGAATCGTTACCATGGGAATTTTGGACCATCTAAAGAAGTTCATCGACGACTGCAAGCACGTGCTGAGCGTAAGCTACAAGCCGAGCCCGGAGGAGTTCAGCAAGAGCGCGAAGCTGATAATAATAGGCATACTGCTCATGGGCCTCCTGGGCTTCCTGATAGCGGTCGTAATCTCTTACATCATAACGGGCTCGCTCACGCTCATATGATTGGATGAAGGCAAAGATAGACTTCACGAGATCCGCGCAGCAGAACGCCAACGAGTACTACAAGGCATCGAAGAAGCTCGCCTCGAAGAAGGAGGGCGCCGAGAGGACCGTGAAGGAACTGGAGAAGAAGCTCGCAGATGCGGAGAGGAGGCAGCAGAAGCGGGAGTTGAAGGAGAAGCAGAAGTTCATGATCAAGAAGGAGAAGCAGTGGTACGAGAAGTTCCACTGGTTCTTCACCAGCACAGGCATGCTCGCCGTGGGGGGCAGGGACGCACAGCAGAACGACATGATAAACTCGAGGTACTTCTCTGAAAATGACTTATTCTTCCATGCGGAGATATTCGGCGCTTCTGTTGTAGTGCTAAAGGATGGGCTGAACGCGAACAAGGAGACAAAGGAAGAGGTGGCCCAGTTCGCCGCGTGCTATTCCAGCGCCTGGGAGTCCGGGATGAAGGTCGTTGACGTCTACGCGATGAGGCGCGAGCAGATAAGCAAGCTTACCGGCAAGGCTGGCAGTTTTCTACTTAGTGGCGAGCGCGAATGGCACAGGAACACGCAGCTGTCGCTCGTGATGTTCATGAAGGAGGGAAGGCTCAATGCAGTTCCTGCGGTTGCCTTCGAGAGGATGGACAAGACCCAGAAGCACGTCTTCATCAACCAGGGCAACAGGAAGAAGTCCGACGCGGCGAAGAGGATATCGGAATTGTTGGAGTACAACGACCTCGACGAGATAATAAGGCAGTTGCCCACGGGCAGCTTCAGCGTCACCACAGGCACGCAGAAGCAGTGATCATTGCGGCAGGTGCCTGAGCAGACCGCTTATGTCCTTGTCCTCGATTATGAAGCTCGCCGCCGCTCTTACGTCAGCGCTCTTCGTGTTTATGACGACGGGCAATCCGACTCTCCCTAGTATGGGTATGTCGTTTCTTGCATCGCCGACGTAGGAGCACTGCTGCATGCCGATGTTCATCTCGCGGCATATGCTGCGCAGCGCCGTGACCTTGCCCTCGTCGTCCAGGCCGGTTATTATGCCGCCCTTCAGCCTGCCGCTCTTGCTGAAGATCAGCTCGTTCGCCAGGTAGAGATAATCGACCTTTATATCGTACTTCTTGGCGAAGAGGTCGTAGACGTTCCTTATGCCGCCGGATATGATGGCCGTCTTTATGCCCCGCTTTTCCAGCTCGCTGAACAGCTCCTTGGTTCCGGGCATGATCTCGGTCTGGTTCATTATTATGTCCTCGAGCATCTGCCTCGTCAGTCCGTGCTTTTTGAAGTTGTCGATGGACTTCGACACCCAGGTCACGTAGTCGAACTCCCCGCGGTAATAGGCGTCGCGCATCTCCCTGCGCTCGGCTTCCGCGCCCAGCGCGTCGCCGATTAGCTCCCATGTTGATTTCTTGACGAACTCCCAGGTGCTCTTCGAACCGGGACTGTGGATCAGAGTGCCCTCGAAATCGAAGACCGCGAGTTTTATGCTGTGGACCCTGTGGCTGCTGCCGCTCGCTGAGGCATTTTGCACCGCTGCGGCGTTGGCATTCGCCTGTTTTTCAGCCATGGAATTCACGTTATGGCTGTTCTGTTCTGTCAGATATTTATGACTTTTTATTAAAAATGTGAAAATTTAGGAGCGATAGTTCGTAATTGGACTACGCAGGATAAATTGCATATATAAGTTTAAAAGATACATTTATATATCTAATTGATATATAGATAATTGATAAACATGGCTTCGGAAAAACAGGTCCAGATGCAGATTCAGCATTCACCTACATTGAACACTGTGCTCATGGTTGAAAAAGTCCTTAGGGATAGTAAGGAAGTTATCAAGATATCGGAGCTGAAACGAAGATTGCCTAGAAAGGTGATGCATTCGACTCTTCTTGAGATTTTGGATTATCTTCAAGTTAGTGGCAAGATACTGATAACTACGAAGGGGGTGGTGTGGACTTACACCCCCAAAGACGCGATGGATAAACTGATAAAAGGAGGGTTGGAACTGTGAAGACACCGAAAATCATAAGACTGATTCTCAAAAACCAGGCTAAAGAGGCATACGAAATGCTTTGTAAGGTTGTAGAAGAGTAGAGAGATAAGGGAAGGACGAACTCGGAGGAGATGCAATTGCTGAAATCGATAAACAATAAGATAGAGATTCTCAAGTACAATCCGACGTACGGGCAGGGCATGGCAAAAGAGCAGATACCAAAGACCCTTGATGTCGATAATTTATTCAGAGTGGAACTTACCCATTATTGGAGGATGCTGTACACAATCAGGACCAATGAGGTGGAGATAGTGAATTTTGTCTTGTACATAATAGATCACAAAGAGTACGACAGGATGTTGGGCTACAGAAAAAGATGATTGTTGGAAGGTTCCCGGCAATCTGGATTTCGATGCCTGTTTTTATTTTAAAGATAAGATGCAAGGAGAGAGATTTGAACTCTCGAACCCGCTAGGGGATCAGGCCCTGAACCTGACGCATTTGACCAAGCTTTGCTATCCTTGCATGATTCTGTTTGGCAACTTCAGGATTTATATCTTATTATCTAAGTGATATTGCTTTATTGGTTTCTATGGCGCAGAAGAATGAGATAAGCGTGTGGCTCGCGACGGCCGTGGGGCTCGGCGCGATAATCGGCGCGGGCATATTCGTGCTCAGCGGCACCGCCATAGCGCTGGCGGGCGCAGACGCGCTGATAGCCTTTCTGTTGGTCGGCATCGTCGCGCTCATAATCGCGCTGGAGCTGGGAGAGCTGGGGTCGCTGATGCCGCATGAGAAGGGCGCATCGTACTCGTACACGTACAAGGCCTTCGGCAGCGAGCTTGGATTCATAACCGGCATACTGCGGTACGTGGCGCTTGCCACTTCGATATCAGCCATAGCACTCGGGTTCGGCTCCTACCTGTCCAGCGTTTTGGGAATCTCGATCAGCGCCTACGCGATACCGTTCGCGATAGCCCTGATAGCCGTGCTCGCCGTAGTGAACATGTTTGGAGTCAAGAAGGCTGCGCAGATGGACTTCGGTCTGGTCAGCCTTAAGCTGATAATACTCGTGGTGTTCGTGGCCTTTGCGATCTACGCCGCGTTCACCAACCCGCACCTGGGCCTGGCCAACGTCTCCTTCAACCTATCAGAGGGCGCGCTGGGCGGCATATTCGCAGCCAGCGTTGTCGTTTTCTTTGCGTACTCCGGCTTCCAGTCCATATCGTCCATCACCGACAGGATAGAAGGAGGCTCTTCCGGCTATGTCAAGTCGATACTCGGCGCAGTGACGATAAGCATGATCGCGTACGTGCTCGTAGTGTTCGCGCTGCTGCTTCTTCTCCCTCCTTCGGCGTACGTGGTCTCCGCCGACCCGCTCTCGTACGCGCTCAAGAGCGTCGGCGCGCCGTCGTGGCTGGTCGTCGTTGTGGACATCGGCGCGCTCTTGGCAACGGCCTCGGCCACTCTCGCGATGATACTCACCTCGTCAAGGTCACTCTATCAGATGAGCTCCGACAGACTGCTGCCCAAGTTCCTCAGGAGGTACAACAAGAGCAACGACACGGCGGTGAACGGCATAATAGTCTCGGCTATGATAGGGGTGGCGATGCTGTTCGCGGGCAACATCTACATCATCGCCTCGATCGCGAACTTCGGCCTGATGTTCGATTACATTGTCGTAGGCTTTGACGTCATGCATTTCAGGAGGATCGGCAGCAAATCCAAGTTCAGGATGCCCCTGTATCCCTACCTTCCGATCATAGGCATAGGGATGCTGCTGGTGTTCTTCACGGGCATGCCCACGGAGGTGCTGGCCGCCGGCGTGGTGCTGGTTCTGCTGCTGATAATCGTGTACTACGCGCTCAGGGAGGTCAGGCATAAGAAGGTGATAAGGGTAAAGCTGTTTGATTAGTGGTATGATGCTGGTTGGGATAGTGGGGGCGCCGAACAAGGGCAAGAGCACTCTCTTCTCGGCAATGACCATGAGCGACGTCGCCATAGCCGATTATCCGTTCACAACCATAGACCCTAATCTGGGGGTCTCTTACGCCACGAAGGAGTGCGTCGAAAAGGAGCTGGGGGTGAAGTGTAAGCCCAGGAATTCGCTCTGCGTCGACGGGATAAGGAAACTGCCGGTCAATCTCGTCGACGTCGCCGGCCTTGTCGAAGGCGCACACGAAGGGAAGGGCATGGGGAACCAGTTCCTCAACGACCTCGCCGCCTCTGACGCATTGCTCCTTGTCGTCGACGCGAGCGGGAGGACGGATCCGACGGGCAACAGGAGCGAGGATTCGAACCCCTCGGACGACATGAGGATGGTCATGAAGGAGCTCACGGAATGGCTGGCCTCGATAATAAAGAGGCACATGAACGTCATATCCAGGGCGGACGACGGCGTCGAGGCGCTCACCCAGGTCCTGACAGGGCTCAAGGCCACCAGGGAAGGCATAGAGAAGGCCGCAGGGCAGGCCTACCTGACGACCTCGAAGATAAACTGGAAGGACAAGGACATTCTCGCTTTCTCCGAGGCGCTCATCGGGAACACGAAGCCTATCTTGGTGATCGCCAACAAGGCGGACATGAAGGGAGCGGAAAAGAACATAGAGGCGCTGAAGAAGGAGTTCGGGGCCGACAATGTGATAGCCTGCTCCGCAGCGATAGAGCTTGCGCTGAAGAAGGCCGAATCGAAGGGCATCATAAGCTACGCGCCAGGAGCCAGGGATTTCAAGATACTGAAGGAGATAAGCAAGGAGCAGTCCGATGCTCTCGCCTACATGCTCGGGTTCGTCAAGGCGAACGGCACCGGAGTCCAGGAGGTGCTCAACAGGGTGGTCTTCACGCTTCTCGGCAACATCGTGGTCTACCCGGTCGAGGACGAGAGCAAGTACACCGACCATTTCGGCAACACTCTCCCCGATGCTATACTGATAAGGAGGGGATCGAAGGCGGTGGACCTCGCGGCGAAGATACACACGGACCTCGCAAAAGGGATGCTCTACGCGATCGACGCGAGGAGCAAGATGAGGCTCGGCAAGGACTACGTGCTGAAGGACAACGACGTGATAAAGATAGTCAGCGCCGCGAAGTGACGTACCGCGGCCCATAGAACAGTTTATATAAGTTTTATCCCATTATCATTTGACTGATGAGCATGGCAGACGTATTTGCACCGCAATCCGGAGCAGGAGTGATGAGTTTCTACGATGCGAAGACGAACGGGCCCAGGATAAACCCGAAGCTGATGCTCGCGATAGTCATCCTTTTCACGGTAATAGTGCTGGTGCTCGACCACATCGCATTCTCCGCTTGAGGATCAGGCTATCTTGAAGATGTCCTTCCTAAGCTCCGTGACGTCGCCGCTCTCGGACATTATGTAGAGTATCGCCCTTATCCCGTCCTCTTCTATGCCGGTGTCCTTTGAAATGTCCTCGACGTTCTTGCTCTTGTCGCCGAGCGACCCCATGATCTTCGGCGCGTTCTGGTTTATGAACATCCTTGTCGCGACGTAGAACTTCTTGTTGAACGCCCTCGTGCCCAGCACCAGGCCGTGCCGTATGCTGTCCTCTATCGCTGCCGAAAGGCTCGATGCGTCGGCCTCGTTCTGGAGGACGACGAATCCCTTCGTTTCGAGCAGGGTAGTGTTGGCGCTGCTCCCGCCCAGTTTCTGCTCCCACTGCTTCTGCCTCGGGGAGGGTTCGGCCGGCTTCGTGCTTGATGCGGGGATCACGATGGACGGCGCTGCACCGCCCGCCTTCTGCCTCTTCCCGTACAGGAACATGTCGTAGATGTTCTTCGCTATCCCGTACTTGAATTCCTGCTCGTTGGCCTTCTTGAACAGGCTGACGAACTTCTTCTTGATTAGCAACTGGAGCGTCTGCCTCTCGTCGGGAGAGAGCATCGCGTTGACCTTGTCCTTGGTTCTGTCGTTGTACCTTAGCGTATCGAGTTTCTGCAGTATCGCAAGCTCCTTGGCGTCGACCGCTACGCTCGCGCTCGGCTGCTGCACCGGAACGGAGGGCCCGGTCGTCTGGAGCTTAGTGAGAAGGTCGACTATGTCGTTCTTCTTCGCGAACAGGAAGCTCTTGCCGGAGAACTTGAAGAAATCGACATCGTCGCCGTCCTTTATCCCGAGTTCGGTTATCACGTCGGTCGGTATGTAGACGACAAGCCTGCTGCTTTCCTTTGATTTGTAGACCTTTGAGATTTACCCACCGCAGTGTTCTGACTTTACGGTATATTGTGGTATGCAAAGCTTAAAAGGTTTAAGTCCGTAGTAGAAACGGATGTGTTTGGGATGATTTTATGGATGATGAAATAGTGCCGATGGAGGAGCTCAAAAGGCTGATCAAGTCGATACTCGATAACGGTTTCACCATGAGCCTGGCGACTCTCGACGAGATGGGCGTCTGGGCCGCTACCGTCACCTACATCCATGACGAGAATTATAACCTCTACTGGCTGTCCCGCACCGATACCCGGCATTCCGAAGCGGTATTGAAGAACGCCAATGTGGCCGCAACCATCACGCTGAGCGACAACCCCAGCAGGGAGGTGATCGGCCTGCAGATCAGCGGCATCGCCGAAAAGCTGAAGGGCGAACCGGGCAGCGAGATCGTGGAGGAGAGGGTGATAAAGTCGCACAACGGGCCGCCGGCGCATGAGGACGGTTCGCTCTATCCCATCACCGCGTGGTACAAGCTGACCCCGAAGAAGATAGAGCTGATGCACGTGCCGCTCTACGGCTTCAACAAGAAGGTCTTGGAGCTATAGGCGCCTGGCTATGCGAATGGAAAAGCTCTTCGGGCATAACGCCAACAGAAGGGACCTGATTCTTGCATCAAAGAAGAGGAGCGCTTATTCTGACAAGTATTCCAACGGCAAAGTCGTTGTCATAGGCGGCAGCGAATCCTTCCACGGAGCGCCAGTGCTGGCTTCAAGGGCCGCGGACAACACGCTTGCGGCGTTGAGGGTCGGAGCGGGCTATGCGATAACCTGCGTGCCGAAGGGCATCGAAACTGCCGTGAGGAAGGTCTCGCCGGAACTGGTTGTAAGGACGCTAAGCGGGAAGAATCTCAATCCGAAGGACTTGAAAAGTTTGGAAAAGATTTCGGAGAGGGCTGGCGCAATAGTCATTGGCCCTGGACTGGGCAGGAGCAGGGGAACGCTGAGCACCATAGCAAAACTCGTCGACAGCTCATGCAAGAAGGGCAAGAGGATCGTTGTCGATGCTGATGCGCTCTACGCGGTCCGATGCATGAAAAAGCTCGGCAGGAATGTTCTGATAACGCCCAATGCTTTTGAATTCCAGCTTTTCTACAAGCGCAAACTGGACCAGAAGGATCTGGCATCGCGCATCGGTGCGGCAATCGATGTCGCAAACAGGCTCGGCGTGAATGTACTTCTTAAGGGGCACGAGACCGTTGTCACTGACGGAAAAAGGTACAAGATTATCTCATCCCACTCGTCGGCGCTGGCCACCATGGGCACAGGAGACGTGCTTTCGGGGATGATAGGCGGATTCGCAGTAGGGAACAGCGACATGTTCGTTGCGGCAGTGGCTGGAGCCTACCTTCAGGCACAGGTGGGCGATAGTTTATATAAAAAGAAGGGTAACCATATAATTGCGACTGACGTGATAGACGCGATACCAGGCGTCTTCCGGTCTAATCGCGCATAGTGTGTCATATGGCAGTGCCGTACGCAGCGTTAAGGGCAGAGATTGCAAAGCTTGTTGACGATGCAGCGGTCGCGCTGGGTTACGGCGAGACCAATTCGTTGGAGAGCATAGGATTCTCGGAACAGTTCGGGGATTTCTCCTGCTCCATCGCATTCAGGCTCGCAAAGGAGAAGAAAAAGAGCGCCGACGAGATAGCGACTGCGCTCGTCTCGAAGCTCGGCAAGTCGGCGTACGTGAAAAGCACTGAGGTGAAGAACGGATTCATCAATTTCACCGTGGACAGGGGCAAATTCACAAAGGCGGTCATAGAGCATGTGCTTGAGAAGAAGGAACTTGTTGTGAGATCCGATGTAGGCAACGGGAAAAAGGTCATCATCGAGTACCCGAGCGTCAATCCGGCGCATCCCTGGCACATCGGCCACCTCAGAAGCGCCTTCCTCGGAGACGTCATATCGAACGCCTACGAAGCGTGCGGCTACGTGGTTGAGCGCGAGGATTACATAGACGACATGGGCCTGCAGGTCGGCCAGGCGGTCTGGGGCCAGATGCACGACGAGCTGATAAAGGTCGGCAACAAGGATGAGAAGAAATTTGATCATTGGCTTGGGGAGTTGTACGTTGCGGTGAGCGCTTATGCGCAATCCCACGACATCACAGAGCAGGTCAATGAGACTCTTGAACACATGGAGCAGGATGGCACCTACGAGCACGAGATCGCGAAGAAACTGACTGAGGAATGCGTAAGATCGTACTATCAGACCGCTTTCGATTACAACATTTATCATGACATACTCGTTTGGGAGAGCAGCATACTTCGGGAAAAGCTGTTCGAGAAAGCCTTGGAGATGCTCAAGGCAAAGAAGGTTGTGACGTTCATGGAGAATGGCGACTATGAGCACTGCACAGTCATAAATTTCGAGAACATCGAGAACCTTCCGAAGGAGTTCAGGGGCATGAAGGAGAAAGTCAAGGTGCTCGTCAGGAGCAATGGCGTGCCCACCTATGTGGCAAAGGACATAGCCTTCCACATGTGGAAGTTGGGACTGCTGCCGAACACGTTCAAGTACAGCAAGTTCATCGAGAAGCAGCCGAACGGAAAGGTGCTGTACACGACCTCCGATGAGGGGGCTAACGTCAGCTTCGGCAACGTCGACAGGGCGATAAACTTCATAGACGCAAGGCAGAGCAGCGAACAAGAAACGGTGAGGCTTGCGCTCAATTCTCTGGGAGAGACCAAGGCGGCAAACGGGCTTATGCATGTGGCCTACGGGTTGGTTGCTCTGGAAGAGGGGACCGTTTCGGCAAGGAAAGGAACAGGCACAGGGTACAGCGCCGACGAACTTTTGAAGGAGACGAAGGACAAGGCGCTGTCGTTGATAAAGACACGGTTCGATTTCGGCACTGACGAGCAGGAAATGATCGCGAAGAATGTCGCTCTCTCTGCAATAAGGTTCGAATACCTTAGGATAAGTCCAGAAAGGAAGGTCATATTCTCATGGGAGAAGGCCCTGGACTTCGAAGGCAATTCGGGACCTTACGCGCAGTACAGCTACGCAAGGGCTACAAGGATACTCGAAGGCGCGCCCAGATCAGGCGGCAAGAGCGTGGATTTCACTAAGATAACCACGGATGCCGAATTCGATGTTGTGAAACTGATCTCCAAGGCAAGCGCGATACTGGAGAAGACATGCAACGAGTACAGGCCGAATGTGATAACTGAGTACATAAACGAACTTGCACACGCATTCGCGAAGTTCTACGAGCTGGCGCCGGTCCTGAAGGCCGAATCGGAAGAGACAAAAACAGCGAGGCTCGCGCTCGTGTCCACGTTCAGGTATGTCGTCAAGGGCATGCTCAACGTGCTCGGGATAGAGCCCTTGGAGAGGATGTAGACTTGTAGGAATCTCTTAGAAATTCGACGCCGTAGGCTTCCACCGATTTTGAGGCGACCTCCACCGCTTTTTTTAGTGAATTGGGAACACTCTCGCCCTTTGCCCTGAGGACAAGAAAGACAGCTGCCAGGACGTCCCCGGCGCCAGTCTTGTCGACAACTTTTCTTGGCGTGGCAGGAACGTCGTAGGATTCATCGCCTTCGACGAAGGTAGCGCCGTATTTCCCTTTCTTGATTATCCTTGTCTTGGATGTGCATCCCGCAATCAATTCCTTCTCCTTCTGGTCAATGAAGGTGATATCGGCCATGTTGAACGCCTTCAGCACGCCACCGAAATCGCTTGAAAGGAATGCCTCGTGCGTGTCTATGCTTATTGCCGCCTTGCTCTTGCCCCTGAGATATTTTATCAATTGCATCTGGACGTCTGGTGGGCTTGTCGCGATGTGGATGTACCTCGAATCGAGATATCGCTCGGGTATGTCGCTAGGCTGGATGGTGCATTCTTTGCCCCGCTCCGCGCGGAAGGTTCTGTCTTGTCCGTCCTCCGAGAGGTATGTGTGGATGAATTTGGTTGTTTTGGCGCTGCCGATCACCTTTAGGCCTGTCAAATCTATTCCAAGTCCATCCAGTTTTTCGATCGGGAAGTCGTGCCCGACACGGGAAACAATTCCGATGTTCTTTGAGAACAAAGACGCTGGAAGTATTGAGTAGTAAGCAGCGCCGCCTATGTTTGTTACCACGCGATCCTTGCCGCTGTCTCTTCCAGGAAAGGTGTTGACATCGAAAGCGGTATCGCCCATGACGATTAGGTCAAACATGTGATTCTATATCCGTTAGAATCCGATAATATTTATTGTGTTTGGCTGCCTTAGATATGATTTAATAAGGTTTTATCCACTATCTATTGTGAGGGCCCGTAGCTCAGCTTGGATAGAGCGACATCCTCCTAAGGTGAAGGTCGTGGGTTCAAATCCCACTGGGCCCGTATGATTATTGTTTGGGGATAAGATGGCGAAAAATGTAAAGAAAACGGAAAAGGAGCCGGTTTTCATCATAAGGCCGGCGATGAAGAACTACGGGCTCGACTACCTGCACATATCGCTCATAGTCCTTGTCATCATACTCGTGGGGCTTGCGCTTGCGCTCTCGTTCTTCAAGCAGGGCACGGTGCTGCAGAACTGCAGCTACGGCATCGTCAACGGGACGTGCGTTGCCCTGAAGTACAACAGCACGCAGGCGTTGGCGTCCGCGGAGCGCATACTCGCCTCTTACTCGCAGATAAACACGACCTTGGCGCTCCTGCCCTACTACTCGCTTGTCAACCGGTCAAGCGTCTCCTACCTTCAAAACCAGAGCGAGTGGCTTGTCGTGATACCTTACATCGACCCATTGGCCGGCAACGAGGTCTCGAACATGACCATGATTCTCAACGGCAACGACCTCTCGCTTGCAAGCGCATCCTTGGAGACGATAAAGCCCGTGTACTACACTAACGACAGCGTCTCGGGCCTGGGCGCGGTGGACCTCTACGGAAAGGCGCTCTGCTCTTCGACGAAGCCCGTGCCGGTCTACCTGATAACCGATCCCTACGCCCCCGGGGCGATAGCGAGCATGTACGATGCGATCAGCACGAGCAGCGAGTTCGCGGGCTCGGTGAACATGAGCTACGACTTCGTATTCACCAACTACGCCATCAAGTTCTACAACAGCTCCAGTGTCGGCAAGACCCAGGCGCTTGGCGAGTATCTGATGTGCGCCTCGAGGCAGCCCAGCCGCCTTGCGGCATTCCTGGCGAACCTCAGCATAATCTACCTTGGCACTCCAATCGACAGCAGCGTCCTTGGTGAGGTGGAAGCCGGTGCAAAGATGAACGAGAGCAGCTTCAACGCATGCCTGAGCAACGCGACTTCGACGCTTAACAGCCAGGCGGCTCTGGCGCATCTTTACGGGATTACGTCCACACCGGAGTTCGTGGTCGATTGCAAGTACGCCGCGATACCGCAGACCGTAGGGTACGCGATAAACTACACGCTGAAATCTCTGAAGAGCTGATCGAAAAGATTTGATGTACATAATAGTGGGAGTTGATCCGGGCAAGACCTCCGCGATAGCAGCAATAGACCTCAACGGAAAGCTCATCCACAGCGCGCACAAGACCTTTGCGGGTGCAGACTGGCTGACCAAGGAGATAAGGTCCGTTGGCATTCCCGTGATAATCGCCGGGGACAATCCCGAAGCCAGTCCTATGGTAAGGCGGATAAACGCTTCCTTCAGTGCAAGGCTGTTCACCCCGAATCGGGAGCTGCCGGTAGAAGAGAAGAGGTTGATAGCGAAGAATTCGGACATAAGGGATCCTCACGAAAGGGACGCCTATGCTGCGGCGGTGAAGGCCTATCGCAACTACACGAACAAGTTCAAGCAGGCGGAGCACATTGCCAGCGAGATCAGCTTCAAGGACGTGGACCTGATAAAGGCGAAGGTCGTCGGCAGGTACTCGATAAGCGAGGCCATCGAGAACAGGAAGGCCAACAGAAGGTAACCCACGCAACAATGGCTATAAATCTTCCCAGCGAGTATTTTGTCAGGTGGAAGTATGGCAAGAGGCAAAATGGATGTGGAGGATTGGAATAGACGCAGGGGCAAAGGAGCGATTTTTATTGGGCTTCTTATCATCATCATTGGAGTGATGGAGTATTACCAGTTCAGCTGGCCTTTGATGCTGATTATCATAGGTGTGCTGCTGGTTATCTTTGGAATTTCCAGGATGGCAAAGTAATGGTGTCCGTATGGGGTTGTTTGGAATCGGGGACGGGAAAATGGAGCTGCAGCTCAATAGCGAGGATGTCGCTTCCGGGGATTCGCTGGACGGAACTGCGACGCTGACGCTGAACAAGGACGTGAAGGGAAAGGAGGTCGTCGCGATCCTGTACGCCGAGAGAACTGAAACGCACCTCAACGCAAAGGGAGGAGTGACGAAGAGCAACTTCAAGATCTACGACAGGTCCATCACTCTTGACACCGAGAAGCTGTACACGAAGCAGGGCAGCCCTTACACGTACAAGGTACACTTTGTCATTCCGCAGACCGGCGCGTCGACCCCGAGTTCCGCAGGTTCCGGCATAGGAGCAGTTGAGAGGCTGGCCGCAGGAGCGATTGGAGTCGGCACGAACCTGGTGAGATGGTACATCAAGGTCGAACTGAAACACGAGGCGATGCTGACCTTCCCCATAGCCAAGACGCAGGAGATAAACATAATCTCGCGCGCGCCGCAGCCGGCAGCAGGGCTGTGACGCACATTCTGGCATCGAGCTCGCCGCTCAGAAAGTGATATATTCTTTTCTTTGGATACGAAATCGATAGAATGAATACTGGGGATGGTGCGTGCAGCAGATCAACTACACTTAGGTCTCAATCCGCAATGGAATACCTAATGACTTATGGTTGGGCTATTCTGATAATCTCGGTGGTCGTGGGCGCGCTGTTCTCTCTTGGCGTGTTTGCAGCAGGTCCAAAAGGCGGCAGCGGTTCATGCGGCAGTATGGTCGGCTTCTTCTGCAGCGGACCGCAGTTGGCGAGCAACGGCCTTCTGACAGCCACGATAGGGCAAATAGGCAAGGGAAGCGTGACGGTCACCGGTTTGGGCTGCTCCAACAGCAGTGCGATGCCCTCCTCATTCACGCCTACGAGTTTACCCCTTCAGCCTTCTCAGACGATGAGCGTCTCGTTCACCTGCAACCTTCCCGTAAAGACAATGGGTTCCACTTTCTCAGGCACGTTGTGGATGCAGTACAGCCAGAACGGGCAGAGTGGCTTGACCTCGCAGATAGGCACGATAAACGCGCAGGTGACCCAGACGGCAGCTTCGGGCAGTCTAGTGGTTTATACCATAACAGTCGACTACGCCACAAACGACAATGTTTGGATTAATGGAGTTGCGATAGTCCCTAGTGGAACCACTGAATTGTATCAATCGGGTAATGTGCTTACAATCGATGGCGCCGATTGCAGTGGACCTGTCGGCGGCTGGACCGTGGACAATCCTGCAAATCTTATATTAGCAAGCAACACTGCCAATCCGACAACGCTGACGGTTGCCGGTTCTGGAACGCTGACTTTGATACCGCATTCTTGTTTTGCCTGGGGAACGCCAGTCATGACGCCGGCCGGCGATGAACAGATACAGAACATAACGAACGGCACTATTGTTGATAGTTTCGATCCGACTTTGGGTACGATGGTTACATCGAATGTCGTACGCACGTTCGTGGAGCCGACTCTTTACACTTACAACATCACCACGGCTTTCGGGAAGGTGACGACCACCGCGGACCACCCATTCTACGTGGGCAACAACACGTTTGTAGATGCAGGTTATCTTAGCGTGGGTAACAGCATAGGCGTTTACCAGAATGGCACCATCACGCTCACCAGAATCCTTTCGGTTAATGTCTCTTATGCTCCGCAATTGATGTACAATCTTGAGGTGAACAACACGCACACTTATTTTGCGGACGGCTTTGCAGTCCATAACAAGGTATGTCCCTGAAGAGATGGAAAGCATGAGGCGATGCTCTCTTTCCCCATAGCCAAGACGCAGGAGATAAACATAATCTCGCGAGCGCCGCAGCCAGCAGCAGGGTTATGAGACGCACTCCGCATCGAACCGTCTTCAGGAAGTGATATATTCTTTTCTTTGGATACGAAATCGATAGAATGAATACTGGGGATGGTGCGTGCAGCAGATCAACTACATTTAGGTCTCAATCCGCGATGGAATATTTGATGACCTATGGGTGGGCCATTCTTATCATCTCGGTGGTCGTGGGCGCGCTGTTCTCTCTTGGTGTGTTCACAAGTCCCAGAGGCGGCAGCAGTTCATGCGGCAGCATGGTCGGCTTCTTCTGTAGCGGACCGCAACTGGCGAGCAACGGCCTTCTGATCGCCACGATAGGACAGATAGGCAAGGGAAGTGTGACCGTCACCGGTTTGGGCTGCTCCAACAGCAGTGCGATGCCCTCTTCGTTCACGCCGGCGAGTCTGTCCCCCCAGTCTTCCCAGGCGATGAGCGTCTCGTTCACCTGCAACCTTCCGGTGAAGACCATGGGCTCCGCCTTCTCTGGTACGCTGTGGATGCAGTACAGCCAGAACGGACAAAGTGGTTTGACTTCGCAGATAGGCACGATAAATGCACAGATAACTCAGATGAGTGGGGCTTCTGGTGGTCCAGTAGTTTATACTGTAACGTTCAATGACGGTTCGTTCGTGACAAGCATCGTTGCCAATGGGGTAACCATGAACAATGGCGCTACGGGCTCTTACCAGTCGGGGAACACGATATCGATTGATGCCATCGTAAGCGGAGGCACATTTTCCACCTGGCTGGTGAGCAGTAGCGCTAATCTTATAGTGACTAGCAACACCGCTAACCCCACCACACTCACGGTCAATGGCTTAGGAACTTTGACTGCAACAGCAACTATTTCCTGTTTTGCCTGGGGGACCCCAGTTATGACGCTGACTGGGAACGAGCCAATACAGGATGTGACGAACGGCACCATCGTATACAGCTTTGATCCCGTCTCGGATGCGGTAGTGCCATCGAAGGTTACAAATACTTTTATTGAATTCGATAATTACATCTATAATATCACCACGGCTTTCGGGGAGGTGAGAACACCTGCAGATCAAACTCTCTATGTTGGAAACGACACTTTCGTCAGAGCCGGAAACCTCAGCGTGGGTGATGAGGTAGGCGTTTACCAGAATGGCACCATCGCGTACACCAAAATACTTTCGATCGTTGTTCCTTACGACCCACAATTAACGTACAATCTAGAGGTGGAGAACACGCATACGTTCTTCGCCAATGGCTTTGCAGTGCACAATGTATGCCCCTGAGTGATGATAAAAAGTACGGGCCCGGGGGCTAATCCTCAGTTATATAAACATTTACGGGATATACTTATCCGTGGCTCCTACCGTCTAGCCTGGTCAAGGACACGGCCCTCTCAAGGCCGAAACTCGGGTTCAAATCCCGATGGGAGCAAAAATTAGATGATAACGGAATGGACAAAAAGAGATCCAAAAGCGTGAGATACGGCGACATAAGCGTCTACTACGTGCCGCACCTTGACGGCGGCGGCACAAGCTACGGGCAGGATTTCGTGCCCATAGTCAAGAAGAACTTCAAGAAGCTCGATAGGGTGTGCGAGTTCGGCTCCGGCCCCGGCTTCATAGGCTTCTCGCTTTTGGGCAACGGTCTCTGCAAGTCACTATGCCTGATAGACATAAATCCCGAAGCGGTCGAGGCGTGCAAGTACACGATAAGGGCGAACGGCCTCCAGGACAAGGTGAAGGTGTACCTTTCCGACGGGCTGAGCAAGGTTCCGGGATCCGAGAGGTGGGACCTCGTGGTGAGCAATCCCCCGCACCTTGACGGCACCAACAACGAATACGGGATGGACCTGATTGCCATAGACCCGAAATGGCAGATACATAAAGCGTTCTACAGGAACGTCTCAAAATTCCTCAAGCCCGGCGGCTCGATAATATTCGTTGAGAACAGCGCGGGAAGCAATCCTGAGCAATGGTTCAAGTTGATAAGGGAGAACGGCCTGAAGCCGGTCAAGAGCTTCACCCACGAAGGGGTTAAAAGAAGCGACAACCAGATATTGGTGCTGTTCATGGAAAGGTTCGTGGAGAGCATAAGGGACGGGACCGCACTTTCAAAGGGCTTCCGGTTCTACACCCACAACCTCAAGAAGTTCGTGAGCGGCGCGTACAAGCAGAACAAGTTTTATTTCGTTTGGAGCAAAAAGAGCAAAAGGTCCTGACATGATTAGCGACGGAGTGATGGAGTACGCCTTTACACTAGGCGTTCTCATATCCTTTTTCGGCCTGATAGCCGGCATGGTGCTGAACAGGAAGGCAATAGCCGAGACCCTCAGGGCGTCTGGCTTCGGAAGGAAGGAGCTCCTGCTCGCGATCGTGGTCGTCATCGTCTTCATCGCCGTCGATGTCTATCTCGTGAAACCGACGCAGCTGCTCTTCTTCGACGATGCCATATACCAGGGAATGGCGCAGGATCTGCTGCACACCGGACAGGCATGGATGTGCAACTACGGAACAACGGCGCAATGCTTCTCCGGGCAGATCTTCCATGAACCCATAGGGCTTTCCTTCAACTTTGCAATCGCTTTCATGATACTCGGAATCACACGCAGCGCCGCTTACGCCGCGGAGCTCGCGCTTGCCGCAATGGCCGTGTTCATGACCTTCCTGGTGTCGATGATTTTGCTGAAAGACGGCAAATCCGCATTCTTCTCAGCGCTCATACTGGGATTGACCCCGCTGATAATGGCCTGGGCCATGCCCACCAACTCGGACATAGCGACCCTCGCGTATTCGCTGCTCTCCATCTTTCTGCTGTTCGTGTTCATCAAGGAAAGGAGCAAGCTCGGGCTTCTGAACCTGCTGCTGTCCATCAGCCTGCTGATGTACATGAAGGTTGACGCGGTCATATACCTGCCCATACTGGCGTTCATGTTCCTCATGTTTGCGGAAAGCAGCGTGAGGAAGTCCTTGAACAGCGCGTACGCGCTCATCATGAAAAACGTTTTCGAAACAAAGTTTCTCCTCATCCTGCTGGTCTTTGTCATTCTACTCTACCCTTCGATAAACTTCGCGCTGAGCAACTATTCGAGCGACGGCTACGGCTATCAGGGGACGAACGTGCCGCTGACCTGCGCCTCTCAGGGCAAATTCATAGTTGCCACCGGGGCGATCGACCTCGCCAATTTCAAAGCGAACATCTGCGCCAACCTCAATTTCTGGTTCGATGCTTTCAAGGGCCAGGATGTGATCCAGCCCGTCTATCTTACCGCGCTTGCGCTTCTGGGGGTGCTGGCGATGGTTGCGGCAAACAAGGAGAAAGTGCTTGCCTCGGTGCTGGTGTGGTTCGCGCTCATCTTCCTGCTCTACACCTCTTTCTATGCCGGTGCGGTGACTTTCGGCGTGGATTGGCGGTTCTTCATCGGGCTCATGGCCGAGACCGCCATACTCGGCGGTTTTGCATTGGGCTTCCTGACCGACACCATCAGCAGACTGGCATCGAAGCTCGGGAAAAAGAGGTCGTCTACATTGAGGATACGCTCCCTGGCAACCTACGCGCTGATTCTCGTCTTCATCGCATCGCTGTTCTACACCGTGTACGCAGAGGCGCCCACGCTTTCCATAAACCCCTCGCAGATAATGCAGGCGTCGCAGGCGAGGTTCTACGAGAACTTCGTCTACAACCAGAGCTACAAGATACCCGTGAATTGCCTGGTCTACACCTATGATCCGGGCCTGTTCAACATAAACAACCGGTCAGCGGCGCAACTCTCCAACATCTACGACACCAGCTTCTACAGCAACGCAAGCTCCAAGTACTCCTGCGCCGTTGTCGATTACGGGTTCTGGTGCTACACCCCCAACAATCTGTGCGCAAACCTGAACAACACCTTCGTGCTGAAGCCCATAGCCAATAACACCTACTCCGAATTCCACCTAAAGTATTCGTTCTATCTTGTGGAAGGCAAGAAGTAGCCGCAAAGCACGGCGTGCTGCTGTTCCTTGCCATACCCGTTACCTAACCCAAGCCTTAAAGCTTTTATCGAAGTTAATATTCTCTGCATTTAACAATACGTTCGAGCATTCGTAAATTTTCCTGCATGGACAACTAAGGCAACTTCTGAAAACAAACCCACGACAATAGAGCATCGCCAAACCTTCTACAGGGATGTACATCGCGACCAAAAACCTACAAAAAGGCACGACGGCCAAAACCAGCGCGCACAGGCATTCGATAGTAAGGAAAAAAATAATCAAATTCATAAAGAACTTGGGCCCGGGACTCATAACCGGCGCAAGCGATGACGATCCATCAGGAATCGCAACCTACTCCCAGGCGGGCGCCCAATTCGGGCTTGCCACGCTCTGGACTGCGCTCATATCCACCCCGTTGATGATAGCCATCCAGGAGATGTGCGCAAGGATAGGCCTGGTGACAAATCAGGGGCTCGCGGGAGTCATAAAGAGGGACTACCCGAAGCCGGTCCTGTACCTCATAATTCTTGTGACCTTCCCGGCAGTGATACTCAACATAGGGGCGGACATCTCCGCGATCGGTGCGGTGTCCAACCTGCTGCTGCCACAGATACCAACCACATTGTTCAGCGTGATCTTCACAGTTCTGCTAACGGTCGCCCTGATAAAATTTCCGTACAAGAGAATAGCAAAAATCCTCAAATGGCTGTGCATTTTCATGCTTTCCTATTTCATTGTGCCTTTCCTTGTGAACCCAAACTGGCAAAAAATCATCATCAATACCCTGATACCCTCAATACATCTCAATACAAATTTCATACTCATCATTGTCGCGCTCTTCGGAACGACGATATCGCCGTACCTGTTCTTCTGGCAGGCATCAACGGAAGCCGAGGAAAGGCGCCATAGCAGCAAACAATTGATTGTCAACAAGAAGGTTATTCGGAATATGGGTATCGACACTGATGTGGGCATGATATTCTCAAACCTGATAATGTTTTTCATCATCCTGACCGCGGGGACGGTCCTATTCACGGCCAACATAACGCAGATCGATACTGTCCAGCAAGCGGCGAGCGCGCTGGAGCCGCTAGCCGGGAACGCATCCTACCTGCTGTTCGCTCTGGGCATAATCGGTTCAGGACTGATCGCGATTCCGGTGCTGGCAGGTTCCCTCTCATACATCTATGCGGAAATCAGGGAATCTGATGATGGCCTGGATAAAAAGTTCCACGAAGCGAAGGGTTTCTACATGGTCCTCATCATAGCGCTGTTTGTGGGACTGGTCATCAATTTTGTGGGGATAAGCCCCATCAAGATGCTGATCTATTCCGCAGTCCTGTACGGCCTTACGGCCCCGGTGCTGATACTGCTGATCCTGCACATATCCAACAACAAGTCCATTCTGGGAAAGTACGTGAACGGAAAACTGTCCAACATCTTAGGGATCCTGGTCTTCATAATCATGGCGGCCGTGGCGATAGCGTACCTGTACCTGCAATTCCTCTAAACGATCCTTGGCTTATTTTCGGAAGAATTACCAAAGAAACTTTAAACCTGACTCTCATAAGATAGAACAGCCTGCGATTGAATGAGAAGAGTCCGAGTGGTCAGCAGCCTGAGCTTCTTCGATTCCGTAATGCTGGGCATAGGCTTCATAGTCGGCTCCGGAATCTTCATAATGCCCCTGATCGCTGCAGAGACGTCTGGAACATATTCCATAGTCGCATGGGTCGTCGGCGGAATCTATCAGATCCTCACGGGGCTCTGTTTTGCGGAATGCGCGATGAAGATTCCGAAGGTCGGAGGGCTCTACAGCTATGCGCACAAGGCTTACGGCGACTTCACCGGGTTTTTCGCCGGCTGGACCTTCTGGATCGGATACCTGGTGACGATCGCAGCGGAGCAATGGGCATTGGGGTGGTACCTGCAATTTTTCCTGCCGCAATACTCCCTTCTGATAAGGGTCACGATCGGCGTGCTGACCGGCCTTGTCCTCACATACCTGAATTTCAGGGGCGTCAAGCTCGGCGGAAGGATAGAGGATTACTTCACGGTCGGAAAGCTGTTAATAATCGCCCTTTTCATCATAGGCGCGCTCATCTTCTTCAAGCTGGCGAATTTCTATCCGTTGATACCTCCGGGCACCAACCTGTTTCCTGCGATCGGCTCGACTTCCATCATAGTTCTGTACGCCTATCTGGGCGAGGAGATCATAACCGTGCCCGAAGGCGAAAGCGAAAAAGCCAAGAAACTGATCCCGAAGGCGATAATGATCGCTTCGGTATCCACCATGATCATCTACCTCCTCGTCGTTGTAGCTTTTCTCGGAGCTGCAAGATGGACCAGCTTCACGGCCTCACAGTCTCCGTTGGCTGCGGTTTTCAGCAGCATAACCCACTCGGAGATAGGTGGGATAATAATCACGGTCGGGGGCGTTCTCGCCATAATAGGCTCACTGAACGCAGTGATCCTCGGAACTGCAAGAATAGCGACCGCCATGTCAAACGATGGATTGTTCCCAAAAATATTCGGAAGGATAAGCGTGAAACGCCAGACACCTTACATGTCCTTGCTGATCCAAACGGTCATTGCGGTGATCCTGACCTACACGGTCAAGGATTTTGTCACGCTGGCTTCGATCGCGGTCTTCTTCACGATATTCCCATACGCGATCACCGCTTTTGCGACCCTGGGGCTAATCAAGAAGGCGGGAGGAAGACTGGACATCCTGCATTCGAAGGCGATTCCGTTGATAACGGGACTGGTCTCGATAATACTGCTTGGCACCTATCTGGCCCAGCCGTTAGTCCTAGAAGTGATAGTGGTCCTGTTCTTTGTCGGGCTGCTGATCTTCATAGAGCGAAAGAAGATCCACAAGCTGTAAAGACGTGGGAAATGCAACCATGCGGGCAAGTCAGTTTACCCGCGTGTAGTTCAGTTTTCCCGTGAGGTAGTACTCCGAATAATAAGCAAGTGCGGCCGCAATGTTCTTGTTGATGGCTGCCTGCGAGAATTTAAAGAACTCTGAAGGCGTCAGCGTCACCGCGTAGGTCGGGGATATCCCGGTGTTCACTATGCCCTGCTGCACTGAGAGGCTCTTGCTCTGCCCGTTCCAGCTCACGGTCAGTTGCCCTATCGGGGTGCTGTTGCCGGGGATCTCGTCCGTGACCTGCACCGACCAGCTCTGGTTCACCGGAAAGTGGTAGTTCGGGGCGTTATCCAGGTAGAAAAGCCCGAGGTTCTGGTTGCTGTTCTGCATCGTTGCAAGCTGGTTAGTGAACTGGCTGTGCTCCTGTGCCGGAGTTGCCGAATAGTACATCGAAAAGAAGAACACCGCGACAAGCAGCAACAGGATGATGATTATCCCGGCAATTAGCGCCCCATGGCCCTTCTTCTTGGCTGCAGGCGCCTTCGCGTTGTTTGTGGTTTTTGTGCGGGTCGTGTATGTCGTAGTCTTGGTAGTTCCATCCGTGTCCGTCTGCTTTGCCATGTTAATCCCATCAAAAGTAAAATATTTAAGCGTTCTGGGCGATCAAACCGTAAAGCCGGCCGGTCCTCACTTAGCCACCCCGTCCTTAACCTCAAGCCTCGAGATGTAAGTGATGGCTACCACGGCTATAACCGTTATTATGATCGCATAGCCGAGCAGGGCCAGCAGTGTCGATTGCGGGCCCAGAAACTTCGTGAACGCGGCCTGTATCAGTGTGTTCCACGCAAGGGCCGCAACGAAACCGAAGGCCGCGGTCATCAAGGTAACTACATTATGTATCGTCTCCTTCTTCAGCCTCGCTCCTCTCGAAAGGGGTGTCTTTATCGTTTTTTTCGGCATGCTATCCCAGTCAGCTCCTGCTCCTGTCAAACAAGGCAAAAAGGGCGACCACCAGCCCGATTATCGCAGCGACGATGCCACCTATTTCTAGCAGCTGCGCGTTGGAGCAGGTCTGCGCCCTCTGGCCCCCGAAGAACGTGCTTATGGCCGTGGCAATGGTGCCCCCGGCCGAATTGCACTGGGTCACAGTCAGATAGCTCTGCCAGGCCAGCACGGCCCCGACAACCAGCAATATAACTCCAATGATCACTGCACTCTCTTTGCTCATCCAATTACCCTAAGACAATGCTCAGCAGGCAAATATTAACCTATCTGTTAGGCCCGCTACTGCCATTCACCCACCATACCCCGTTATAACGTCGATAAACGGCTGTGGCTGCGAACTTGTAACTTTCATCTTCTTGGATAAACTTTTCTATTATCATATTATTATAAAAGTAAAGTAACATTTAAAAAGCAAAGACTTATAAGCTTAATTAAAGTATACTAATCCGGGGTGATGAAATGTTATACAAAAGCCTATTTGGACTGATAATATCCGTTCTTCTTCTGTCGCAAGCAGTTTATGCTGCAGGCCCTGCAGCTGTGAATCTTGGGTCTGCGGGGAGTTTTGCCATCCTGTCAAAGTCAGGCATCTCAACCACCGGAACCACCTCGATAATTGGCGATATCGGAGTGAGCCCAATCGACAGCACAGCCATCACCGGGTTTGGATTAACACTAGATTCATCAACTCAATTTGCAACGTCCCCCATAGTGACTGGAAAAATTTATGCGGCTGACTATAGCGTTCCGACCCCGGCCAAAATGACTACTGCCATCGGTGACATGCAAACTGCGTACACCGACGCAGCAGGGAGGACAGACCCCACCGCTACTGAATTGGGTGCCGGAAATATCGGCGGAATGACGCTCGCTCCGGGTCTTTATAAATGGTCAACAGGTCTTACAATACCGACAACTGTTACGCTCTCAGGTGGCCCGAATGATGTCTGGATCTTCCAGGTAGCACAGAATCTCAATGTGGGCAACGGTGTCAGTATCATTCTGAGCGGCGGCGCACAGCCGCAGAACGTCTTCTGGGTGGTTGGTGGTCAAGCAACCCTCGGAACAACGTCTAGCTTCGAAGGAATTATACTGTCCCAAACCGCGATTGTGGTAAACACCGGGGCGCAAGTTAACGGCAGATTGCTCGCGCAGACTGCAGTCACGTTAGACGCTGACGCTGTGACAGCACCGGCAGGTTCAGCATCAACATCAACACCCACGACGACAATCAGTGGGCCGTCAACAGCACCAACAACGACAATCAGTAGTGGGCCATCTACTGCACCAACAACTACGATAGCATCGCCTGCATCCACGACAACAATTAGCACTACAACAGTTAGCGGAGGCAGCGCATCAACCACTGTCGCAGCGACGACCACGATAACCACCTCTTCAACAACGATTGGGAACGGAGCAACCGCCACAACAATATTACCCACATCCGGCGCAGGTGGATTGTACTTCACGTGGCAAGGAAGCGGATATTACGAGATAACATCGGGAGGGCCAAGCATATCGGCAACCGGCATGAAACCCGGGGTTCAGTATTGGGTCTCGAACAAAGCGTTCATCGACGGAGTCAATTCGTGGATCGGGTCATAGATTTTGTAAAGGGGATACCGACTGACAATGGGATACTATACTAAGTGATAAAATGGCAGAAAAAATCATGAGATTCAGGGGGAAGAAGAAAGATCTTGACAAGCTTTCGCAGGAGATAATGGGAAGGCTTGAGTCGGAAGGCTATACGAATCAATCCACCACGGCTCCCGCTGGGATAATAATACAGACGAAGAAGGCAGGGATAATGAGGGACGTGATAGATGCCGATAGGGCGTTTACGATACTGATAGCCGGCCAGCCGAACGATTTTGCGGTGCACATAGGGATAGGCAAATTAGTTCAGAACCTTGCGGTGGCTGCGACAGAGACGCTGCTGTTGTCTAGTCTGTTCCTGACCGTGGACGTTCCAGAGATGCTCTGGACGAAGCACGTCGAGAACGGTTTGGCGCAGGAAATAACAGAGATCGTTGGTTGACTCCAACGATCGCATCCTTTTATCGGGTGAAAAAAATGAGAGCAGGTTTGCTTGTTGGAGGGTTAATATTCCTAGTCGTGGGACTGGGCTTGGATGCGTCGTTGTTGGGCCTGATCGTGGGAATACCCGTAGGAATCATCGGAGTCATAATGATCATAGTGGGTTTTTTCAGTAGGGGCAAATAAAGTGATCTGATAATCAAACTTGGGCGAAAAAAATGAGAGCTGATCTGCTTGTTGGGGGCCTGTTCCTACTGGTCGTAGGCATAGTCCTTGATGTAACGCTGATAGGGGCAATCCTGGGGTTGCCGATAGGCGCCATTGGCGTTGTAATGATGATTGCAGGGTTTTTCATGGGCGGGGGCGGCGGCAAAGGCCAAACGAAAGGGCAGCAGAGCTCCGATGAAAAGCAGAGGCGCTACCAGCGCTATCAGGCAGAACAGTACAACAGGCATAGGCGGCAGATAGAATCGCAGGAGAGATCAAAGAAAAAACAGTAGAACTCCTTGGCGCGATCGCGCTTTACGAGTGATTGGATGGAACAAACAAAAAATGAGAAGATGGAAGGCAAGATGAAGATGTGGAAGATGCAGAAGGAGATGCTCAACTCCATGGGCGACAAGGAACTCCGTGCGTTCATCACGGGCTACATGATGGCCGAATCGAAGATACTGAAGGCGATGAACTCAGAGTGCGGCTGCGGCTGTGGTTGCGGACAGGAGTGCAATTGCGAGGACGGTTCTTGCAAGTGCGATGAGAAATGAGCAACATGCTCGTTTCCATATCCTAGATCCTTACTGAGCGATCCTTTTTCGACAGTTTCCTACATCTTTTTAACTCTGTTTATTACCCGCACCGATACCCTTAATAAATTTGGTTATTAGGTATTACCATGTCACTGGTGCAAGAGTTCAAGGACTTCATAATGAAGGGAGACGTCATAGACCTTGCGGTTGCAGTGGTGGTGGGGCTCGCCTTCAACACCGTCGTGACTGCATTCGTAACCGACATAGTAACTCCATTGATAGGAATTCCCGGTCATGTGAATTTCGCGACATTGACCTACACGATCAACGGCAGTACAATCCTGTTTGGCACGTTCGTCAATGCGGTGATAAACTTCATCACGATAGCGCTTGTTGTCTTCTTCTTCATAATAAAGCCGATGTCGAAGATAAAAGAGAAGACTACGAAGAAGGTAACTCTATCTCCAACAACGAAGCAGTGCCCCGAATGCCTGTCCGTCATACCGATAGGGGCGAAACGCTGCGCCTTCTGCACCTCCAAATTATGATCCGACAATATCCGTATGGCATCCTTTCAGAGGTATCATTTCGCCTTAGGAACAGCAAATTCTACTTCGAGCTCCGTTGCCAGCTCTATCGCCCGTTTGCCTTTTTCCGTTGTCCTGTAAGCTATCGTCCGTCTTCCCGTCTTCGATCTGCTCACCACCTCCTCTATGACCTTTACCTCGATGAGCCCGTCAAGCCTCTTGGAGACCGTCGCCGAACTCAGTCTGCCCTTTCCGACCTGTATCTTTGTAAAATCATTGAAAGATTTGGGTTCGTTGCCATCGGCCATTAGCAACATCTCCAAAACTCCCCTTACCATTAGCATTCGATTACCTCATAATACATTGAACAAGCAGATATATAATACTTTAGTTTGTAAAGTATATTCTAATATACTAAATAATACATCATTTACTCAAAGAAATCGCCCGTGGACATAAAATAAAAAAGCAGAACAAATGTTAAAAAGACGCACACCCTCTAATCGCAGCAGGCATTCCTCATGCCTCATACTCTGGATATTATTTCGCCTTCGATATAACGAACAGCTCATGGAGTTCTGCCGCCAGCTTCACGGCCTTTCTGCCTTTTTCTGTTGCCCTGTACGCTATTATCCTCCTTCCTACCTTCGACCTGGTTATCACCTCCTCTATGACCTTAGCCGCGATAAGCCTGTCAAGCCTCTTTGCAACCGTCGCCGAACTCAGTCTGCTCTTCTCGACCTGGATGCCCGTAAAATCATTGAAAGATCTTGGCTCGCCGCCGCTAGCCATCTGCAGAATCTCAATGAACCCTCTCTTTATTACCATGTGATCATTCAAACTTATTGAAGTAATACTATAAATATCTTAACATTGGAGGGCTTTTTATATAATACTTTAGTTTCTAAATTATACTCTCTAATGAGTAACTTTCAACAGAAATGAAGTATCATGCAAAATAGCAAAGTTATATATACCCTAATAAACTATAATTTAGTACAAGGGGTGTGAACATGGCAAAGAACGAAATATACGAGATATCTCATTTCGAGATCCCTGCACGGGATCCGGACAGGTTAAGGAAATTCTACGCCGATGTGTTCGGCTGGAAGTTCAAGAATTCCGCGGCGCAGAATATGCAGTACTGGAACATAAGCACCGGGACAAAGCATATCCCTGGAGTGAACGGCGGGTTGTACAAGAAGGGAAGTGAAAACGAGACTCCCGTGAACTACATCAGCACGCCAGACATATACCAGACCATACGGGAGATCAAGAAAGCGGGAGGCAAGATAACCGTGGACGTCAGAAAAACATTGAAGCACGGCTATACCACAGTGGGCACGGATCCGGAAGGCAATCCGATAGGTCTGTTCGAATCCATGAACAGGGGCTTCCTCAGGGAGAGGGGCAAGCAGAGCCAGAGCGGAGCGAACAGGGTAAAGTCCAGCCACAGGCACAACATGATGGCGGACAGCAAATAATATTGATGGGATAACATGGCTAACCAAATAAAGGCAGGGCATGGAATAGGGCTATTGGCAACTATCGTTTTGATTGCGCTGATAGTGCTCTTCGTGTTACCGCTCAGCGGTGGCATACTGTACGCGCTGTTGGTCAACACCGTGGTCGGATTGATAGTAATCTTCCTGGTGAACGCGGTCTTCGGATTGGGCATAAAGTACGATCTGCTCGTGCTTATCTTTGTTGCCGTGTTCGGGCTGCTTGCAGTGGCAATATTGATAATATTGAACCTGCTGGGCGTGGTGTGATACTATGTTGCTGGCTATAACTTTAGGAGCTATCGAATCGGAAGTAGTGGTTATAGCCGCAATCTTAGTCGTGCTGTACATAATACTGAAATTCGGCGGAATATTGATCGGCCTCGTACTGAACAGCGTACTGGGCCTGATCGCCATATACCTGGTCAACGTCATCTTCAACCTGGGCATAATCTTCAACCTGCTCACGCTGATCGTTGTCGCGATATTCGGCTTGCCGGCAGTTGGCGTCATAATAATCCTGAAATTGATCGGGATAACGGTACCATGATTCATGTTTAATCGGTGAAACAATGAGCGAACAAGGAAACAGGGAAAAAGTGTACACCGTTTCGGCAAGACTGGTGTTCTCCACCATAATAGTGTTGTTGGTAGTGGCGCTGGTGCTGGGCGCATCGATTGTGATCAACAAAGGGCCGATAATCCCATTGCTGGGCATAATACCGATGGGCAACGCAGGCACTGCAACCACGACCATCCCTAACTCGGGCACTAACCCGAACGGGTCACCCATAGTCGTAGAGGCCACATGCTCGGCAACCTCTACCTCTTATCTGTGCCAATACCCGTACTTCAATTACACCACTGGCGTATACACGGTCGCGCTAAGCCAAAAATCCGGATTCAACTGGACTCTGGTTAGCGTGGACTTCGTTCCGTCGAATGCAGTCTACTCGCACGGCGTGCCGGAGCTTTCGTGGTTCGCGTCTAGGAACACGGTCAACGTAACGGGCGGATTGCCGTCGAACGTCACCAAGTACGTCAACATACCGATAACCTCTGGGCCGGTGGCCGTAGGCACAAATATAACGGGATCGATCTGGGCCAAGTACCAGCTGCAGTTAGGTGGTGACCAAGAGCCTGTCTTTGCGAACATATCCACGGCATCCATTGTCGTAAAGCGGGGTGGATAAAGCCCTCGGTCTTTAATGGTTAAGTGATAAAAATGGCAAAAAAAAGCAGAGGAGGCAGAATGGAAGCAGCCAAGAAGCGCGCTGCAAAATACGGGAAGGGCTCGAAGAAGTTGCATCCCCGCATGGTCAAGAACCGACCCGAGGGAAAACACATAATGAAGACTTAGTACGTATGGAATCCGGGCTGCGGTAATCCACCATCGCCGCAGCACAGGTTCAATATTCCGTGCAGCCGTATTTATAAACAAATCAGATCAGGTGGCACTCTGAAAAATAAGCGACGCTTTCCAATTTATGGGGGTGCGATGCCTACGAATTTAAATATCCGGCATCAAAAGTAAAATAAGCGATAAAATGGAAGCCGCAGTAAACAAAAGTCAAGATCCCGCGGTGGCAAATGCGGCACCACTGCAAAAACTGCCGTTCCAGCTGCAGGACGGGGAAAAAATCATCAGGGAGCTCAAACCCCAATTCCTTGGCTTCATGATATCAAGGGAATTTGGTGGTTATATGGCCCTGCTGGCGCTTGTCATCCTTGCAATCGCCGTTGGCATCATACTGCTGAGCGGCGTGCTCATGGGCTTCCTGAGCTCCGTATTGCTGATCGAGATAAACGAGAGCTTTGTGATCGGGCTGGCCATCATACCAATCACACTGTTCGTGATAATCTCAATAAAACCATTCATTTCATACGGCAAATCATGGTACTGGATCACAAACAACAGGGTTATAGGAAAGAGGGGGTTCTTGGGTTACAGCATAGACTCAATACCCCTAGAGAATGTGAGCGACGTGGTGCTGTCAAGGACGGTACTGGACAGGCTGCTCGGCCTATCCTCTTTGATAATCGTCCCTATGGCTACTAGTTCAAGAGTGAATGGTGGCCCAGATGAAAGCGCCGAAAACCCCAACTTCTTCCCGGCATTGCCGCAGAAAATGGCCATGGAGCTGCAGAGAGTGCTATTCAACCTGAGAGACGAGCTAAGAAAGTCCCATGATAGCGCATCCGCCAGCAGCGGATCTACCCGCACTTCGATGCCCAAGCCCACGAGTTCAGAGCCCGCCCAACCCAAGAGCAATTCCCCAAGGGGGGTGCAATAACCGAAATGAAGACGTCAAAACGACCGCATGATAGCATTTATATGCATTTGTTGTCCAATTCTATTGTGATACCATGGAAAACAATCAGAATCAGCTCAACATCAACCTTTCACAATCCAAGATAAAGCCGATATTTGCAGACGAGGTGGCGATAGCGCTCAGGATAAAGGCCTACAAGAACGAGAAGGGCAAGGTGGAGAAGGAGGCGCACTTCAGCCTGATATTCATAGACATGATGAAGCAGCAGCCCATCGGCGAGTTCGTGATAAACAGGACCACGGCCAAGGCCTTCGCCCAGATCCTGGCGCAGAACATAGCTGAACTGGACAAGCAGCTGGCGAACAAGGACATGCCCAAGCCGCCGGAAGTGAAGACGACCGGGGACCAGACCTCGTACAGGTAAAAGGACTTAGACAAGTGTCAAACCCCGCAAAAATGCGTATATATCTTCCATTCGTTATAGTATTGAAGGACAAGTAAGTTGGCTGAAAAACAGGAGGTTAAGTTTGCTTGCCTTCCCTGGTGCGTGCTTTCATGCACCCTTCCGTTCCGGCCCGAAATGTTCTACTTCTTCAACATCGAACGGCAACACAGCCTTTAATATACCCTGCAAATAATCCTAAGCGTGCATCCAATGATGAAGTTCGACAGGACAACGAGGCTGAACATAAAGAGCCGGAGCACGCTGTCCGCCGGCTACCTGAACGGCAGGAAGTTCTTCATCAAAGAATACTCGATAAGGAAGGGCAAGGAAAAAGGCGACCTGCTGAAAGTGAGGTGCGAACAGTTGTGCTACCGCAATCTTGGCACCTCCCTGAACCTTCCAAGGCTGGCCGAAGCGGATTACAAGAACCGACGCCTCATCCTTGATTTCGTGAAGTTCAGGAACGCGGACGTGTCAAAGAAGACGATAGACGACATCATCGGCTTCCAATCCAGGGTCATGAAGCACGTCGACGCATCATTCCTTCCGACTGTCACCTACGCCTATTACGAGACAACGCTCCGCCAGCTTGCCGCAGAACTGGGGGACAAGGAAATAACAAAACTATCGAAGAACATGTTCAGGCAATTCGAGAAAAACAGGCAGACCATCTCGGAGGCGGAAAAACACTTCTCGCACGGGGACATGCGCCTCGAAAACGTGAAATACCTGGGCAAAAAGCTGACCGTGATAGACCTGGAGCATTCGCGAAAGGACAACATGATGACTGACTTGGCATGCCTGTACGTGGATCTCTACGGGAACAAAAAACTGTCCGATTACCTGATGGGCAGGATCACAGCGATAAAGGAGTTCGACAGGAACCTCTTCGAGCTCATGCTGCTCAGGAGGTGCATCGAAGTGCTCCACGCCCTGAAGGACAACAAGGATTCCCGCGCCTACAGAATGGCAAAAAGATTGATGATCATCATTTAGTGCAAGAGAACGAGAAAAAGTTCGCGTCAAATAAGGTGCTCCTATCGTTCTAGCGTGAAGATTTACCTGTGCCTGAAGAATATTATTTAATACCAAATAATAAGTATTCAGTTGAACTTATTTCTTTGCGACCATGCGTATATTGCGAAAATAATGACGATTGCTGTCCCTAGGATTATGGCAAAGACCTGCTTGAAAGAGTTGGTCGGATAAAAACCCGTTAGGATAAGAAGAATTCGCCCGAGAACATCGATGCCAAGAAGTATCATGGCAAGCACTAATTCTCGCTTCTTCATTGTCAGAATGAGCAATCCACTGACCACGTAAGAAACGCCGATTGTGACAGATGCATAAGTGGCCACCGCCGTGGTGCTGGTAGAAACTACACTCAAAAAGTTTCCTGTGAATCCCGTTGTGATCTCAGCAAGACCAAAGAGGATCATAAGCACTGCGACTATTGTAATTCCCTTATGGCGTATCCTATTTTTCGCGTTCTCACTTGAGATACTCGTAAACATCTTCACGACTTTTAAACATGAGTAATAGAAGTTTGTCTTCTTTTTCCATAATCTGGTAAACAAGACGTTTGTTTTCGATACGGATAGAGAACACCTCTTTTAGATGGTGCAGTTGTTTCCCTTTTTTGCCAGAATGCGCAATCTCCGATATTATTTCACCAAGTCTCTGTTTTTCCTTAGCGGTGAGCTTTTTTATATCCTTGTCAAATTCGCCGGTCTTTTCTACGTCCATGCACTCAGGCGTATTGTTTTAGGATGTATTTGCTAGTCTTTTCCCTTCCAGAACGAATTTCACTTAACATTTTCTGTGTCGCCTTCTCGTAAAGTTCATCTTCGGTGAGTTTGTGAATTTGGTCGAACTCGAAAAGGGCAAGCCGTATCGCCTCTGTCTTGGTTTTGGCATAGCCATCCGCAAGCATTTTTTCTATCACTTCTGAAACGTAACCGCTCAGTTCTATGTTTATGTTACTCACGATATCACTTATAAGAATATTATAATGAAATATTATAAATATCTTTCTGCTCCCATCGGGATTTGAACCCGAGTTTTAAGGTTGAAAGCCTCATATCCTTGGCCAGGCTAGATGATGGGAGCCATTTGTTCAGAGCCATACGTTGTTGCAAAGCATTATTCCGTAGGTCGCGTAATTCACCATGTCCATTATGGTGTCTTCGACCTTCTCATCCAAGACCAGCGCGGTGTTGCCCTCCTTGAGCAGGTTGACCGCCCTTGAGATCTTGTCGTTCAGCCGCACTATCAGGCCGACGACGCCGTACTTGAGTATGTTGACCGAGCCGTAGTCCCTGTTCTTGGCTATGCCTATCTTGTATGAGGCGTCCAGCACGTCCTTGACCTCGTGCTTGTACCTGGTGCTCAGCAGCGAGAGGGCGCCGTTCCTGACACCGTAGAAGACCGCCGCGTTGTCCTTCGCGGGCTTGGTCCCGGCCATTATCTCCTTGAAGTACTTCTGCAGTGCGGCCTCTGCCTCCGCCAGCGTGTAGCCGTCCTTCGCGTCGACGCCGTCGTACAGAAACCTCTTGAAATTCTCGTCCCACATGCTACCGATTATCTCTTAGGCAGAAAGGTATAAAGTGCTTGTTGTAAAAGTTTCTGTGATAACATGATACTATCTGACGTCGACCTGATGGATGCGATCAAGAACAAGCGATTGGTGCTCACGCCCTTCTCCGCTGACACGGTACGGGAGAACGGGATAGACCTCAGGCTGGCCGATGAGATAGCCAGGCACGACGGGACAGGCAAGGATTTCGTGATGGACCCGACCGACGACAGCAGCATAACAAAGTGCTACAGGATAGAGAAGAATCTTGGCACGATGGTGCTGAAGCCCGGGGAGCACGTCCTGCTTTCGACGCACGAGTACATGGAGATGCCTGACGATCTTGTTGGATTCATAGAATTGAGGAGCACTTGGGCGAGGCACGGGCTGTCACTGCCGCCCACGATCATAGACGCCGGCTTCAAGGGCACGGTCACGCTTGCAGTCTCCAACAACGCCTCTTACAGCATTGCGCTGAAGCCGCAGCAGAGGTTCGCCCACATTGTCTTCGTGAAGACGAGCAGCAAGGTCAAGAAGCCTTATGCCGGAGGGTACTTCGAACAGAGAGGGATCAAGATACCGAAGGCAGTGAAGGGCTGATCTTACAAGAGAGAAGCCTCTTTTGCCTCCTTTTCCGCCATTCCCAGGACCTTTGCGCCCTCATCAAGCTGGTTGTTGTTGAGGAGATCGACAGCCGCAGCCGCGAACTCCTTGGCCGCGCTGGAACCGAGCGCTTTCACCTCCTTATTGGCGTGTCCCAGCTCCTTGGCGATTCTGGCGGCGCGCATGAAGGCGAGCGCGGCCTGATGATCAAGACCTTTTGCCATCCTGTCAGCAGCGTATTCTGTATCATGAGTTAGTATCTTTTCGGCGATTTGCCTGGCCAGCTCGCCGTCCTTTGGGCTCAGCTTGGGGTCTTTTGAGGTACCGGAGGTCTCCGTGAGCCTCACAGTCTCCCTTATGACGTCAAGGGGCACGCCGCGAAGCATCTCGTTGAGGAAGGACATGTCTCCCCTGCTCCCGGTCACGATTGATTTCTCATTGAGCATGATCTCATCAGATTACGCTCAGATTAAGAGATATTTATTGATTCTGTACAGCCTTTCCGTCTATAAAGCGGTCCAGTTCGGCCCTTGACCGCAGGCAGGCGTATGATGCCTTCGTTATCCTGTTCATGATTGCAAGGCCTATGCCGCGCTCGGGGAAGGTCTGTATCAGGCCCATTCGCGCACCCGTCCGGTCGAGCAGCCGGAATGAGTCGAAGAGGTTTTTGGCAATCTCGTAGGGGCTTTTCTCGCTACCCAGCCTTATCGCCTTCACGTTCCTGAGTTTAAGGCTCTTTGCCATCTCGTCGCTGCACAGGACCGCTATCTTCCAGTCTTTTGAGAGCCTTTTTGCGCCCTCCAGGAGCAGTTGCCTGCCGTCTATCGCCACGAGCCTTGTTCTGGGCGCATAGTGCCTGTACTTCATCCCTGGTGCTATTACCGCGCCCTTATGCTGCCTGTTGATACCCTTCGGCACCCTTATCTTTCCCAGATGCCTCTCAAGCTCCTCTACGGTGAAGGCACCGGGCCTAAGAAGCACGAACGGCCTCCTTGTCATGTCTATTATAGTGGATTCCACGCCGAATTCGGTGTCTCCCCCGTCTATTATCAGGTCAGCCTTCCCGTCGAGGTCCTGTACGACATGCTCGGCCCTCGTGGGGCTCGGTCTGGTCGAAAGATTGGCGCTTGGAGCGGCTATGGGCACCCCGCTTGCCTCTATTAGACGTAGCGCGATGGGGTGGGCTGGCATCCTCACTGCCACGGTCTTCAATCCCGCTGTTGCTGCTTTAGATATCCTGGCGTTCTTCTTCAGTATCAGCGTCACCGGCCCTGGCCAGACTATCCTGGCGGACTTCAGCACGGACCCGCTTATGCCCTCGGCAACATCGTGCAGCTGCCTGATGCTGCAGATGTGCACTATCAGCGGGTTGTCGGCGGGCCTGCCCTTTATCCTGAATATCGACATGCATGCTTTTTGATCGAAGGCGTTCGCTCCGATGCCGTAGACAGTCTCGGTAGGAAAGGCCACGGTCCCCCCTGCCTTTATGACCTTCGCTGCCTTTTTTATCCTCTCGGCCTGCGGATTGATTGGATTTATCCTTATTACCTCCGTCATCAGTAACACTTGCCGCAGCAAAGTAATTTTATTGTTTCTGTGGCTATAATAATGATGGTTTAATGGGAGTGGATCAAGGAGAGATTAATGCCGCAAGGAGCGTGCTCTGGCCGGACGAGAAGGTCGAGCTGACAGTCACCCAGAGAAGGATCGGGCCCGGCGGCTCGGTGACAACGCCGACGACAGTGCTCACGACGGACAAAAGGCTGATAATACTCAACCGGGCTTCGATGGGCATGAGGAAGGACTACGAGGTGATACCGTACAGGCAGATAACCAGCGTGAGGCTGGAGCACGGCATCATATCCTCTTCCGTTTTCATACGAGTCCAGGGCTACGACAGGGACCAAGGACTACTGAAGAACGGCAAGGAGGAGGGGGAGATAGACGGCCTGAGGAACAGCGACGCGAAGGCGCTTGCCGATTATCTCAGCAAGAGGCAGGAGCAGATCGAGCAGGTGGCGGAAGGGGACGAGCCGCAGGGCCAGCCGGACAACGGCATGGGCGCCTACGTCTATTGCAGCAAGTGCGGCACGAAGGACAACGCCGGAGCCAAGTTCTGCAGCAAGTGCGGCGCCAAGCTCGAATGACGCCTTTTTATTCTTTTTTACCGTTTCTTGATATGGTTCAATGAAAAAGCAGTTCCTGGTCTTTGCAGGACTCGTCCTGTTTGCGGCGGCGCTGTTTGTCCTGGAGTCCCATCTGTGCATAGCCAACAAGGATTGCAGCCTTAACTTCGCCCCCGCGCATCCCCACTACGGGCCATCGATAGTGCTTTACGTATGGAGTCTGGCTCGCGGGACTCAGACGACCTACGACGTCTACACCGCCCAGACCCCCGGAGAGCTGCTGGACGGGCTGATGAATTATAAGTTCAACTGCACCCTGCCGAGCGCGTGCATAAACGGCATGATGTTCTTTTTCCCGAACGAATCGCAGCAGTGCTTCTGGATGAAGGACACCCCGGAGCCGCTGGAGCAGGCATGGTTCAACGCGAATGGGGTGGTGACCGCGGTGTACAACGCCACCCCCAATGACACAACAACGGTCTGCCACGAGGGCAATGCGGTGCTCGAATTGTACCACAACATATCCGAACAAGTGCAGGTGGGCGATTACCTGCCGCCCGGAGGGATTTCTGCCATAAGGGACCAGCTCGTGGGCAAGATCCCGTGATCGGGGCAATGCCGTTGGTACAAACGGCGTATAAAGAATCCGGTGAATGAGAGATTGCATTGATCAAAAGGTGCTAGCGATGGACTTTCTAGAAGAACTGAGATTTCTGAAGGAGCAGCTGAGCTTCCGCGAGACGATAAAAAACATCAATTACGAAAAGGTTGTCTTGGCGGGGATGGGGAGTTCGGGCATAGCGGGCAGGATATTCCAAGAGCTGTACACGGAGAAGCCCACCTTCCTTGTCGATGATTACCGTGTACCGGGATTCGTTGACTCGAAGACTCTTTTCATAGCGATAAGCTATTCCGGAAACACAGAGGAGACGCTGACCGCGACCGCAGCTGCGAGGGAGCGCGGAGCCAGGATAGCTGTGATAAGCTCTGGAGGAAAGCTGCAGGGAAGGGGCGACGAGAACATACTGATACCAAGGTCTGATTTCCAGCCGAGGGCCGCGATGGGCTGGCTGCTCATGCCGCTCCTGACGAGTTTCAAGGTCTGCACGGAGAGCGACCTCAAGCGCACGTATGAGCTGCTCTCGGAACTTGACAAGAACAACGAGGAATGCAGAAAACATGCAGAAGCCATATGGAAAGACAAGAGCCTGCCCTTGATCTACGCCTCGTCGCCTTTCAGGGGCGTTGCCTACAGGTGGAAGGCGCAGTTCAACGAGAACGCTAAGGTCCTCTCGTACGCGAACTACTTCCCGGAGCTGAGCCACAACGAGACCATGGCGCTGTCGAAGACTTATAGGAAGGAGCTCTTCTACTTCTTCGTCCTTGGCTCGGAGTATCCGGAGATAGGAAGGAGGGTGGATCTTACAAGCAGCATGACTAACACGGATTTCCACACGGTTGAGCCGAAGGGAAAGAGCATGACTGAGAAGACCTTCTACTTGATCCATTACGGCGACTATGTCACCTACCACCTGGGTAAATTGAAGAATGAGGATCCGGCAGACTGGAGCCTGGTGGAAGACCTGAAAAAGAAGCTTGCAGAAAAGGCCCCATGAAGTCCATGGGGTGCAGGATCATTTCTTGCTGTTGTAGTGCTCGAGCAGCTTCGCTATCCCCTGGTCCAGGGAGTATTGCGCCGTGAAGCCCAGCTTCTCCCTGGCCTTCGTCGTGTCCGCCTGGGTGTGCTCGACGTAGTTCTTCAGCGGGTTGATTACGTACTTGGGCTTTATCTCCTTGCCCATCTGCTTGCCGAGTATCATTATCATCTCGTTTATCGTGTAGGCCCTTCCCCTGCCGGCGTTGAAGATCTCGAACTTGTCGAAGTCCTTCATCGCCGCGAGCTCAAGAGCATGGACGGTATCGTCGACATAGGTGAAGTCCCTTGTCTGGCTCCCGTCGCCGTAGATGACCGGGTCCTCGCCCTTCTGCGCGGCCCACATGAACTGGGTGACGAGGTTGGCATACTTGCCCTTGTACTCCTCGTTCTTTCCGTAGACCGAGAAAAATCTAACCGCCACGGCGTTGAGCTTGTCGAGCTTTCCGTACAGCTCCGCCAGCCTTTCGACGTTCAGTCGCGCCTCGGTGTAGAAATCTGTAACTAGCGGGACCATGTCCTCCCTGTGCGGAGGCAGCTGCCCGTTGTATATGGATGAGGACGAAGCTATGACCACCTTCGCGCCCTTCTTGACGCAGAACTCGTACATGCTGACCGCCCCGTCGACAACCTCGCCCACGAAGTGCCTGTTCGCGCCGTACATCGGAGTCGAAGAGTACATTCCAAGATGGAAGACCACGTCCGGGTTGAGGTCGTAGTTTCCTATGTTGCGCGCATCGTCCTTTATCAGGGTTGCGCCTTCCTTGAGTATGCCCTTTATGTTATTCTCGTTTCCGGTGTGTATCTTGTCTATGATCGTTATCTCGTTCTCCTTCGCCAGATGCTCGGCCAGGTTGCTCCCTATGAAGCCGGCACCGCCGGTTACGATGATTTTTAGTCCCTTCAATTCTCTCAATCAAACACCGTTGTCGCCAGCCAGCCCCGTCGGATGACCAGACACTGTATGTATGGTTTTCTATGTTTAAAATTGTTTCTTTTCGCTTCTTTGACCGTCATGATCGCCCTTTCCGTACCGCATTTTACTATCTTCATCCGAGATATTTATGCATTTCGTCTCGAAATCGCCGCCGAAATGGGGTATTAAAAGCCTTGTCTGGTCAGGTTCTGGTAAATCTTAGGGTGGTAATTGACGGCTGGTAAGCATCGGCTATTACCAACTGTTCTCTTCGACGAGTTTTATCTGGTCTCGGTCTAACCCATAGAGCTTGTATATCAGCTTATTTACCTCGTCTTTCATAGTCTCGCCATGATGAGAACTGCCCTTTGTTTCGATAATCTCTTTTACAAGCCTTACAACCTTGTCGTATTCTGGCTTGCCCTGATACTCGCATAGTGGTATCTTTGCCATATGGTATTTGTCGAACCGCATGGTTCTAATTGCTTTGGCATAAATGAATCTATACGCATACCAGTTAATCAGCTTTGAGTTGAGCAGGGCTACAACAAATTCGGGAGCTATCCCATCAAGGAATATGTTGCCTACGTTGTCTAAAGTTATCAGCCCCTTATCATCTATCGTAGCCATCAGGATAATATGGTCTTTCGGATTCAATACATGGGCTACGATATTCTGAACAACCACCTTGGGCTTTTCTGTATATTGAACGGCCTTCTTTATCTCGTTGTAGTCAGATTTCGTTATGAAGTCCGTAACTTCCTTAATCTCGTATCTGCCTATGGATTTACCCCTCAGTATCGGTATTTCACCCGTTTCTTTTAGGTAGCTCTGTATAATCGCTCCCCTCTCTATGTTGGCGACTTTGGATAAGAACTCTCCCGTATTCAGAAGTTTTAGCCCTAATTTCAGTTCGTCCTCTGTAACGTCGTTTATGAAGTTCCCGAAAACGTCCACGAGCTTCTTGTCCACCGCTATCGGCTTTCTCTTTTCATCCAAGAACTCAATATGATACTGCTTGGCATTAGACCCTTTTTTCAAGATGATGATTACCTGTTCCAATAGAACGTCCTTGAAGGCTTTGCTTACGTCAACCAGCTTAATCAGGTCGTTCTTGATTAGAAGCCTTGCACTAATCCATTTCTGGCTGTATATCAGGGGCTTAGGCACTATGAAACCCAAATATCCGTCCTTGTCCAACAGCAGATACGCCCTGTTAATGAACGCTATCGCAGTATCGGTATTGTTCTTGGTGGCTGGATAGTTCTTTAGCATATATTCTCTTTCGCTTGTATTAAGTTCAGCACCATACGGCGGATTCCCTATTACTATGTTGAAGGACTTGACGTTTAATTCTTCGAGCCAATTATCCCAGTCAAAAGATTCTTTCGAGAGTTCCCTATCGTTTATTAGGCTGTTCCCAACCCTTACGTTATTTTTTAGTTCTGGCAATAGCGTAGTGTGGTCTGTTATCGTCTTTTGTTTCGTAGAGCCGAGTATCTTAAGGTAGATATTGAGTTTTGCTATTGATACTGCCCGTTCGTCTAAGTCCACGCCATAGATATTGTTCTTGATAAGTTCAAGTCTCTTAGAAGGCGAGAGCTGGCTGTAATTCTTAACCCTGTCATAATAGAACTTGTCGAACTCGGAGACTACTTTTATCAGGAAAGAACCCGAACCGCAAGCAGGGTCTAATACTTTGATTTTAGGTATGAAATTATTTCGCCCCCCCTTTATACCATGTAATTCTTTTGCTATTGTATTCTCAACGATATAATCCACTATCGGCTTGGGTGTGTAGTATATCCCTTGCTCTTTTCGTGTTGACTTTCCGCCTATGAGTTTTCTGCCCTTTTGAATGTAGGCGAGATAGTTTTCGTAGATATTTCCCAGCACATCCACGTCTATCGCCGCAAAGTTGTATTCTATGTGCTCGCTCGGTTTCGATATACTGTCCAAAAGTTCTCGTATGACCTTATCAGGTATATCTATCGTCTCAAGTTCGGGTCTGCTGTCGGAAGCCCAAATATGTCAGTATCGTATTTCTGTCTGTATTTGGCAAAGACCACCTTACTGTTGTGTATATTTCCTTGTCGTCGTTTCGGTATATCTGCTCTAAAATTCTCTTTTCTCACTCTTCGGCCTCGACCTTTTTTATGAAGATTATCCTGTTTATTAACCCCTGTGTTAGCTCCTCTATTTGCTCTGGCGTTTTGTCTTTGGCTTCTGCTTGGAGAGACTGCTTATCTTTTCCCTGAATTTGTTTATGCTGTTAGCCAAGTCTGTGGTTATGTCTATTTGTTGAATCTTGTAATTGCTGACTTTCGCATATTTGTCCAAAGAGCCATCGAGTATGTTCTGGGCGTTGAGCAGTTGTAGCTTGTCCACCGAATAGGACAGATTCCCCGAAAGAAGGTCTATATTGCAGAACGGGTATATGCTATCCCTTGTTACATACCATCCTCGTATCCTTTTAAAGTCTGTTAGAATCGCCCAATTAACCGCCTTGCTGTAAGCATAATCTTGAACCTGCTTATCGTATTTTCCGTTAGCAAGGTTCGCATCGCTCTTAAGTTTCTTTGCCTCAACTATCACTTTCGGGACGGGTTTAGGATAGCTGTAATCGGCACGTTTTATACTGCCTCTGTGTCTATTGGATTCTGTCTGTCTATCATGGGTTCCTCCCATTCCAAAACCTCTTTGAGTATCCTGTCAACTAATTTAGAACGAGTATCGTCTTCGGATAGCGTATCATCCGAGTAGTCCTTCTTGTATGCGTCTATTATTTTGTTGAGCCTTAAGATAATTTCGTCCTTGTCTATCATAATTACAGTAGGAACTGATACTCTTTTAAGAGTTTATCTCAGGCTGTTCTGAAAGGGACTTTACAAGCAAGTCCCTCCAGTTCCCGCTCTCGTGTATCCCCGAAGCCTTAGCTGGCGTAGTTCCTAATGCCCCGTGAGGCTTGACAAAGTTGTAGTAGGTTTTGAAGTTCTTTGTAAAGTTCTCTGTTCCAGTATCCGTCTTAAAGCTCTTCATTACCTTGTCCCTCTGTCTGAACGTCCCGTGATACCTTTCCAGCTTGTTATTATTGCTCATTCCTTGCTTTAGGCTAACGTAACGCTGGTGAGGATGCCTATTTGTGTAAGTCCAAAACTCATGCGTTATCGCCTTATTGTATGCGAAAGCCCCATCAGTAATTACAGTCTTGGCTTTGCTGTTAGCCGTCCGCTTTGCATCCTTGAATAGAGTCTGTGCGTCCTCTGTCGTCCTTGTCGGGCTGACATGGTTAGCGAGCAGAAAACGGGTATCGCTATCGAGGCAGTTCCATACCCACTTATGCGAACCTTTTGTGATACATCTGCTCGTCAGCGTGCCATGTATCGCTAACGGCTGGGTGGTATTGCTTGACATACTGGTTTATTTTGTAAATGTATGCGGCCGCCGATTTCATTACTGAAACATGGGTTACCTTCAAGCTCATGAATTGCTTTAGGCTGTCCGCTATCGAGCGGTAGCTTACCCCCTTCATATATAAGTCCATAGCCATAACAACAGCGTCCAAGTCGCTCTTGATTTTCTGCAGAGGCTCTAATACGAACCTTGTTGCAGTTTAGGCATAGCCACCTCTGTTTCTTGCCCATAGTGGTCTTTCTTGTTCCGTCCTTTTGCAGTTTTGTAGAATTACAGTGAGGGCATGGCTGGTTTATGCTCGCTATCTGATGTATCTCTGACGCCTTGACTTTGGCAGTAAGGTAGAACTTCAAGAGTATGATATGCTTGCAGAGATTACCTCTATGTTGTCCTCACAGTCGCATACGCAAAAGCCGTTAGATTCTGTTCTACTTTGTGTTTTAACCCCTTAACGTTCTGTGATGGTATCCAATAAATCCCCTGTCCGTCCGATGCAGGCTTGATACCTTCTTGTGCCATCTTTAGGCTTCTTTCCTTCCTCAATTCGTATGGTGTTTTATTCGTCATATAACCATCTTACTTGTATAGTATATTATTGTATGAGTATATATAAATACCTTTCGGGTAAGATACGATACCTTTATATACCTTAACCTAATATATTATAATGGTAATATTATGGGTCTCGTAGAACTAAAAGTAAAGGGATATAGATGCGAGCGGTGCGGGCATGAGTGGGTTCCTAAAGGTTCAGAAGAACGACGAGTTTGCCCTAAGTGCAAAAGCCCTTACTGGAACAAACCAAGAAAGAAAAAGTAGGAATTATTACTTTATTACACACATAATTACAAAAAGCTATATAGATTTGTAATAATTTTATAATCAAGAAAGGTAATAATTATGACAAAAAAAGAGACTGTGAGTATCAGGATGGACGCAGGAGTATGGAAAGAGGTAAAGATGCTTGCCGTTGAAAAAGATATGAAAATAAGCGACCTCGTAGAGACCTTACTTCTTAACTCTATTAAGCAGTTGAAAGGGAGGTAGCCTTTTATACTTTGCTAACCATAACCTCAGCGGTAGGTCTCTATGGAAAATGTAGAATGGAAGTATCAGGATGGTGAGTCGCTGGCTCACATAAGTGAATTAACAGTAAATTCTAAGACAGTCTTATCGCCATTCCACTCAACAACGACAAGAGAGGATGCAACATACCTATCTGTTGTGGGGTCAAATAGGAGGGAACCTTCGATAAACATATCGGCAGAGTCCCTTAGTAAGACCACATTGGACCAAATAGGTCAGAGCATAGAATCTGCAAACGCTCTAATGGGTAGGTTGAACGAAAGGAAATCGCAATCGCACAAGGACATAAACCTGATTTATCCACGCATACCAAAGAAGTATGAGATAAAGAACGGACAGAAAAAGCAGTATAACTTTATCCCAAGAATAGACAACCTTCAGATTACTACGCTGGTAGATGTAGAACTTCAGTGTAATGCTGATGCAATAATACCCGATACCGAGTTCCATAACGGAATTCGATCACTTCAAAGAGATATTGAGCAGAACCAACAGCCAAATTCAAACATTTAGCAAAAACAAGCCGATGATGGGATACATACCCAATATTGACGACAGGGCATTAGTAATAAAGATGATACAGGAATATCTGAAAAAGGATTATGATTGTAGGATATTTGGCGTGGACTTTAGCGGTGCTTCTAACGCCCCGCTCCTTATTTCGACTGTCGTTGGAACAATTAGGGACGAATTGAAGATAAAAAAGAACAAAGAGAACAACGAGAATTATTACCTTCATGTCTTTAACGCCTCAACAGCCAAAAAGTCAGAAAAGGATATATCCCCGATAAGCAACTTGCTTACCCAGCTCTACGGCGTGGACTCGGCGAGCGGGACTATCTGGGGCGGAGCGGGCGATAACCCACAGCCAGAGAATTCAAGATACATAGTTACTGAGGACTATGGTGCTTACAAGAAAAAGGCCATACACAAGATAACCTGCAAGTGCTATGTATGCTCTCACTATTCCCTTGACGAGATATATGACTCAGCCAACTACTTACAAAGGCTAAAGGTGCATACAGTATCAAAATATAGGACAGAATACACAGAGATAGGAGAGAAGATAAAGAACGACAAAGACCCGCTTGTGCCTTATGTCAATACCAAAGCCCAAACCAAAACCGATGTTAGAAAGATAATGAACGACGTAAATGAGATTAAGGCGAGGACATCGGGGTAAAATAAGACCGCCCCGATTTACCAGCCGTCAATTACCACCCTAAGATTTACCAGAACCGTCTGGTCACTTCCGGATCACGCCCAGATTGCCCTCTTTTTCGACGTCAATCTTGGACCCTATTCCCCACGCGAATCCGATGAACATGGCGTTCTCCTTGTTCTGTATCCTGTGGCCGTTGTTTGCCGTTTCCTTTATCTCTTCGAGCTTGTTGACCAGGAGATCGACCGTGGCCTTGCTCGTCATTAACTCGATGGATTCCTGCGTTCCTGCCGTTTTTATGGCATAGAGGAAATCTGCGATATTGAAGGGCGTGCGCAACATCAGCGGATACAGGACATGCGCGGCCTTTATCACATCGGGATTGCATGCCGTGTTTTGCATGTCCAGCACCTTTGCGGCCTGTATGTAGTCCAGGTTGAACCCCGTCGCCTGTTTCGGAACCACCTCTTTTATGCAGGAAAGGATATCCTTGCCGTTTGTCGCCTCCACCAGATCACCGTGCCACCCTCTATTTTTCGAGATATTTATGCCTATGGTTGGATGACACTTGACGTACCCATGTTCGTCAAACGTTGCCACCGCTGACCACGGAGACGATCAGCTCGCTCTTGCCGTACCTTGAGCTCCTTATCGCGGCGATGCCGGCGACGCCCGCGAGCTCTGCGACAAGCCCGTACTCTTCGTGGAATCTCTTCTGTTCGTTTTTCAGGTCCGCATCGCTCACGGCAACCGCATCTCCCTTGCTCGCCTTTATGTCCTCGACGGCCTGGTTGCCGAAGGTCGGATAGCCCACCGCGATGGCATCGGCGGCGGTCTTAGGAACGACATACTTTATCCATCGGTCATTTTTGTACGCGGTGACCAAGGGTGCGCATGATTTTGACTGGACGCCGACAAGCATCGGCATCCTGCTTATCCTGCCCGCGACCTTCATCTCAGTCAATCCCTTGGCTATGCCGCTTATGAGCGTCGCATTGCCCACCGGTACCATTATGCGGTCCACATCGGGAAGCTGGTCCATTATCTCATAGGCCATCGTCTTCTGGCCCTCCTTCCTGTAGCAGTAGTCGCCGACAAGGAAGGCCTTTGCCTTCTCCGAATACGCGAGGGCGAGCTTCTGCGCCTTTGTGAAGTCTCCCTTGACGTGCACAACGGTAGCGTCATGCTCCGCCATTATGAAGTTGATCTTGTCCTTGTTAGCGGCGTTGCTTATGAACGCCCTCACGCGCAGGCCCGCGAGCTTCGCGTAGTGCGCTATCGAATAGGCCATGTTGCCCGTCGATGCCACGGAAACTTCATTGTAGCCGTACTCCACCGCCTTGCAGATCTCTATGATTGATCCGCGGTCCTTGAAGGACCTTGTCGGATTGTCGGTCTCCATCTTCAGGCACACGTTCTTCATGTCGTGGCTCCCCATCAGCCTTGTCGAGCCGATCTCGTAATTCGGATAATCGCAGTCGGGAAGGGCTTGCCTGTAGTCCCAGAACCTGCCTGTGCCGCTTATCTTGGGCATTCTGCCGTCGTAAACCACCTCCAGCGAGCAGCCGCACCTCTTGCAGAACTGGCCGTCGTAGTCGCTGTCGTACTCCTCTCCGTGGTGATGGCATTTCAGGTGGTATCTCATGCAATGACCGCTATGATCGTCAAATCTGGGCTTCAGTGCGTGTAATTGATAAGAGTAGTGAAATCGCAAAGTTAATATATCATATCTGCCACAGAAATAGTTAGGGTAGGTGGTAGGAATGATAAAGGTAGTGGGTAACAGGGAGATACTCGAAATAATAGCCATCTTCGTCATCGTCATGACGGTCGGCATACTGATAGCGATTGCCGCTGTCAGGACCCAGAGCGTCTCGATACTGTCCAACACCCTTCAGGATCCGAGGTTCGCGGATCTCTCCTACGCATTGGATGCCACGCTCGTTTTCATAATAGCGCTCCTGGTGCTGAGGAGGCACAGCCACCACAGCAACACCATACTGTTCGAGGCTTTGGAGGGCATAGTTATCTCGTTCACGTCGTTCTTCATGTTCCTGCTCCTGTTCGCCATACTGCTACCGCAGACCGTGACCACCGGTTACATCTACGTGTACGCTGCCGTTATGGCTATAATGCTCGTCATATTCAAGGACAGGTTCCACAAGCTGAGCGATCTCGCAACGGTGCTGTCGGCCGTCGGGGTCGGGTTGATACTCGGCTTCAACTTCGCCTTCAACTACGCGATACTTATATTCGCCGCGGTGGCAGTCTACGATTACATAGGAGTGTTCAAGAGCAACGAGATGATTAATCTGGCGAAGGCCTTCTCCTCCAGCAACGTCTCCTTTCTGATAAGCGTTTCTGATTTGGAGGCGGTGCCCGAATGGGGCCTGAGCCACAAGGAGATCGAGGACTACATGAATTACCTTTCAAGCATTCACGAGCTCAACGACCCGAAGTTCAAGAAGATACTGCAGAGCGGCAAGCTTCCGGTCATATGCCAGCTCGCGCTTGGCGAGGGGGACCTCAGCCTGCCACTCATGGTGGCGGTCAGCGCCTGCGTCTCCATCAGCCATGCATTTGCCGGGGTTGTTGTCATAGGCGCGGTTGCAGGCATCTTCCTCACGATGCTGCTGCTCAAGGAGTACAAGCATCCGATACCCGCAATACCGCCGCTGTTCTCTACGGTCGGCATCGTCTCAGGCATAGCCTTCCTTGTCATACACGCCACTGGCACGTCCCATCTGGGCAACGTCTCGGGCACCTATCAATTAGGCATATTGATGATTGCGGTGAGCTCGCTGATGATGCTCACAGACATAGTCACCATTGCAAGGAGGATGCACAGGAACAGGCTGCAGAAAGAGGCTAACATCAGGAGGGACATCAAGAGCGCAGCCATCTGATCTTTATCTCTCTACTGCATCATCGTCGCTTCTCCTTCTCCTGCTGTAGGCCAAGCCTAGGGCTATTGCAACCGCTATGGCTATCCCGGAGCCCAGAAGCGGGATCAGGGCGTTTGAGCTGGAACCGCTCGTAGAAGTGGTCGAGCTGATGGTTGTAGTTGTAGTGGATACCGTTGACGTTGAGGTCGAAGTGGCCTGCGTGGGCTGCTGTGCCGTGGTGGAGCCGGTCGTGCCCGTAGGGATGACGGCCTGCAGAACCACCGGCTGGCCGTTGATGCGCAGGGTTATCACGTCCTCGTGCATTATCGCCAGGTAGGATATGTTGAGCAGTTCGACATAATATCCGAATCCGGTGTTGTTGTAGATCTCCACTGTTGCGTTCGGCGTCAGCACCAACGATTGTCCGTTTATCGTCAGGCCTGCCGAGGTTGGCGTTATGTAGTTGACCTGTATGTCGAAGATCACGTTCTCCACGTTCAGGCTCTCGGTGTTGTAGTCCGAGAAGTTCAGTATGGTGAAGCCCGTCTGGTTGCCGTTGGTGTAAGGTACAACCGTCGGTTTGAATGCTCCGCCGCCTCCGCCCCCACCGCCGCCGCCAACGCCCGTTGGCACTATGGTGGTCGTCGTTGCAGGTGGATTGACCGTCACCTCTGTCGATGCACCGGTGTTGAGCATGTAGTTTGGCGAGGTGCCCGTGTCCGTCGCCTGTATTTCATAATAGACGCTTGTTGATGGTGTGTCAGTGCAGGTCACTATCCCGCTGCTGACCACGCAGTTCTGCGTAGATGCAGGGGCAAAGGTTGTGCCATCAGTTGATACCAATAATTGGTACGTTATCGTTCCGGTGCCGCCTGAAGCGGCGTTGGCCGTCACGGTCTCCGTCTGGCCGTCGGTTATCGGCGATGTTATCTGTATGCCTGAAGGCGCAATGAGCGCGTTGTTGACCGTGACCTTTGTCGACGGGCCGGTGTTGAGCATGTAGTTGGGCGATGTTCCCGTGTCCGTGGCCTGTATTTCATAATATGTTCCAGTTGAGGGTGCATTTGTGCATGTCACGGTCGCGCCGCTGACAACGCAGTTCTGCGTTGATGCAGGAGCGAAAGTGATGCCGTTGCTGGACACGAGTAATTGGTATGTTATGGGACCAGTGCCACCAGAGGCAGCGTTGGCAGTCACGGTTTCAGTCTGGCCCGAATCTATTGGCGAGGTTATCGTTATGCCAGAAGGCGCTATGAACGCACCGCTGACCGTTACGACGCCCGTGTTCGATTGCGCGTTTCCGACCGAATCTGTGACCGTGAGGGTCACAGTGCACATGACGGCCGAAGTGGGCGTGAACATGACTGAGTTGGTGGTGCTTGACAGTGACGAGCATGCAGGGTCTGAACCGCTGCCGCTCCAGGCGTACTTGACGTATGAAGATGAACCGCCGCTGACACCAGCGTGAAGCGTGATCGTCTGGCCCAGATCTATTGTAGGGTCCAGTATCACGACAACGAGCGGAGGATAAACGGTCACTTGTGACGAAGGTGCACTGGTTGTCGTTACCGCGTTGGATGCTGAATCTGTTGCGGTTATCTCGTAGATGTAGTTGCCCGCCGTAGTCGGCGAGTATGTGCATTTTACGGATGATCCTGAGAGCGCGCACGCCGCGCCGGTTGAGGCGTAGCCGCTGCCGGAATTTGCCAGCAGGCTGTACGTTACCGGTGCGCTTCCGCCCGTCGCAGCATTCGCGACGACGTTCTCGATCTGGTTAGCATCTATCGGCGTGTTTGCCGAGGTTATAGAAGGTGTGCCTAGTGCAGGATTTGCGGTGACAGAAGCTGTTCTCTGCGTTGAAGTCGCGCCCAGCGAGTCCTTCACGATGATCCCGTAGGTCTCGGTGGTTGTCGACGCAACAGTAGGCACGGTTATAGTGCATGTCGGAGAAGTTGTAGAACATGAGCCAGTGCCTAGACCAGACCATGTGTAAGTGTAAGGCGATGTCCCGCCAGTCGGAGACGCAGTCAGTGTCAGTGCCTGCCCGCTGTCGGATGTCGAAGCGGATGCGGACAGCGTGACCGTCGGAGACGGTGCGATTGTAGTTGTCGTAGGAACGGTTGTTGTTGGTACTGTTGTTGAGACCGTTGAAGTTGTCGTGGTTGGAATCGTTGTGGTTGTCGATACAGTCGTGGGTATTGTAGTTGTCGGCACGGTCGTTGTCGGTACGGTTGTTGTCGATACAGTTGTCGAGACCGTTGAAGTTGTCGTGGTTGGAATCGTTGTGGTTGTCGATACAGTCGTGGGTATTGTAGTTGTCGGCACGGTCGTTGTCGGTACGGTCGTTGTAGGTACCGTTGTCGATGCGGTGGTTGTCGAAACCGTCGAGGTTGTCGTGGTTGACACGGTGGTGGTTATCCCGCAGTGAGTGGGCATTGGATCCTGTGTGCAGCTTGATTCAGTGCCGCCCGCACAGGTGCAGTGGTGGGATCCGCATTGCGGGCTTGTGCCGCTGCAGAACCAGTTCCAGCAATTCTCGTAGCTGTCGGCACCGTAGCAAACGACTATGGTTGTCGTGGGAGCCGTGGTTGTTGACGCCGTAGATGTTGTGGTTGAAGTCGTTGTGGTCGGATACCGTAGTGGAGATTGTCGTCGGCCACCGTGGTGGTCGTGGTTGAGCCTCTGCAGGCGTACGCTGCCCCCATGAACAGCGAGATGAAAACCAGGACAGACAGTACAAGCCTTAAGGGCCCTGCCGAGTGTGCATGCTCATCGAAGTTTCGCTTTGAGAAATTCATCAAAATCCCGGAATATTTAGGACAGCCATGATGGCTGCATTTTCTTGCACTACGACTCTCATTCAGGAGATACTTATGCGTTTGCACCACGTTCGCGGATCGCCGAACATCGAGTAGTGCCTGGCGGCATGCCGGGACTTGACTCCCTACAGCAGCCTAGGGGAGGTTGGGATCGGATAACCGCGATGTTGTGGTGGAGCGGTTACCTTCTTCTCCTCCTGTTGCCCCTGGAATAGGCTAGGCCTATCGCTATTGCGATCGCAATCGCAACTCCGCTTCCTACCAGCGGTATGAGGGAATTGCTTGGCGTAGTGCTGCTCTGCTGCACCGTTGTGGTGGACAGCACCGTTGTGGGCAGCGTCGTCGTTGCAGTTGTAGTTGCCGTGGTCTGCACGGTCGTTGCGGGAACCTGCGTGGTTATGAACGGCCCGTTGGGCTGCCCCCATATCACCAGCGTCATCACGTCCTCGTACGCTATCGGCAGGTACGCTATGCTCGTTATGTTCGCATAGTAGGTGTATCCCGCAGGGTCGTCAAGCTTGGTGACGTTGCCGAGCTGCAGCGTGTAGTTGTGTCCGTTTATCGTAACTCCCGCGCTCGTAGGCGTCAGGAAGTGCACGACAATGGTGAACGTCTTGTTGTTTATGACGACCTGCTGCGTCTCGTAGTCCGTCAGGTTGATTATCGACCAGCCGGTCTCGTTGTTGTTCGAGTACGACAGCACGGTCGGCTTGAACGTTCCGCCGCCCGCTCCGCCTTCCGCGCCTCGCCGGTCGAGCCGCTGTTGCTTCCTCCGCCTCCGCCGCCACCGTTGCCGCCACCGTTGCCGCCTGAGCCGCCACCCCCGCTGCCAGATGGTACGCTTGTTACGGTTATTGACGCGATTGCACTGTTAGCAGTTTCAGGTGATGCTGCCGAGTTGTCTGTGACTCCGACATCGTAGCTGAATGATCCGAGAGCGTTTGTCGTGAACGTGCATGTGTTGCCCGTGCACCCCGTCATCACCAGCGCGTTGCCAGAAGTTGTGTTGAAGAAGGTATACGTGAATGGCGCTGTGCCTCTGCTGACGCTTGCGGTCAGCGTCTCGCTATCTCCAGTCACCGGGCTGGCTGCGCTAGGCGCTATTGATACACCAAGTGTGTCGCTAACAATCACTGTTGCTATGTTTGACACCGACATGCCGTTGTTCGAGTCGGTGATCATGACGTTGTAGGTGAATGTTCCAAGCGAGTTGGCAGGCGCAGAGTATGTCGATGCTGTTGCTCCGGTTATCGCATTTCCAGAGGTCATGTTGTACCACTGGAAGGCGTAGGTGCCAGAGCCTGGGTTGACAACCACAGTGCTAAGGGTGAATGTCTGACCCAAGTCAACATCCACATTTGTAGGTATTGTCACCGCAGGCAGTGCATATACAATCATGGTGTTGCTTAGCGTCTCGCACCCATTCGCTCCGGTGCACGCTCCGCCTGGGTTGCTTGTGCTGTCCCTGACTTCCACATAAACGTTGTCAGGCCCAACGCCGCTTGACGTAGCAGTGAACACAGCATTACTCGATTGCGAGCTTGTTGGTCCGTTGAACTGCTGGAACGCAGTCACGCTGTTGCTGTTGACAACGATGAAGTTGTACGTGTACGGTGGAGTTCCGCCATGTATGCTTGCGGTCAGCGTCGATAGCTGGCCCACATCGATGGAGTTAGGTATTGCCGCGAACAACGATCCAAGAGCTTCATTTACCTTTATCGTGCTCTGGCTCGTGATGAAAGCGTAGTTGGGTGTCGTGCCCTCATCTATTATCGCAGCATTGTAGGTGAATGAGCCAATAGCTCCAGTCAGGAAGGATAACCCTCCGCTGCCGCCTGGGCTCAATATGACTGTGCTGATGCCCGTTGGAACAGGTGTTATGCCAGACATATTGATTAGCTGGACATTGAAGGGCCCAGTGCCCCCATTTACGGTCAGCTGGTACGTTTCTATCTCGCCGGAGTCAAGCACTGACAGAATCGGCGTGAATGTTGCAGTCGGAGCCGGGTTGACCTGAACGTTTAACGAAGCTGCTTGAGTATGCGAAGCAGAGTCCGTAACGCTTACCGAATACGGTTCGGTAGTAGGTACACTCGTCGTAGGCGATACTGGGCACACGTCTGTCGTGCTTGCAGTAGTTGTATCGCACACTGATGCACCAGCACCAGTCCAGGTGTAGGTGTAGCTAGGCGAGCCGCTAATCGCAGTGGCCGTCAGCGTCTCGGTCTGGCCAGAATCTATCGCAGGCGATGAGCCCATAAGCGTGACTCCGAACCCTCCAACAGTCACCGTAGAGATTGTAGAGTTTACTATGTAAGGTACCGTTGTGCCCGTATCGGTCACCCGCATCTTAAAGGACCATGTTCCTTTGCTGTGCTCGGGGTGGTCACGAATGTGTAGAGGTTGCAGCTTGTAGCTCCGGCTATTGACAAGAATGTCGGGCTGCCTGGCTGCTCGGAGAACCACTGGCACGCAAAGTTGGCAGGGTTACTGCCTCCGGTCGTCGAGCCCGTTAGGATAGAGGAGTTGCCTCCGATGAGCTGTATTGGGCTGGCGCTCGAGAATGCCAACAGCTGTTGGTAGACAGTCACTCCCTCTTGGTTGATTGCGCTAGCCATCTCTGGCAGGGCGTTGGAACTGTCTGTTACGAATACCTGGAACTCCCAGTCTCCTATGGCAGTTGAGGTGTCTGTCTGGAACAGCGTCTGGGTTATGACTGAGCTTGATGTTTGCAGGCTACCTGGGATCGTTGTGTATGTTAGGTTTGCCGGATCTTCATTTGCCCAGTAAGTGACATATGGCGCCGTGCCCCCCACCACTGAAGATGATTCGACCGAAAGCTGTCCCTGGTCGACCAGCGAGTGGCTTGATGTCGGCGGTTTGACTGCAAGCGGTTTGTTGACGTTCAGCGTTGAAGAGCTCGACGCAGTTTCAGCTGGAGTTCCAGCAGAGGCATCGGTCACTGTGACCGAGACAGAGTACCCACTATGCACAGTGGTTGACGTTACTTTGCACGTAGTATCGGATGTACCGCAGCCTGCTGTCTTGGTAAGGCCCGCTGGTACAGCCCAAGCGTAGGTGTACGGCATTGTGCCTTCAGTCGCTACTGCGGTGTAGGTGTATGACTGACCATTGTCAATGTTTATCGGGGTCGGAAGCGGAGCCAGAGCCAGTTCTGGGTTGACCACGATGGTGGTTATAAGAACTGTTCACCTCGCCAGACTTGTCAGTCACTGTAATAAGCACATTGTACACTCCAGCCTCAGAGAACATTAGGTGGTTGTTGCCTTGATCGAGTATCTTTCCGCCTTCCGGTTCAGGGCCGCTGGCTAGCGAGTAAGAGGAGAAGATGTTGCTGCCAGTGCCTCCGCTTGTATGGTTTGTGAACACTGAGGCCTGATCGATGCTTATCGGTGTATTTACGATGAATGATGTGAATTCGAGTACAGGGGTCACTGTTATTTTAGTTGATGTAGAGTTGGTCTCTCCAGATGCGTCAGAAACGTCCAGCGTCACCGTGCATGTGCCCTCGCCCGTCTGATGGTTGAACTGGTATGTGTTGGCGATGGATTCATTCAGGACCGGTGTTCCGCACGACTCTGAGAATTCGTATCCGAATTCATTGCTGCCCGTACCTCCCGATGTGTTGTTCGTAAAGGTTATCCACTGTCCGCTGCTGATCAGGTTCTGACTTGGGGTCAGTGTTGATAGGTCAAGTGGAGGAGTGACTGCGAGTTGTTCACATGAGCTCGTGTAGTTGTTGTTGTTCGCATCGCCCGAGAACTTCGCGTCCCAGTAGTATGTTCCAGCTGTTGAGTAAGGAACCGAGCTTGATGGACCGTAGGTTCCATCGCTGGATATGGATGGAACAGAGCTCACTGTGGCTTGGCCATCGGTGCAGGCAGAATCGGTGTACGTGTAGAACGTTATTGTGCCTTCGCCTGTTGGATCAGCCGTGCCCGAAAGCGTCGCGGAATCCGTCTCTGTTTGGTCCGCGCTGATCGTGCCGCTGAGCGTTGTGGAAAGTGTTGGAGATGCCTTGTTGACTGTTAGAGGCTCGCATGAGCTGGTTGCGGCGTTGTTGTTCGCATCGCCGTTGTACACCGCGGTCCAGGAGTATGGCCCTGCGCTGAATGCCACCTCGGATGAAGTGGCTGATCCGCTTACCAGAGTCACAGGATCTCCAGCCTGACCAGTTCCGCTGCAGTCAGGGGTTGTGTATGTGTAGAATGTCACTGTGCCCGTTGGGGAGGCTCCGCCGGTGACTGACGCCATGTCCGTATCGGTCTGACCTGCGGTTATCGGGTTAGTCGTGAGTGTGGTCCCTACAGTTGGTGTTGCTGGGTTGACTACCAGCACCTCTGTGTTGCTGTTGGAGCCCAACATTGCAGGTTCGAACGCCGTAGTTGGGATTATGTTAAAGTCGCTCGGTGAGCCGGTTGCCCATGACAGGTCTATTCCAGACTGCGAGTCGCACGTCTGGTAGTAGTCGATTTCGATCGGGTACCAGCCCGATTCGGCGACTGTGACTGCGCCGGAATGAGTTGGGCTGTGCCCCTGAATTCCTATACCAAGCCCAGTTGGGTTGGTGTTGGCATCGTTCAGCACCAGGTCCGAAGCGGAGATGGTTGAGCTACCCGGATTGGTGTTTATGAAGAGCTGGGACCCGTCGTCACTGTCAAGTTGGAAGTAGTAGGTGGTATCGCCATTAAGATGGATGTACCCAGTCCATTCGGTGCTGAATTCTACATTATAGAAGTTAGTATCGCCAACATTGAATCCTGGAGAGGTTTCAACCCAGTAGAAGTCAGAGGCTGAAGCCCCGTGGGCAATGTTTGGATCTATTTCAGTTGCAGTAGGCGCAGTGCTAGCAAAGCTGGAGCTGCCCTCTGGCCAAGACGCTTCCGATTTGCAGCCTGATGTCCACCCTGGGGCGGGTAGCGGGCTACCATAAAAGGATCCTTCCCAGAACGCAGCGTAGAGTCCGGAGCCCGTAAGCGGTGCCGAACTACACGCAGTCGTGTACCCGTTGTTGTTAGTGTTACCATCGTATGATGCTTCCCAATAGTATGTTCCCGTAGTTGCCGGAGTGAAAGTATCAGATGTGGCTTGACCTAAACTTACAGACACCGAATCAGGACCAAAAGCAGGAGTCGTGCAGGAAGAATCTGAGTATGCAGTAAACGTTACGCTGCCTGTTGGATTATCGCCCCCTGACAGGGTGGCCGTGTCTGTTGCGGAGCTGCCGATTATAATCGACCCATCTGATGAAACCTGCGTTGAGACAGTTGGTGATGCTTTGTTGACTGTTAGTATCTCACCTTCAACGCCACATGAAGTGGTGGAGCCAGCGTTGTTGATGTCACCAGTGTAGGATGCCTTCCAGTAGTATGCGCCTGCAGTTGCAGGAGTGAATGAATCAGAGGTGGCAGAGCCGCCGCTAACCGAAACTGGTCCGCTGGTGAAGGCGCTGTCAGTACAGGCTTCGTCCGAATACGCAGTGAAGGTCACAGTTCCGCCCACGGTACCGTAACCGCCGGATATAGTTGCAGTATCAGTTGTAGAACCGCCTATTGTGAACGATGGTGACGCAAGTGACGTACCAACCGATGGTGTTGCCTGCGCGATTGTGAATGGTTCACATGAATAACCGGATCCCGCGTAGTTTGAATCACCAGTGTAGGCGCTGGCCTCGTATGAGTATGGTCCTGCATTGAGGTCTGTCATTGAGGTGGACTGAGCGCCGAGTGAAACGCCCGTCTGTGTGCTGACTGGGGTGCCTTCACATGAGGCACCGTTGTACAGTGTGACTGTCAATGTTCCCGTCGGGGTGAAGCCTCCCACCTGTCCAGTTGCAGTAGCGGTGTCGTATACTGAGGCGCCAAGTGCCGGAGTGGTCGATGGACTGACTTCAGTACCAATGGTAAGAGTGCCCTGTTGTACCGTGAATGGTTCACATGAATAACCGGATCCCGCGTAGTTTGAATCACCAGTGTAGGCGCTGGCCTCGTATGAGTATGGTCCTGCATTGAGGTCTGTCATTGAGGTGGACTGAGCGCCGAGTGAAACGCCCGTCTGTGTGCTGACTGGGGTGCCTTCACATGAGGCACCGTTGTACAGTGTGACTGTCAATGTTCCCGTCGGGGTGAAGCCTCCCACCTGTCCAGTTGCAGTAGCGGTGTCGTATACTGAGGCGCCAAGTGCCGGAGTGGTCGATGGACTGACTTCAGTACCAATGGTAAGAGTGCCCTGTTGTACCGTGAATGGTTCACATGAATAACCGGATCCCGCGTAGTTTGAATCACCAGTGTAGGCGCTGGCCTCGTATGAGTATGGTCCTGCATTGAGGTCTGTCATTGAGGTGGACTGAGCGCCGAGTGAAACGCCCGTCTGTGTGCTGACTGGGGTGCCTTCACATGAGGCACCGTTGTACAGTGTGACTGTCAATGTTCCCGTCGGGGTGAAGCCTCCCACCTGTCCAGTTGCAGTAGCGGTGTCGTATACTGAGGCGCCAAGTGCCGGAGTGGTCGATGGACTGACTTCAGTACCAATGGTAAGAGTGCCCTGTTGTACCGTGAATGGTTCACATGAATAACCGGATCCCGCGTAGTTTGAATCACCAGTGTAGGCGCTGGCCTCGTATGAGTATGGTCCTGCATTGAGGTCTGTCATTGAGGTGGACTGAGCGCCGAGTGAAACGCCCGTCTGTGTGCTGACTGGGGTGCCTTCACATGAGGCACCGTTGTACAGTGTGACTGTCAATGTTCCCGTCGGGGTGAAGCCTCCCACCTGTCCAGTTGCAGTAGCGGTGTCGTATACTGAGGCGCCAAGTGCCGGAGTGGTCGATGGACTGACTTCAGTACCAATGGTAAGAGTGCCCTGTTGTACCGTGAATGGTTCACATGAATAACCGGATCCCGCGTAGTTTGAATCACCAGTGTAGGCGCTGGCCTCGTATGAGTATGGTCCTGCATTGAGGTCTGTCATTGAGGTGGACTGAGCGCCGAGTGAAACGCCCGTCTGTGTGCTGACTGGGGTGCCTTCACATGAGGCACCGTTGTACAGTGTGACTGTCAATGTTCCCGTCGGGGTGAAGCCTCCCACCTGTCCAGTTGCAGTAGCGGTGTCGTATACTGAGGCGCCAAGTGCCGGAGTGGTCGATGGACTGACTTCAGTACCAATGGTAAGAGTGCCCTGTTGTACCGTGAATGGTTCACATGAATAACCGGATCCCGCGTAGTTTGAATCACCAGTGTAGGCGCTGGCCTCGTATGAGTATGGTCCTGCATTGAGGTCTGTCATTGAGGTGGACTGAGCGCCGAGTGAAACGCCCGTCTGTGTGCTGACTGGGGTGCCTTCACATGAGGCACCGTTGTACAGTGTGACTGTCAATGTTCCCGTCGGGGTGAAGCCTCCCACCTGTCCAGTTGCAGTAGCGGTGTCGTATACTGAGGCGCCAAGTGCCGGAGTGGTCGATGGACTGACTTCAGTACCAATGGTAAGAGTGCCCTGTTGTACCGTGAATGGTTCACATGAATAACCGGATCCCGCGTAGTTTGAATCACCAGTGTAGGCGCTGGCCTCGTATGAGTATGGTCCTGCATTGAGGTCTGTCATTGAGGTGGACTGAGCGCCGAGTGAAACGCCCGTCTGTGTGCTGACTGGGGTGCCTTCACATGAGGCACCGTTGTACAGTGTGACTGTCAATGTTCCCGTCGGGGTGAAGCCTCCCACCTGTCCAGTTGCAGTAGCGGTGTCGTATACTGAGGCGCCAAGTGCCGGAGTGGTCGATGGACTGACTTCAGTACCAATGGTAAGAGTGCCCTGTTGTACCGTGAATGGTTCACATGAATAACCGGATCCCGCGTAGTTTGAATCACCAGTGTAGGCGCTGGCCTCGTATGAGTATGGTCCTGCATTGAGGTCTGTCATTGAGGTGGACTGAGCGCCGAGTGAAACGCCCGTCTGTGTGCTGACTGGGGTGCCTTCACATGAGGCACCGTTGTACAGTGTGACTGTCAATGTTCCCGTCGGGGTGAAGTCTCCCACCTGTCCAGTTGCAGTAGCGGTGTCGTATACTGAGGCGCCAAGTGCCGGAGTGGTCGATGGACTGACTTCAGTACCAATGGTAAGAGTGCCCTGTTGTACCGTGAATGGTTCACATGAACTTGGACCACTTGCAGCGTAGTTTGAATCGCCGCTGTATGATGCATAATAACTGTACGATCCTGCCGCGAGTGCCGCAGTGGTGGACGAAGCAGGAGCAGTGCCTCCAGACAGTTCAACGGACTGAGTCGTACCAGTATCACTGCATGCGCCGTTAGTGAAGTATGTGTATGTTACTATTCCAGTCGGTGTAACGCCTGCGACCGTTCCGCCAATGGTGGCCGTGTCGTACTCGGTTGAACCGAGTGTGAGAGACGATGAAGTACCGAGTGTCGTTGAGATTGATGAAGATGTCTTGCCGACTACCAGTGTTTCGCATGAACTCGTTGCAGGGTTGTTGTTTGCGTCTCCGGCGAACTTTGCATTCCAGTAGTATGTGGTTGCGCTCAATGTGCCTGAGCTGGCTGATGTGTACGGGCCGCTTCCCGATCCGGTTGAAGAGATAGCCGCTGATTGGCCTTCTGTGCATTGAGAGTCAGTGTATGTGTAGAAAGTAACTGCGCCTGTCGGGCTAGTTGCGCCTGAAAGCGTTGCGGTGTCGGTGTCCGACATTCCGGCAGTTGGAGCCGTGTTAGTGAATGCTGTTGAGATTGTGGGCGATGCCATGCTCGGGGTGACTACCAGCGATTCGCATGCGCTCGTTACAGTTTTGCTGCCCCCGCCGCAATCGCCTCCTTCGCCGCTTGGGGTATATACCGCATCCCAATAGTATGTTCCTGGTGTCGAGTAGGTGACCGAAGTTGATGGACCGTAGGTCCCATCTCCAGATACGGACTTGGAGCCTTCTTTGGTTCCCGTTCCTTTGCAGGCAGAGGTGCCGAAATAATAGAATGCAACTGTGCCCTTCGGAGTTAATTGGCCAGAGATGATTGCCTGGTCGCTATCGCTGGTTCCCGTGGTTATCGGACTTGGGGTTGTGAATGAGGTTGTAAGCGTTGGTGATGTGGGTGCAGCGTTGGAGCCAATCTGCGCAGGGACGAAGACGTATGTTGGGATTATGGTGAATCCGCTGGTCGCTGAGGTCGTCGACCAGAGCAGGTCTATTCCAGATTGTGAGTCGCATGTCTGGTAGTAGTCGACCTCTATTGGGTACCAGCCCGTAGATCCAACAGTGACAGCAGTTGAAGTGCCATAGGTAGCTGGCTGTATTCCTATCCCGTAACCGGTCGGATTGGTGTTGGCATCGTTTATCCTAAGGTCTGAGGCAGAGATGGTTGAGCTACCTGAGGCAGTGTTGATGTAAAGCAGAGATCCGTCGTCACTGTATAACTGGAAGTAGTATGTAGTGCCCTTAGTAAGATAGATGTACCCCGTCCACTCGGTGCTGAACTCTGTGTTATAGAATTGAGTACTGCCAACAGTGAATCCAGGAGAATTCTCCATCCAGTAGAAGCCGGTTGAAGCCCCATGAGCTATGTTTGGATCGATCTCGGTTGCAGTTGGCAAGGTGCTGGCGAAGCTAGCACTGCCCTCAGGCCAATTCGACTCTGATACACAACCTGCTGGATATGATGGAGCAGGAAGCGGGCTTCCGTAAAATGATGCTTTCCAGAACGCAGCATATAGTCCAGAGGGATTCACTTTTAACGTAGCCGTGTCTGAACCCGTTCCATAGTTGCAGTTATACTTTTTGTTGGAGCCGGATCCGCCGATTAAAGTGCAAACATCGCTGTTTGGATTCTTGCTCTGGCCAGTTATTATTGCATTTGCCGATGTTACGGCTGCAGTTATAGTATAAGTTTGTGAAGAGCCTACTTCGGGTGGAGAGAAGGTGCATGTAAAAGTGTAAGCTGATGTGCTAGAAGGAGAACAGGTTACAGGTACCGACAACGATGGTGAACCTCCTGATGTGGACCACTTGTACTTTATTGTCGGAGGTTGTATGTCCGCTGAAGGGATAGAATCCGAATTTAACTTCACTGTTGCAGTGTATATTGGGGTATTGCCCGGATAAATTATTAATGACGGTTCAAGGTCTACGCTCAGATGCCAAGGATTGGTCACAACTATTGTGAATCCACAGTCGACTACTGTGTTTCCCGTAGCGTCGGTAACAGTAAGATTGAAGTTATATTCTCCTGTTGATAGTTTTGCCGCTGCTGCTGCATCTAGTACACACGGGGCCACCACGTTTGATGATACACCATTTCCAGAGCCGCAGTCCCAGGCAGGCGCAGGTGTGCTTCCATTATGGCTTTCCAGCCATTGATAGGTATATGGTTGAGTTCCGCCGCTTGCACCGTTGTCTAGTATTATAATGGTGTAATTTATTGTCTGGTTTTGCGTGATTGTAACGTTTGTTACAGTTGAATCGTTTATTACTGCGTATGGATCTTGTATTGTCAATGCAGGGCTGGTTATTACCGAAGTGTTTGCAGGTGCAATCGTTGTTGCATTCGATTCTGGTGTAGAATTTGTTATGGGTGTGGAATTAGTTATGGTGGAACTTGTTGCGTTAGTATTATTATCAGCCGTCGAATTCGTAATAGTGTCATTCGATAAGACCGTTGTTGATATTGTGATGTTCGACATCGCTGTGGCATTTATAGTGGTGGTTGCATTTATGATTGCAGTCGCATTGATTGTCGTGGTGAAATTCGACGGATTCGAAGCGGGACCAAACGTGGGATTTGGAAGCAGGAACAAGGAATGGAATAGCACCATTATCAGCGGAAGCGAAATAACCAATGGCACGGCCATCAGCAGACTGCCTTTTAGATTCATTCCCATTTGTTTCACCACGTTTAAAGCATCAATGAGGCTGGGTAATTCTGAGATAGCACAGCCTCAAGACAATTGTTGACAGACATTCCTTGTTTCCCCTTCACAGTGAGTTCACTTGAAGCAAACCCCATTTCAACTCAATATCCTACGACCCCCGCCGCGGAATATTTCGTATGCCGTATTGTTTAGGGCTTTGCAAACATAATATTTATACGTTCCGATTCGATAATATTTAGATGTTTCTCCGGCTTGTCGAGAGGAACGCGATTTGAACTCATGCCTGCGATAGCTGCAGTTGCTTCAAGCCATCTAAGTTATAATAAACTATAACTTTGGTGATTCTGTCATCAGCCTATTTGATTAGCTTCTTCACCGCCGATTTTACTCGTGGAGGGTACATTTTGAGGTAAGCATTCAGTCTTCGTCTGTCGATCTGTTTTTTGAAAGAAGCCAGGACATCGCCGCTTATGTGGTGCTTGTAGTACACGAGGTCTATCAGGGTTTTTTCGCAATCGGACACTGGCACCCAGAAATCGTAGTACCTGACAAGCTCGTACCCGAAGAATAGTTTCCTGCTGAGGCGCTGGACCAGGTAATTGCCGTCTCCGAACTTCCTTTCGCCGGCTCGCACATTTTTCCATGTGATCACGACGGGATTCGTGTTTTGGTCCCAGAGTTTCAGGATGGTCAAGGCGTTCTCCAGGCCGTAATAGAAAGGCTTGAATGCGAAGCCCACAACGGTTATGTCGTTGTGGAACGTGTATGCGCCCTTGGCCACGCGCACCACCTCTCCTTTCCGCGACAGGTAGTTCAGCATGCGCTTAAGGTAGGCCTGCTTGATGCCCATAAGGCCCAGAGAAGCCCGCAGGTCGCTGATGCTGAAAACCGGAAACTTGGGATCGTCGAAGTTGCCCCTGACAAATTTTAGGTATTTCATGCAAACCTATCTTTTATGCGCTTGATCATGTTATCGAATGACGGAACCGGACCGGAGTATATCAGGCTGCGCAGCACCTCTGCGTTCACTGGCGGCTCGATGTTTGCCGTGAATTTCAGCACCGCTTTTCTTATCAGACTAGGTTCGGTGGCATTATCGCTCAGGATGTATATGTCGTAGATGTCCCTGATGAATTTCCTGTCACCGTATGCGCTGATTTTTTCTATTATCAGGTCTTCTGGAGACAGCGTCCTTATTTCTATATAGCCGCCGTCCACCCTTTCGAACCGGCCTGCGACAGGCTTTATCCTGGTCTCCCAATAGTTTATCTCTATCTTCAGGTATATGCCATTCAATGACAAGCCGATGAATACGAGATGCCCGGTGTCCTTTGCCTTTTCCATCGTGATGCCGTAGACATCCGCCATCTTTTCTATTCCGGCTTTGATCTTTTCAGTGTGCTCTTTGGACCTTAGGTATATGTCGATGTCGCTGGAAAAGCGGTTGCCACCGTAGCACCGCCATATGGCAGTGCCTCCATGCAGCACCACGGTGCTATCGGTCTGGTACAGCATTTCCATTGCGGCGTCTTGGAAAGTTGCAAGATCGCGATATGCGCGTGTCTTGAGCAGTTTGATTATCGGCAGTTTCATATGATTACCTAGGTTACAATATAATGTAACTTTGGTAGAAATAATATTTAAACCTTTGTGTGGCTACTGTTTCTCGTCTCGTTCATCTCCCTGCCCCATATCACCACTTCAGGGTACCAGCGCTCCCTTGCCTCACCGACAAGGAAGACGGATCCGGTGACGCAGATCAATGTGTCCGGGGTGGAGGCGTTGATCGCGGAGTCTATGGCCTCGTTGACGCCCATCACCGATATTGATTTCTTGCAGTACTTCGATGCCATGTCGGCGAGTTCGTTCGGGTCGACGGCCCTTCCTCCGACGTTGTGCTTCGTGGCTATTATCATGTCGGATATCGGGCCTATCTCCGCCAGCATCGCGGGTATCTGCTTGTCGGACGATATGCTCAGCACAGTTATGAGCTTGTCGTACTTGAAGATCTTCGTGAGGGAATCCTTCAAGGCCTTCATCGCAAGAGGGTCCTTCGCGCAGTCGAGTATCACTCTCGGATTTTCCTGCATCAGTTCAAGCCTTCCGGGCCAGACCACGTTCATGAGCCCGCTCCTGAAGGCCTCTTCGTTCACCGCGAATCCATTCTGATTCAGGATTTCAATGGCGCCGAAGGCGCATCCGGCGTTGGAGAGCTGGTGCTCCCCGATGAGCTTGCACTGGACGTTCTTGTAGCTCTTGCCGAAGCCCTCTATGTCGAACGACTGATTCCGCTCGCTCGCGGCCAAGGGCTCCACCCTTATGTCGGAACCGACGAGGTAGATGCCGCTGTTCCGCTCCCTGCATATCCCGCTCAGCAGCGCGTATATCGCAGGGTCGGCGCTGGTGACAAGGCTGCTGTTGCTCTTTATTATTCCGGCCTTCTCACGCGCTATCTTCTCCCGCGTGTCACCGAGAATGTCTGTGTGCTCCAGCCCTATGTTCGTTATGACGGACACGATGGGGTCTATGACGTTCGTCGCGTCCAATCTTCCGCCGATGCCGACCTCCATGACCGCTATGTCGACCTTGTTCTCCGCGAAGTGCTCTATCGCCAGCGCGGTCGCGAACTCGAAGAAGGTTATCCCGTCGCCGTCCTTCTCCATCCTTTCCGCTACGGGCATCAGCTTGCCGAACAGTCTTACCACATCTTCCTTGCCTATCTTCTTGCCCTTCACCGCTATCCGTTCCGTGAAATCCGTTAAGTGTGGCGACGTGTATGTGCCGACCTTGTACCCGGCGTAGGAGAGTATGGAAGAGACCATCGCGGCCGTCGAGCCCTTGCCGTTCGTGCCGCCGATGTGGACGTACTTCAATGATCGCTCGGGATTGCCGATGCCGTCGAGCATGCGCTGCACTCGCTCAAGGCCCAGCTTCATGTCGCCGAACCTGCGCATGCCGAAAATCTGCTCGGTGACCTTGTCGTAGTCCATCCCAACCAGCTTATGTTAATTCTGTACCCTCCGCTTATTTATAGTATTATTAGGGGCGGGAATTGATTGAAATCGAACACTTTAGATGCTAACTCTAGAGGATAAAAGAATTGGCAGAGCACACCGCTGACAGGGTCATCTCTTGCGCACGCCGGTTCCGACGACGATGCTGAGCAGCTTGTAGGCGGCCGCGGAGCTGGCCAGGGCGACGAAGATGTTCCCCAGGGCCGTGGATATCGCAAGGTTTATCAGCGGCGAGTTGATTATCGTGGTCTTCGAATAGACCGAGGTCGCGTAGGCGAGGAAGATGCTCGAATTGTTGACCAGCAGGAAGGTCAGGAGTAGGGTGAGTATTCCGGCAATCACTGAAACGACTGTGGCATTGATGAGTGTCATCCCGAAGCTGAAATTCTTGAATGATTCCGCTCCGACCCAGAAGCCAAACGCGAATGTGAGTATGAAAGGCGCGCTGTTGCTCAGCAATGTCTGCTGCGCGAGATCGGGGTATGAAGTGAAGCCGAAAAGGAACGATAGAAGAAGGAAAGCGGCCCAGACTACAACCGGGTAGACTACGGCAGAAGTGAACGCGCCATTAAAATCATTCTTCTTACTTACGGCCATTGCAATCCCACATTATGTTATTTGAGAAGCTTTAATAAGTTTATGTTTATTAGTAGTAATAATTGGCTTCACGCCGTGTGCAATTTGTAGAATCTGGTTTCATGACGCAAACGAATGTTTTCCGAACAACTGGCGGCAAATGCCGCACGGAAAAAATCGTAAGCGGAATGAGAGCGCAGAGCGCGATGGAGTACCTGATGACCTACGGCTGGGCTGTGCTCATCATCGGGGTCATTCTTGGCGCGATGTTCAATCTCGGAGTCTTCAGTTCTTCCAGCCTGGCGGGAACGTCCTGCCTGGGCGCGACGGGCTTCACCTGCCAGAACCCTTCGATGATACCCACGGGGGTGATAACCTTCCTTTTCGGCCAGGCGACGGGCAAGCCGATGTACAACGTCCAGTTCGAGTGCGTGGCCTCAACAGGAGCGAACAACCTGCCCAACCCAAGCAACGCTTTCAACAGCATGGCAAGCACGGGAGCGATGCTGCCCTATTCGGACAGCGGAAACACGCTCAGCAACGGGCAGTCGATAACCGTGTCCGCGCTGCAGTGCTACGATACGAACGGGAACCTGATAACCAGCCTTGCAGTCGGAGCTGCCTACAGCGGCTATGTCTACATAAATTACACCACCCTGAACGTGGCTCACAGCGGGCTCACCAACCCATGGTTCACCACGAAGGCATTGGTCATAAGGACAAAGGTAGTGTGAATCCTCGCGGCTGCTTTGCTTTGTAACGCCTGCCCCGTTGTGGGCAGTCAGAAATTGCTGCTCTTGCTTGAGTGCCTGAAGCCGCCGCGGACCGTCCGGTCGCGGTTCTCCCTGCCCTCCCAGCTCCGTGTGCGCCTGCCTATGTGGTCGTTCCTGTTGAACTGGCGCCTTGAGCCGTGCATCGGCAGTTCGAAGTCGCTGTACTTTTCAGGGTTGAGGTGCAATTCCTTCATCTGTATGTTGGCATCGTTCTGTATAGCCCTCAGCAGGCCCCTTTCGTCGAATCCGAGTATGGTGAAGGCCCTTCCCTCCTTGCCCATACGCGCGGACCTTCCGACTCTGTGGACGTAATCCTCGGACGCGTCCGGCGCGTCGAAGTTTATTATGTCGGTGATGTCGTCTATGTCAAGACCCCTGGCCGCGATGTTCGTCGCGATGAGGAATCTTGATCCCTCACGGAAGCTGCGCAGCGAGTATTCCCGCCTCGCCTGGGTCAGTCCGCCATGAAGCAGTGTAGCGTCAATCCCCTTCTTCAAAAGAAGTTCGTGTATCATCTCTGATTCATGCTTGGTCCTTGAGAAGATTATGCACTTCTTCGGCTGCATCTGGTCTATGTAAGCGAACAGCGTCGCGAACTTCATCTTGCCTTTCGCGAATGCAAAGGTGTGCGATATCGTGTTCACAACAGGCTCCTCGTCCTTTCCGACAAGTATGGTCGCAAAGTCTTCGCGCATGTGGTGCCTCGCTATCTCCACTATCGCCCTCGGCATGGTGGCCGAGAACATCATCATCTGCTTGTGCATCGGCGTCTTCGAGAGGATGTAATCGACATCATCAATGAATCCCATGTCAAGCATTCGATCCGCTTCGTCCAGGACGACGAACTTCACCTGATCAAGCCTTAGCGCCCCCCTTTCTATTAAGTCTATCAGCCTGCCGGGAGTGCCAACGACTATGTTGACGCCCCTCTGCAGCATGCTGATCTGCACGTTTATCGAGGCTCCCCCGTAGACGGTCGTGGTGCGCATGCGCAGGTTCCTCCCCAAACTCTCGGAGAAGGTCGCGACCTGCAGTGCCAGCTCCCTGGTCGGTACTATGACAAGCGCGCTCACCGCGTTGGTGCGCGGCATGTTCTGCATTATCGGCACTATGAAGGCCGCGGTCTTGCCCGTCCCTGTCTTCGCCCTGACTATCGCGTCCTTTCCTGACATCACTATCGGTATGGCGCGCTCCTGCACCTCCGTAGCGGTAGTGAATCCTATGCTTTCTATCGCATTTATCAGTTCTGGCTTCAGCTGCATTTCTCTAAATTGTTTCAAGCTAACACTGTTGTCGTATTTACTAACAAGAGAAAAAGATGACTTTTTCCCAAGAGAAAAAGAAACTTTTCCTATGCTTGCCGTAGTATAATTGTGAAGGGTTAGATATATAGATGTTTTGAATGGAACGCCATGTTTTCATTGTTTCGGCGCTTCCGTCTCACTTTGTTTTCATCGCAGCGTCAAGCAGCACCCTTATCTCGTTCGAGGAGGGCAAAGCCCACATCCGCGCGGTCCTGCCTTCATTATCTTTTATGCCTGCATCCGCTTTGGCGTCCAATAGCGACTCAAGAATCTCCTTGTAGCCATAATAAGCAGCGAACATCAGCGCCGTCAACCCATTAGGGTCTTGTACATCCGGATCGGCGCCAAAGTGCAGCAGCATCTCGACGACTTTATCGCGGCCCTTCCGTGATGCCCGCGTCAGCACGGTGTGGCCATTGAGAGTCGTGTTCGCGTCGGCGCCGCTTTCCAGCAGCAGCTTGATCTTATCCAGATCGGGCTCCTTTTCGCCAAGTTCATTTATAATCGCATATCCGAACCTTTTCGCGTCCTCTTTATCCACGGCGAATTTCCTCAGCGCATTCTTCAGCCCGGCAATCTGTTTGTCGGCCATGCTGCCCGCACGATCGACGAACGCCTTTAGAGCCTCTACTCGGTCTGAGGTCATCCTTCCGCTTTGGTTCGTGTTGCGTTCCATCTCACTTACCATTCATCACATTCTAGAGCAGATTAACAGCATTACCGGTCGCGCGATCCTTTGGAGTCTTGCCGGCAGAATCCCTGATGCTCGCGTCTGCGCCGCCAGCCAGCAGCGCCCTCACGGCTTCGTCGTTTCCGTTTATTGCAGCGTACATCAGCGCGGTCTCGCCCGCGCTGTTTCTCAGGTCGACTTTGGCCCCGCTACCCAACAGTGCCTTGATGACTTTGCCGTTACCACCATCTGCCGCAGCCCACATCAGCGCCGTTTCCCCGAAGTAACTTTTCGAATCCACTTTTGCTCCGCCGCTTAGCAGGATCTTAACCGTCTCGCAGTACCCATATTTCGAAGCACCCATCAGCGCGGTCCTGCCGCCATTATCTGCCCAGTTTACATCAGCGTTATTATCCAACAGCATTTTGACGACCTCGTCATAGCCATTCCTTGATGCTTCCGTCAGCGCCGTCAAGCCCGCGTTGCTGCTCAAATTTGCGTCGGCGCCCTCATCCAATAGCAATTTGATCATGTCGGTGCCGCCGAAAGAAGAGGCGATGATCAATGGGGTCCACCCATTTGCGCCCAGTGTATTCACGTCCGCGCCTTTGGCTATCAGCTCTTTGATCTTATTCGCGTCCGCATTCTTCCTCTTGCTCAGTTCCTGAATGATTTCGTTGTCAAGCCGCTTCGCCGCCTCCTCGTTGACCATTAATTTCCTTGGGTTGTCTTTCAACTTCATGACCTGATTGTTTATCTCGCCGCCTGACGATCCGTCAACCTTCCTGACGAATGCGCTTAGGGCGTCGACCCGGTCGGTGGTCATTTTTCCATTGCTGTTCGTGCTGCGTTCCATTTTATTTCGCCCTCGAAGCGTGTTCGAGCAGCCTCTTTACGGCAGAATGCGCGCGGTCGGCTGCCGTCTTTCCCATAACGTCTTTTATGCTCACGTCTGCGCCATTGTTCAGCAGCGTCTTGATGATTTTTTCATTGCCGTATTCTGAAGCAAACATCAGCGCTGTTCTTCCATCGTTGGTCTTTGAATCTACAACGGCGCCGTTTCTTAATAGCAGCGTAACGATTTCCCCTTTATTGTGGAATGAAGCCAGCATAAGCGCCGTCCAATTTAGACTATCTATTGCATTCACGTCGGCACCGACGCTTAGCAGCGTCTTAACAAGATCGGTGTAACCGTTCTCTGAAGCGCGCATGAGTACGGTGCCCTGCTCGTCTCTCGTGTTCGGATCTGCACCACGTTTTATCAACTCCTTTATTTTATTGAGGTCGGGCCAATTGCTATTCGTCACTTCCTTGATGAGTTCAACGCCCAGAGTGTGCGCCTCGTCTTCGTCAACGCCGCTTCGGGTATTATTCTTCAACCCTTGGATTTCCTTGCTGACGGCGCTTTCCGACTGCCTGACGAAATTCCTGATCGCGTCCGCTCGGTCCTGAGTCATTTTCCCGTTCTGGCTTGCGTTGTGCTCCATCTCACTTGCCCCTTGCTGCCTCTTCGAACAGGTTCTTTATCTCGTTGCCTTTGTTGACACTGCCGTCCATCAAGAATCCTTGATATAAAAGCGCCTCAGGAGATACTTATACCCTGTTTTTGGGTTCGGCGATTGACGTTTTGCCGATAATCTGGGCCAGGATAAGCAGAATCGCGCCGGTAGGAATATCGTTGCGTCAAGCCGAGGTGATGTTCGCCTGCGCTATGCCCTCGCTGGTCACGACAACCACACGATAGTTTCCGCCACTTGGCAGCGTGAGGAGCAACCCGCCGCCCATCATCCTCAATGTCCCGTTGTACGAGAGTGTGACGGAGGACTTCGGCATCAACAGATAGCCGGGCCTTTGCGTTGGCGTCATCATCGATTGTGGTGAGGGCATGAATAACGTTCCGTTCCCGCCCACAAGGAAATCGATGCCAGGCCAGCGTGTTATGTCCATGCTTTTGTTGATCACGAACATGCGCGCGTATGGCGCACCTATGTCACGTATCAGTATGTTGCCAGAGTGCCCGGGCATCCTTATCAGAACCGCATTAACCCCGAGGAAGGCGCCAGCTTCGCGGACTGCGGATTCGTTTATCGATACGTCAGAATCGTTGCGGTCGAACGGCCTTGGTCCCATGCGTCCGCCGGAACCCATCATGCCAGGGTTTGCGGGCGCATTGCCTTGCCATTGCTCGTTCCGGATGTCCGATGCGTTGACTATTGCGGTGCCGTTGACGATCACCGCCTCAGGCATCTCGCTCGGAGTCTCGTTGCCGTAGATCATTACTGCCATGACGGTAATGTTGCCAGTGCCGTTGTTGAGCAGATCCAAGTTGAAGGTGGTGTAATTGCCGGATGAATGCAGAGTCGCACTTTCTATTGCGAGGCTGGCGTTGCCGCCCCTGAAAAGATCCTTGTACTGCTGCACTGAATAGCGTGCATGCCCCGAATTCTGAGTCGGCAGGGGGGAGTTCGCGTGCAGCCCGGGGTTCGACACCACGGCTGCCCTGAGCGAGGGGAATAGCGCGAACGAGGTCGAATTCTGCGAGTATGCAGGCACCACCACCGGAGAGAAATCAAGGAGTATGCTGGATGACTTGTTGATTATGTTGTTCTCCGCCTTTGCCACGACCTGTTTGGTCATGACCTGGACCGGGTAGGTGGCGTTGTCTATGGTTATGCTTGATGAGGTTATGTTGAATCGGACCATGTCGACAGTGGAGTTGGGGGTTATCTTCACGTTGCCCAGCACCTGGCTGACGTTTATGAGGCTCATGAGATTCAGGCTTCCTGTCGCATTCACCGAGACCCATTCGGAGCTCCCGCCATAATTGAGGCGCACGCTCAGCGACGAATAGTTTATGTAAAGCGCCTGAGTGCCGGCCGGAACCTCTGGGGGATCCGTTAGGCTCACGGGTATGTAAACGGACTTGGAAGAATTGTTCTGCAGGTAAAGGAACGAGGCGCCAACAACGAGCGCGAGGATGACCACGAACGCGCCGGCCTTGAACAGGTTTCCGCTTGTTGCGAACCCTTCGTCCTTGCTCTTGCGCGGAGCGTTCTCCGAGTTCAGCTTGTAGTATTTCCATTTCTTTACGTAGGGGTTGTCTTTCTGCACTATCGCCCCGGAGACCTCCAGGTCCTGCAGATGCTTGCTGACAGTCGATGGCGCAAGATCGAGGCGCTGGCTTATGGCGCTCAGGTTGTTGTCGCCCTCGGATATAAGCTTCAGTATCTTGTCTTTCGTGCTTCCCTGTTTGGCCATAAGGAGATTTAGTGCCCACTAATATATATACCTTCATTAAACGTTTCGTTTTTATTTCGTTTTTTTTTTCAACAGGCAGAGGAATTTCTGTTCTTTTGGCCACGCTGCGCTTTTCGATGTTTCGCATTTCGCATCAAAAAGCGAAATGTTAGAGATGGTATTTATAGATGTTCGCAGCCTAAAGATTGTTATGCCGGGTTATTCGGTAGAGGCGCGCAAGGTCACGAAGGTCTACAGGTCCGGATCCATAGAGGTGGATGCGCTGACCGATGTCTCGTTCTCTTTGGAGCAGGGGGATTTTGCTGCGATAGTGGGCCCTTCTGGCAGCGGCAAGTCCACGCTGATGAACATACTCGGCACGATTGACAAGCCGACCAAGGGCGAAATCTACATCGACGGCGTGCCGACCTCGAAGATGGACGGCAACAAGCTTGCGGAGTTCAGGAACAGGAAACTGGGCTTCATATTCCAGGCATTCAATCTGATCAACGGGCTTGATGCGGAGAAGAATGCAGAGCTGCCGCTGATGGTTGACCCGATGCCCCAGGGCGAACGCCAGAAGAAGGCGGATGCGCTGCTCACCAAACTCGGATTGGGCAACAGGCTGAAGCTGAACCCGACGCAGCTCAGCGGCGGAGAGCAGCAGAGAGTCGCGATCGCAAGGGCGTTGGTCAGGGATCCCGTGCTGATACTCGCGGACGAGCCGACCGGAGACTTGGATTCGAAGACCAGCGAGGATGTGGTAGAATTGCTCGACAGCATAAGCAGGGGAGGCAAGGTGACTATAATAATGGTTACTCACAACCTTGACCTGACAAAGTACTGCAACCGCATAATCCACATAAAGGACGGGAGGATAGAGAAGGACGAGTACCTGAAGGAGAGGCATTCGAAGAAGAGGTTATGATTGTAATTTATCGACGGTAGATGAAAATGAAAACAAAAACAATGAAGGCAGGGATAAGGATACTGGCTCTTTTTGCGATTCTCACCGCACTGGCAGGAACGATGGCGTTTGCGACCACGAGCGGCCCTACGCCGATCCCGCCCGCGCCCAACTTCCAGATAAACACGACGATGAATATACTGTGCAAGGGCGTGACCAACAACATACCTGTGACAATAACTAATTACGGGAATTCTTACAACCCGGTGATGGAAAGCGTGCAGGTGAGCGTGAGCGGCACCGGACTTGAGGATGTGGGCCCGTCGATAGACATAGCCAACGTGGTCAACAGCGTGACGATAGACATCCCTGTTTTCGTATCACAGAGCACACCTGCAACGCTCACGGTTGCGCAGGTTCCGATAAACTACAATTACCTGACCTATTATTCTGACAGCGAGACTAGGACATTGACATTTGAGGTGGAGAGCTGCCCGTCGCAGCTTGTCATGAACGTCTCCCCGACGGTCTTCGTGACCGGCCTTGTTAACAACGTGACGTTCAGCTTCACCAACACGGGCAACACGACGCTGCGGAACATATCGGCCACGATGCAGGCGATCTCGAAGGACGTTGCGCAGGAGGTGCAGTTCCTGGGGGCGCAGCCGATAAGGATAGTCTCGCTTGCGCCGGGAAGCACGGTCAGGGTGAACCAGACCCTTTACGAGAACGTGTCAAGGACGTTCACGATAAACATGACCGCGGATCTGTTCAACGGCAGCAAACCGGAGGAGATCCTTAACAGCTTCACAGTGTTCTCGGAGGGCACGATCGACATGGTGCCATCAAGCATAACGGTCTCTCCGGCAAACGTGACTCCAGGCAGCATATTCTCCACCTCTTTCGTCGTCACCGATACCGGTACGGTCGGTGCATCGGGCGCGACGGCCACGGCAATAGTGCCGAAGGGCTTCAAGGCTTATGGTTCAAGTTCCGAGTATCTGGGCGACATACAGACCGACACACAGACGCCGATAAGCATGACGCTGATCGCAAACGCATCAGTGAAGAGCGGTACATACATCGTGCCGATAGTGATGACCTACCAGAACAACCTGAAGGACAATCTCAACACCACGATAGACGTGCCAGTGGCTGTTGTGGGCGGCGGCGTGGTCACCACGACCGGAGGCCGCACATTCACGTCCAATTCCCCGAATGGCGGAGCGTACGTTAGAAGGAGCGGCGGAATCGGGTTGCTGATCGATGCCGTGCTCCTGATCGCGGTTGCGGCCCTGGCTTACATGTACCTCAAGGAGAGGAAGAAGACGCACGGCAAAAAGTGAGCAGGCAATGGATATAAAGGACATTTTCTGGATGAGCTCGAAGCAGCTGAATGAGAAGAGGGTGAGGACTGCGCTCACCATCCTCATGGTAGTCATAGGCGTGGCCTCGATAGTGGCGCTCACCTCCCTGACTGCAGGAGTGGGCCAGAGCATACAATCGACCCTGTCGTCATTGGGACCCACATCGATAATAGTAACGGCAACCAGCGGCACCGCTTTCACAACCGCGGACGTGTCCAATCTGGAGACGCTGCCGAACGTGAGCAGCGTGACGCCGATAGTAACCGGATCGGCACAATTGCTGCTGAACGGCAACACATCATCAGTAGAGATAATAGGCATATCGACAACCGGACTTGGAACTCTTCTCGGGGGCAACGTCAGCCTTTACCAGGGATCGATTTACCAGGACAACGTTGCGCCATTGGCGATCATAGGCCATGGAATTGCATTCTCGTCATCGACGGACACTAACCTGCAGACCGCGGAGGTGGGCCAGACAGGCACGGTAGAGATAAGCAGCGCCAGCAGGGGCGGAGTGACATCGAAGGTTGTAGTGCCGGTGGTGGGCATCCTGAACTCTTACACGTCCGTGCTGCCGATAGACAGCAGCGTCATAGTATCCATGCCCTTCGCCGAGGTTTTGCTTAATCGATTATCATTCAACGAGATACTGATAAAGGCGAAGAACACGAGCAGCGTTACGAGCCTTGCATCGCTCGTCACGACGATATACGGGAGCAAGGCCAGAGTCACCGACACGGAGTCGCTGGCGAGCACCGCGGCGTCAATAATCGGCGCGATAAGCCTGCTCTTCACGGCGATAGCGGGAGTGTCGCTGCTCGTGGCTGCCGTAGGAATCATGAACGTTATGCTCATGGCCGTCACCGAACGCGTGCATGAGATAGGCATATTCAAGGCTGTCGGATTCAAGAACAGGATGGTGCTGATGATATTCCTCTTCCAGGCCCTGATCATCGGATTCATCGGAGGCGTCATAGGCCTGGGCGTCGGAGCAGGAGCGGCCTACTCGCTATCGTCGGTGCTCAGTTCAAAATCTGCAACAAGCACAGCAGGCACGACCACGGGAGCACCCACAACGACTGCATCAAGCTCGTCAGGATTCAGCAGGACAGGAGGAGGCAGTGCGACCTTCACCGCAGGCGCGGGAGGCACACGACCCCCAACGACAGGTGCGGCCGCTTCGGGATTGTCGATACACCCGGTGTTCACGCTCGGCGTGATATCAGAGGCGATCATAATAGCGATGGTGGTGAGCGTGCTCGCCGGTGTCTACCCGGCGTGGAAGGCTTCGAAGATGGAGCCCATAGACGCGCTGAGGCAGCTTTAGCTCGGTGCGTGATATTAAGGCCGCGATTGCCGCAAAATGAGTGCTGCTATTGCTTATTCGGATGTGACCGGAGGATTAAGCACCAGGTCTAGACCTTCCAGCACACCCCGTATTTTCTGTGCTGCGTTAGAATCCCATCCCTTGTGATGCCCGTAGATTCCCACTTCGATGAAGTTCTCTCTGGGGCAGTATTTCGTGTAGAGTGATACGAGCGCGTTATCCACTTTGAATTTATCATCCCTGTAGTATATCCCGCTGCCCGCGCGGACGTCTGCGGCCTCATGCTTTAGGTCCCTCCGCGGGTGCGGTATCCCGTGCGCGTCCTCAAGCTTCGCTTCCATGTCTTCCTGCTTGATCGAAGCGTCGATCCTGAAGAAGAATGAGATTGAAGCGTATCCGAACTCATTGTGCTCATAGGTAAGCATGCATATCTTGCCTTTTGGCAGAACATGCTTATCCGATCCGCGCAGGAGCGATGACTCCGAGTGCTTTGTAGGCATGACATTGTGTATGGCGTTGTCGAACTGACTCGCGACGGATGCGTGCTTAGTGGTTTCTGTTGCCATGTTTTCACTGCTATAAGCACAGCATTCTCTGGTTCAGATATTTATACGTTGTTGAGAGAGACGTCCATTGACGAACACTGTTGGATTTGCCCATGGGTCAGTCGTTCTCTATGTATTTTAGAGTGTCCGTGCTGCCGGGTATGTGCGGCGATCCCGAAACGACAATGTAGCGCTTGATGCCATTCCTCTTCGCGATCTCCCTGACTTCGTCGAACATGCGGTCCACTGTGCCGTACCTCCCTATCACTATCGACCGCACCCCATAGTACAGGCTCAGCCTCTTCTTGACCTTTTCGTTGATCGTGAGCGCTATGAGGTCAGTGTCCGGCCTGAGCCTCGATATCATCTTGGCGGTGTAGCCAGTCTGTGTGGGGATGAATATGCAGTCGGTCTTGTACTCGTCGGCAAGGTTCGAGGCGGCGAAGGCGATCCCTCCGTTGATCGAGGTTATCTTCGGGTATTCCTTTGCCAGCGTTGTTGGTATTCCCTCGGCGACCTTCGCGGCCTTTGAGAGGAATCTCACTGCTTCGACAGGGTGCTTGCCGACAGCAGTCTCATCGCTCAGCATCAGGCAGTCCGCGCCCTGGGCCACTCCGTTCGCGATGTCGTTCACCTCGGCCCTTGTGGGCGAGAGGTTGTTTATCATGCTGGTGAGGAGCTGCGTTGCGAGTATCGCAGGCTTTCCAAGCCTGCGCGCCGCGCTTATTATTTTCTTCTGAGCTTCAGGTATGTGCTCCAGGCTCACGCCCATCGCGAGGTCGCCCCTTGCAACCATCACGCCGTCGGCCTCCCTGGCTATTTCATCTATGTTGCGCACCGCGACCTTTCGCTCTATCTTCGCGACTATCGGCGCATCGCCGCAGGCCCTTCTCATCTTGATTATGTCCTTTCCGGACTTGACGAACGACATGCCTATGAGGTCGAAATCGTTCTTCAGGACAAATCTGGCGAGGGCCATGTCCGCGCTCGTTGGTGCGGATATGCTCATGTCCGCTCCGATGATGCTTATGCCCTTCCTGCTTGACATCTTGCCGTCGGCAACCGCCTTCGTTATGACCTTGGTTTTGTCTATCTCGTTTATGCGGAACTTCGCGTCGCCGTCGCCTATGTCCAGATAGGCTCCAGCCCTTGCGTCCTTGTGGAAGTTCTCGTGCTGCACCAGTATCGTGTTCTTTGTGGGGCTTGACGAGAATATCACAGTCTCGCCTTTCTTCACCATGACCGGGGCGTCGAGCGCGCCTATCCTCACCTTCGGACCCGGAAGATCCGCGAGTATTGCGATGTCTTTATGCATGTCAGAGGCCATCCTCTTGATGGTCTCTGCGGTGGCCGCGCCGTCCTCTTTCTTTGCGTGGGAGAAGTTCACCCGGACTATGTCGGCGTACTTCAGCACCTTCTTCAGCGTGCCGGCCCTGCTTATGCTCGGCCCGTAGGTCACGATTATCTTTGTCTTTATCATGATATCACTGGTTCGTAAATCGCCTATTAAAAATAGCACGAAAACGTATTATGGCTTGCCATCATGGGGAAATCCCTGCCCGATGTTATATAAATCCTGACTGCGTAATTTCCTGCAGGGGTTTTTATGAGCATGGTAGACAGAAACGCACCGAATTTTGAGACGGATGCGTACGTTGATGGGGAGTTCAAAAAAGTTAGATTGGGAGATTACAGGGGGAAATGGGTGGTCTTGTTCTTCTATCCCGCGGACTACACCTTCGTCTGCCCCACGGAAATAGAGGGATTCGCCAACGAGTACGAGAAGTTCAAGAGCAAGGACTGCGATGTGCTCTCCGTGAGTGCGGACACGGAGTACGTGCACATGGCCTGGGCCAAATCCGATCTGAGGATAAAGAAGGTGCGCTACCCGATGCTTGCCGACAGGACCGGGGCGATAGCAAAATCCTATGCGGTGTACAATGAGGCCACCGGGAATGCCTTCCGAGGGTTGTTCATCATAAACCCGGACGGAGTGATCAAGTACGAGGTGATAACCGCGGACAGCGTGGGCAGGAGCACCGAGGAGACGTTCAGGGTTCTTTGCGCACTGCAGAACGGCAGCCTCTGCCCGGTCAACTGGCATGCCGGCGATCCGACGATAGACAAGACGAAAAAGTCTTGATCTGAAGGTATCCTGGAATAACCGTGAAAGAGTCCCTCGGTTCTTCGATATCTTTATAAAGTTTGGAAGGGGTATTGTAGTATAGGAATCGTGATGATGCGATGGTAGGATCTATCGAAAAAGAGGGACCCAAAACAGGGGGGATTGATAGCAAAAGCATGATACCCGCAGTCAATCGCCTGTTCTCTGACATAGCGAAGTACAACAGCAACTTCTCGGTAGAATCGGTGTTTACCAGCAGCCTGGATGCGCTGCTTGGGATGGTTGACAAGGACGTCCCTGAAAATTCGAATCCCCTCAGCGACAAAAAGGAGGACCAGCGGGCGATGGCTTCCGCCCTGGTCATAATGCACAGTGAGACGCTCGACAGGATCGGGCTGGCACTGGAGCAGGTTTCTGGGAAAACCGCCGTGCTGATCGGCTTTGGCGAGAATATCGGCGACGGCCAGTTGAGGATAAACGTTTCCGACAAGAACAAATTCCTGTCGTTTCTGGAGGGCCTGGAGCCAAAGCAGATAGAGGATACCGGCCTTAAGCCGAACCTGGAAACCCTGCCGGGCATCCTGGCGCAGCAGATACGGGACAATTACGACCTGAAGGAGCCCAACGACTATGCACTGCAGCTGCTGAGCGGGTTCGGGCTAATAATAGAGCAGTACAAGAGGCTGGGCATGGCGGATTCGGTCAGCGAATTGGAGGTCTATCTTGGCCACGCAAAGCAAGGGGACCTTAGGGAATACGTCGCGATAGAGAGGAACAGCCTGTTGTCCAAGCCGAGGGAGGCCTTCGGCCCGGCCGATTGGCAGAGGGATTCTACTCCAGAGTACCTTGAGAAGAGGTGGACCAGGGCGCTGAAGCTGCTGAGCGAGACCGAAGCCAATCCGAAGGCACAGGAGCTTCACCGCCAGCTGGCGGAGCACCTGCTGGATTGTGTGAAGATAGCAATAGCGGACATGCAGTCCATGCCGCGCCGCAATCCGGAGGACGTGATAAAGATGCGGCAGAAGAGCGAGATCCTCGAAGAGGTCTACAGCAAGCTGAACAAGGATGCGTGATTGCAAAAGCCCTGGAAGGGAATTGGACCCTCGACCTATCGCTTACAAGACGATCGCTCTACCACTGAGCTACCAGGGCATTGGTAAAATAGAATTGACGTTTTTGTATAAATCCTTTTGCTTTTACCCGATGAAGAATTCCGCGTATTTTAGTACGTATTCCATCAGCGCGCCCGCGAATCCGAGGGTTCCGGCGACGGTCCTTATGAACGCTATGCTCTTGTTGTCGATCGCCTTGAAGAGCACCATCAAAGGCGGATAGAGCAGCAGCATCAGCACCGCATCGATCAGTATCACAAGCAGTCTCTGTCCCAACGCTGCGGATATCAGCGTGGCGAGCGCCCAGAGCAGAAGCGACGGGATTATCGTCCTTATCATCCTTTCCTTATCGACCCCTATGGAGAACTGCCTCTCAAGAGCGTACATGAACACTATGTCGGACAGCAGCGGGGCTATCACGAACACGGCGAGAAGAGTGCCGGTGACGTTCAGCAAAGGAGTCAGCACTATCAGCAACACCAGTTCGACGGCGATGATCGCAATCTGGTAGTACATGAACTTTTTCGTGTCGCCGTAGCTTATGATCAGCGTGCCTGCGAAGCTGCCTATTATACCGAGCGTTATGCCGAAGGCTATCACCGAGAGGTAGAAGGGCGCGAGGGTGTAGAGGTGCGAGAACAACAGATGGGTCAGTGGCGCAGAGGCAGCCATAACATACGCCAGCAGCGGTAGTATGAACACCAGTGAGTAGCGCAGGCTGCTGTTGTAGATGTGCTCTATCCTCTTCGACATGTTCCTGTCGGAGAAGGCCTTCGAGAATGATGCGAGCAGTATGAAAGTCAGCGACGACAGCACAATCGTGAATATGCTGCCGAGCCTGAACGCTGCACTGTAGTTGCCGACCACTACTGCGCTCGCGTACACTCCGAGTATGAGCACTGCGAAGTTGGTTGCTCCGAAGGCCGCGATGTTGGATACCGCTATGGGCACCGAGAAGCGGAAAAGTTCGCTCGTGGTCTTCTTGAGCGGTTTCGTGATCCGATAGCCGATCTTGCTTACCAGATAGAAGATGCCCAATCCGATTCCGATCAGGAAGCCGAATGCATAGCCGACCATTGCGCCGGTTATCCCGTATCCGAGCAGGACAAGAGGCACTGAAGCGATGAGCTGGAATGTTGAATAGAGTATGTCTGCAACGGCGGCCTCCTTGACTTTGTCGACGCCGACGAGCGCGCCGAAGGTGGTGTTCATTATCACCGAAAGGAAGACGACCGCGGACGCGATCTGCAACGGCAATGAGAGCGATGCGTTGTTGTATATGTTAGTGGCTATCCAGCCGCTGAATATTATTCCCAGTATTGATATCGCGAGAGCCAGAACGCAGGAGATGAAGTAGCTTCCGTTTATCAGATCCATGACGCGCTGCCTGTTCCTCAGGTTCTCGGGAAGCATCTTCCTCAATGCAGTGCCTATGCCGAAGTTGCCGCCCATGCCCAACACTGCGGCGAAGGCGACCGCGATGCTGTAGAGTCCGAAATCCGCTGGCTTGAGCAACCTCGTCATTCCCACCAGCAGCAGCAGGGTAACGACAGAGCTGAAGACCTGCGCGGAGACGAATATGACTGAGCCTTTTGCGGTGCTTACGCCCAGTTTGTTTATCTCGCTCTTCGTCTTGTTGCTGCGCGGCATTGCATCCACTAATCGTGCACGACGTAGTCCTCGAAGTATTCCTTGTAATGCTCCTTCTTGCTCTGGTGGTGGCGCAGGAATGCGTTTATCTTCTCCGTAAGGTCGGCTTTGTGCTCACCTGCTAGAATCGTACCGTTGCGCTCTCCGTCAATTATGTGCGCTAACTTCTTGTCGTCAGGCTCGAAGAAGAACTTGTTGTACTGGCATATGGTGCAGATGTCCGGATTGCCGCCGTACTTCTTCTGAAGCGCAGCGGTTGCCTGCTGGCCGGTGAATGCCCTGGCTACCTTCTCCTTGACCGCTTCCGGAGTGTCGTTGAGGTATATCGCGCCCCTTTCTTCGCTGGAGGACATCTTCGAGTCCCCGTTGAGCGAGGGCAGGAACTTCGAGTATATTATGGAGGGCTTGTAGTAGCCGAGCTTTGAGACCACGTCTCTTGCGACCCTGAAATGCACGTCCTGGTCTATCGCCAGCGGTATCAGGCAGGGTATGTTATGGCCTTCTTCGACCGATTTCAGGAAAGTCGGGACGGCCTGCATGCTGGTGTAGAACAGCGTGCCTATGTTTGTGTCGTTGCCGAAGCCGAACGCATCCTTGACTGTAGAGAATGTTATGTGCTTGGCCACGCGCACGGCCTGCTTGTACATCTTGCCGGCGTACTGGGTGTCGAAGAATATCTTCGTCTTCTTCTTCTTGAAGCCCAGCGCCATTATGTCGAGGACATTGTCGACCGCTATCTTGTGTATGCCGTCGAGACTTTCATCTAAATTCTTTGCAAGGTACTTTTCCTCGTCAGGTATCTGTATGTAGATGTCGACGTCGAACTTGTCCTGCAGCCATTTCGCGAAGACGAAGGATATGAGATGGCCGACGTGCATCGGCCCGGATGGAGCCCTGCCCGTGTAAAGGTAGAAGGGGTTTCCGCTCTCGTACTGGTCGAGTATCCAGTTCAGCTCGCGGTGCGCATAGAATATCTTTCTCTTGAGCAGGAAATGCAATGGTCCGGTGTACTTCTCTATTCTTTCTTCCAATTCCTTGTCTATCTGCTTCAGGCCGTACTGTTCTGCGAAAATGTCATAGTCGACCTTGCCCTCCACTTTGTAGGCGCCAACATTGGACTGGACCATAGAACCAGTTATAATGAACGAGGAAGGCTTTTATTGGTTTTGCGCTGACGCCGAATCTCAGGGTTCGATTTTCGGAGGGAAGGTGCGGTACTCCGCCCCGAAATAGTCCGCCACCCTCTTCAGGTACGAGTTCGTCTGCCTCACGGCCCTCCTGGCGGCGTTGTAGAGCACCAGCGGATCGACCAGCATGGGGTCGCTTTTGCCGAAGTGCTCGGAGAGCCTCTTCGCCTTGATGAGCCAGTATTTCTTGTTCATGTTGTCCTGCCGCACCGCGAAATCTATGCGGTCGCGCGACCCGTTCAATGTCGCCGTTGCGGTGATGCCGTAGTTCCCCCACGCAAGATCTGAGATCAGGTCGTCGATGGAGTCGTACGAATAGGTCATGCGGTCCCTGTGTTTTGGGATGTCGCATTTGCGGGTTAGGTAGTCCTCGTTGAAGCAGCTCCTGAAGCTGACGCGCCAGTCGCACAGGACCCTCAGGTCTGAAGGCCTTGGGGGCAGATTTGCCCTAAGCTGGCTGAACGGATAGTTCATCCGCATTATCTCCCTGGGAAGCAACACATCGGTGCTCAATGTTGAATGGCCGTCTATGCCCGAATTCTTTGTTATTACCTGCATGCTATTTACTATGTTTTGGTAGGTGCCATCCAGCAGAGCCTGCGGGCCCATCCTCCCGGAAACAAAAAGATCCTGCCTGTAGGGCGCGATCTCCTTAACCTTTTCGCACAGTTCCAGCCATCTCGACCTCAAAAGCAGCTCTTCCAGGCGCCTCTCCGCTTTATCAATCGTGCTGCCGTCGGCATGGCATGCGCCGAAGAGATTGAGTATAGTGTTCTCGTCGCCGTAATAGAATCCGTGGGTCGAATGGCGGTCCGCCTCCTTGAGCCACCATCCATTATTTCGAAGAAGGTTGAATGTGTCATCCTGGACTATCCTCGGTGACTTCCTTATGAGGGCGTTCGTCGCATCAAGGACCCGCTGTTCTCCCGGACTTATAGTGGCGGTGACCATGCCATCACTTTATTTAGATTCGCAGCTGCAACTGCTCCGGCGGCTGGGGCGCTGCGCAGTAGACGTAAAGAACCCCATTGATGTCGGCAGCCAGGCAGTAGCCCTTCTCCCAGACCTCCATCCTTTTTTTAGCGTGATTCGTGTGGGTTTCCTTGAATAGGTAATTCAGGTCTTGCAGCACTATTGATCTCGCCATAAGCTTTGCGGCCGCTGCCACATCCAAAGTTATTGCCTTTGCCGTGAGGTTTATCATGGATTCCAGGGCAACGGGCTTTTCGCGGACAGTTCCTTCGGGCATGACCTTGTCCTTTATCTCGTGCCATATCTCGAGCCGCGCCTTCCTCATTACAATATCTATTACGGTGTTCTGCAGTAGGTCCTTCGCCTCCTTCGAGGCTTCGGCCCTGCCTTTGCTCCTTGCGATGTTCAGCAAGGTCTCGTGAGTCTCCCAGTACTCGAGATTCCAGGCGTTACCCAGCCCATTAGTTCCCGACAGCCATAGCGTGTTGCCGGATGAGTGTTCAGCCTCAAAAATAGCCTTTCTTTTCGCCTCTTCAAGAGTTGGAGCGTAGAATATCTTCCATTCCAGATTGGGCTTTCCGTCGGGCTGGAACCACCTTATGGTGGCTACATGGACGTTTAATTCATCCAGCTCCTTCTGAACCGCCGCGGGCAGGCTTCTCATTGCCGGCCCCCCCTGCAGCGTTTGCCCCCTCTGCATCCTTACACTTAGTTTTATCTTATAAGTTCTCTTCTCATCGATAATATTTATGCCTGTCTGCGGGGTTCGTCAACCCTGCAATTCCCCGAAAAGCAACATATCTTTTTAAGCATTTCCTTCAATATAGTAGCGGATCTGCTTCAGGGGGTAAATGTATGACCGATAGTGCAAAGTCTATAAATGAAGTCCAGGAAGCTGAGGAGCGCGCAGACAGATTGGTGGCCAATGCAAAGCAGGAAGGAGAACGGATGATAATGGAGGCCAAGGAGAAGGCAGCCAGGATGATCGCTGATGCTGAGAGCCGCGCGCGCGAGGACAAGGCCGAACGATTAAAGAAGTCTGCCGCCGAGCTCGATGGCATGAGGAAGAAGGCCGTTGAGAGGAGCGAGTCGGAGGCGAGGGCGATAAAGTCAAAGAAGCTGAGCGACCGCTCAAGGGCACAGATCGCAAAGAAGCTTACGGATCTCATACTCGGTGTGTAAGTGCTTTCCACAGAAAAAATGCAGAAGATTCGCATCATAGCGCTAGGCTCCGTGCGTTACGAGCTGGTCAGCGAGCTGCACCGGCTGGGCGTGATGCACCTGAGCAAGAGCAAGCTGCACCTGGCCGACGACGTCCCGTCAGCAAGGCTGCCTGAGATATCCGACCAGCTGGTCAGGATGAAGAGCGCGCTCTCGATGCTGGGAGCGCCGAAGAGCATTGACGCCAAGAAGCCGATGGCGCACCTGAGCCTGGATCCGCTGCTGGCCGAGACCAGGGGATTGAAGGTTGTTGACGAGATATTCAAGCTCACTGAAGAGAAGAGGGCGCTCAAGGAAAGCGTCAAGGAACTGGACAATGCGCTAATGCTTTCCGACATACTCGCGGGCCTGGGAGTCGACTTCAGCAAGCTGAAGAGCGATGTCCTTGCGTTCCGCGCCTTCACGGTCGACAAGGAGGGCATGGAGGAGCTGAAGGAACAGCTGAAGAGCAGCAACCTGAAGCACGAACTCATGACCAAGAAGGTCGACAAGAAGCGCGAACTGGCCTTCATAGCATTCGACAAGAACCAGAACGCGAAGATCGAAGAGATCATGAAGGACATAAAGTCCATTGAACTTAACTTGAAGGACAGGTACATAACTTCGGCGCCAGAGGCGGAGGTGAGGAAGCTGGTCACGAAGGAGAAGGCCGACGCGCTGAAGAGGCTCAATCAGATAGAATCAAAGTTCAAGGAGATAAAGGACAGGCAGTACCTGCAGATCGCCGGCCTCACTGAGATGCTCGATGTTGAGTATGAAAGAGCAACTGTTAGTGCAGGATTCAAGAAGACCGGCAAGACCTTTGTTGTTGAGGGATGGGTGCCGAAGAAGGGATTGGCCGAGGTGAAGGCAGGGATAATGAAGGCCGCTGGGGGCAAGTGCGACATTTCGGAATTGGAGGCAGGCCATGAGGATGTGGCGCCGTCGATGATGAGCGGCAACCGGATATTGAAGCCCTTCGAGTTCCTGATGGATTTCTACTCCGTTCCAAGGAGCGACGAGATCAATCCAACCATTATATTCATGATAACTCTTGCCATTGCATATGGCATAATGATAAGCGACGTGGGCTACGGCCTGATGTCGCTGGTGCTGGCATGGTACGTTGCGAAGATCACTCTGCCTGACGACCTGCTGCACAACGTCGCGGAGATATGGATGATGTTCTCCATACCGGCCATATTCTTCGGGTTCCTTTCGAACACCTTCCTGGGATTCGCATTCCTGCCGGCCGCGTACCAGGGGATAGTCGTGCTCGACTGGATACACGGGGTGCCGACGCTCCTGCTGATCACCCTGATGATAGGCATAATCGAGATACTGATAGGAGAGGTCTTCGGCTTCTTCAACAGGCTGAGGCACCACGAGAAGATGCTCGCGTTCAGCAAGCTGACCACGATACTTGTGATAATATTCGGCTTCTTCGCGGTTGGAGGCTGGTTCTTCAACGCCTTCAACCCGACTCTGACCTTTGATTCTACTATAATAGCGATAGTCGCTCTTGTGCTCACTGCCGCAACGAGCGGCATGGAAGCTGCGGAGATTCCGACGCTGATCGCGCACCCGCTCAGCTTCTCAAGGCTTATGGGCTTCGGGCTCGCAAGCATAATACTCTCCGACCTGATAGACAAGGCCTTCACGCCGAGCCTCTCGCAAGGTCCGATCGTGTTTATAGTCTTCGGGATAATCTTCCTGGTGCTCCATTCGATGAACATGCTTCTCAGCATATTCGAGGGGATGGTGCAAGGGGCAAGGCTCGGCTTCGTGGAGTTCTTCTCGAAGTTCTACATCGGCGGCGGCCTTAAGTTCAAGCCTTACAAGTTCAACAGGCGTTACACTAAAGAATAATGGTGAGTTTTTGGCAATAGGAATGGAAACTGCGGTAGCGGCTATCGCCGGCGCGATAGCAATAAGCGGAGGAGCAATTGGAACGGGAATGGCGCAATCCACAATCGGAAGCGCGGGCATCGGCCTGATAGCCGAGAAGCCTGAAGCGCAGGGAATTGCGATATTGTTTTTGGTGCTTCCTGAAACAATATTGATATTCGGATTCGTCGTCGCGATACTCATATTGCTCGGAGCCGGCCTGGTGTAACCACACAGAGGTGTATGCCATGGCACTCGGCGATATCAAGCACAACATAGAGGAGCAGGCCAGGAAGGAAGCCGGCGGCATACGCGAAACCGCTTCGAAAGAAGCGGCTGCGATAATCGGCGAAGCCAAGGAGAGGGCGAAGGGCATTCTGCAGAGCCTGGACGGCCAGGTCGAGGCGGAGCTGAAGAGACTCCATGACGAGAGCGAGGCCAGCGGGGAGCTGGCCGCCAAGAACGTCACCCTCATCGCAAGGGAGGACGTCCTCTCGAGCGAGGCCTCGAAGATCAAGAGGCTGCTGGCGAACGACATAAGGAAGAGCAGCGGCTACGACAGGATCTTCAAGAACGCGATAAAGCAGGCGAAGGAGATAGCGCCGGCCGACGAGTTGGTCATAACCGTCGACAAGTCCGACAGGGCAAGGCTCGGGAACACCCAATCCAAGGTGGAAACCAGGAGCATGAGCGGAGGACTGGTGATAGGCTCCAAGAACGGCGACATAGAGATAGACGCTACGATCGATCGGCTGATAGACTCGAAGTCTGACCAGATAAGGAACGCGCTGCTTGACGAGCTGTTCGGCAGCGGCAAGCGGCAGGTGCGCACGGAGGTCGCGAAGAGACCGCGCAAGGCCGTGGCGAAAAAGCCGGCAAAGGCAAAGAAGAAGCCGGCAAAGAAGGCCAGGAAGAGCAAAAAATGATACCCATGGCGCTGTTGAAGAGCTACAAGGACGCCAAACTCTACGGTTACTCCAACGCCAGGGTGAAGGCAATGAAGTCCAAGCTCGTAGGCAAGGGAGTCCTGAACGAGATCCTCAAGACCGACAGCATACCCGCCATACTCGCAAGGCTGTTGCAGACAGACTACAAGGGCTACATCGAAGAGGTGGGTGACGTGTCGCAGCGCGCGGAGCTCGTAGACCTTGCGCTCAACAAGAGCCTTGTCGTGAACATTGAAAAGCTGGTGAGCATAGCCCCGAAGCGCGACGTGAAGATAATGGAGCGCATAGTCGGTGTGTGGGACATGTACGACATAAAATTGATACTCTACGCGAAGGCAACGAACAAGGACTTCAAGTACCTGTCAAGGTACCTGATCAAGACGAAGAACTTCGACGACCTGTTCGTGAAGGAGGCGCTGGGAGAGCAGGACTTCTACGCGACCGCAAATCGGTTGATGAAGATAAGGAGCTACAGGGACGAGATAGGCGCGGCGGTCGAAGCTTACAAGAAAACAAGCAACATAACCGAGGTCAACTCCGCGATAGACAGGATCTTTTTCGAGGGTCTTGGCGACGCGATAGAATCCATACAGAAGAGGTCGCCGAATGCAGGAAAGCTCATAAGGTTCGACATAGAGATGAGGAACATACTCACGCTTCTGAGGTCCAAGAAGTCCAACGTGAAGCCGGAGGACGTCGCGAATCTCATAATAAGCAACGGGATAACCTCGCCGGCGCAGTTGATCAAGGTCTACACGGGATCAAACGACCTGAAGGAGCTCATCAACAGCATCAAGAGCTTCGACCTGAGGCACGCACTGGAGAAATACCAGGCGGGCAAGTCGAAGGAGATGCTGCTCTTCGAGATAAGCATGAGAAACAGCATGTTCAAGAAGGCGATCTCGATACTGCACAGCACGGTGCTGAATTTCGGCGTGCTGATAAGTTACTTCTACCTCAAGGAGATAGAGGTGTTCACGCTCAGGATTTACATACTCGGAAGGATGCACGGCCTCACGAACGAAGAGGTAACAGGGATGGCTGAATGGCAGATATAGACAACCGCGCGAAGAACGGCAAGGTCGCAGTCATAGGCGACGCGCTGCTCACGAGGGGCATGTCCTTGGGAGGAGTGAAGCACATCTACCGCGCCGATACGCGCGAGGAGGTCGAGCGCGCCGTGAAGGACGCGATGGAGAACGGCGAGATAGGCATGGTGGTGATAAACGAGAGCCTTGTGAAGAAGATCACCGACAGGAAATTATTGAACACGATAGACAGCAGCATAGCTCCGGTGTTCGTCTTCGTGACGTCGCAGAACGAGCATGAGGAGGAGGTTGACGTGCTTAGAAGGCTGATAATAAGAGCGGTAGGAATAGACATAAGCAAAAGGAGGTGAACTAATGGGAACTATAATTAGAATCGCCGGTCCACTGGCCGTAGCGAGCGAGATGCGCGGAAGCAACATGTACGACGTGGTCAAGGTTGGATCCAAGGGCCTGATAGGCGAGATAATACAGCTGAAGGGCGACACCGCCGTGATACAGGTCTACGAAGACACGAGCGGAGTCAGGCCTGGAGAGCAGGTCGAGAGCCAGAAGGTTCCGCTTTCAGTAGAATTGGGACCGGGGCTGCTGATGCAGATATACGACGGAGTGCAGCGACCGCTCGAGATAGTCAAGGAGAAAACGGGAGCGTTCATCGGCAGGGGAGTAACAGCACCGGCCATAGACAAGAAGAAGAGATGGCACTTCCACATAAACAAGGGAGTCTCCAAGGGAACGCACGTCAAGGAGGGAGAGATAATCGGATTCGTCGAGGAAACTCCGCTGATAAAGCACTACATAATGGTGCCGTACGGCATAAAGGGAACGATAACGTCGATAAAGGAGGGAAACTTCACGATAGAAGAGACTGTAGCAACAGTCAAAACGGAAAAGGGAGAGGTCAAGCTTTCGATGCTACAGAAGAGGTCCGTGAGGGTCCCGTCGAAATATTTGGAGAAGATAGCAACCGACACGCCGCTGATATCCGGCCAGAGGGTCATAGACACCTTCTTCCCGGTGGCGAAGGGCGGAGCAGCCGCAATACCAGGGCCGTTCGGAGCCGGCAAGACGGTAATATCGCACCAGTTTGCACGACACTCGGACGCAAACGTGATAGTTTATGTCGGTTGTGGAGAGCGCGGCAACGAGATGACAGAGGTGCTTACGGAATTCCCTGAGCTGAAGGACCCGAAGACGGGAAGGCCGCTTATGGAACGAACAGTGCTGATAGCGAACACGAGCAACATGCCCGTGGCCGCAAGAGAGGCCAGCATATACACAGGGATAACGATAGCGGAGTACTTCAGGGACATGGGCTACGATGTGGCGCTCATGGCAGACTCGACATCAAGATGGGCAGAGGCCATGAGGGAGATATCTGCAAGGCTGGAAGAGATGCCCGGAGAGGAGAGCTATCCGGCATATCTGCCGAAGAGGCTTGCCGAGTTCTATGAAAGGGCAGGAAGAGTCAAGACGTTGAACAACAACATCGGTTCGGTCACGATAGTCGGCGCGGTGTCGCCCGCAGGAGGAGACACATCGGAGCCAGTATCACAGGGAACGCTCAGGGTCGTCAAGACCTTCTGGAGCCTCAGCGCATCGCTCGCAGGATCAAGGCACTTCCCGTCGATAGACTGGCTGCAGAGCTATTCGCTCTACCTGGACAACCTGGCGAAATGGTACACCGCCAACGTCGGCGAGGAATGGTCGAAGGCGAGGGACGAGGCCATGGCGATACTGCAGAGAGAAGCAGAGCTCAAGGACATAGTGCAGCTGGTGGGAGCGGATGCGCTTCCTGACGCCGAGCGTGTGACGCTTGAGATAGGCAGGATGATAAGGGAGGACTTCCTCAGGCAGAGCGCCTACGACGAGATTGACACTTACGCTAGCCTGAACAAGCAGAAGCTCATGCTGAGCACGATACTGCACTTCAGGAGCAGGGCCTCGAGCGTGCTCCAGATGGAGGTCAACGCCGACACGGTCGTGAAGGCGAAGGTCAGGGCAAGGATAGCGAGAATGAAGGAGATAAAGGAGCAGGACATGGAGAAGGAGACGAAGTCGATAATGAACGAGATCGACAGCGAGTTCAACGAGATGGTAAAGGGAGGTGAAAGGGCGAGCCAATGAACAATTTTGAAGTCGAATACAAGACGATAAGCAGCGTTGCTGGACCTTTGGTGGTGGTCGAGAAGGTCAGGAACGCAGCCTACAACGAAGTGGTAAGGATAAAGATGCCGAACGGCGAGGAGAGGCTTGGCCAGGTGCTTGAGAGCACGTCGAAGCACGCGGTCGTGCAGGTCTTCGGCCAGACCAGCGGCATGAACATCAGCGAGACCTCCGTGAGCTTCTTGGGGGAAACATTCAAGATCGGGGTGTCTGACGAGATGCTTGGAAGGGTCTTCGACGGACAGGGAAGGCCGAGGGACATAAAGTCGAATGTCGTTTACAAAGAAAGAAAGGACATAAACGGTGAGCCGATAAACCCGTCGGCGAGGGCGATGCCCAAGGATTTCATCCAGACGGGCGTGTCAGCGATAGACGGATTGGCTACCCTGGTTAGGGGACAGAAGCTGCCGATATTCTCCGGCTCAGGATTGAAGCACAACGAGCTTGCCGCCCAGATAACGAGGCAGGCGAAGGTCAGGGGAACCACGGAGAATTTCGCAGTCGTGTTCGCCGGAATCGGCATAACCTACGACGACTCCGCGTTCTTCATAAACGACCTCAGGAAGACAGGAGCGCTCAAGAGGACGGTCGCGTTCATCAACCTCGCGGACGACCCGAGCATAGAGCGTATACTCACGCCGAGGCTGGCACTCACGACAGCGGAGTACCTTGCGTACAGCATGGACATGCACGTGCTTGTCATACTTACGGACATGACGAACTACTGCGAAGCGCTCAGGGAGCTCTCAAGCGCAAGGGAGGAGGTGCCGGGCAGGAGAGGCTATCCGGGATACATGTACACGGACCTTGCGAGCATATACGAAAGGGCAGGACTGATACTCGGCAAGAAGGGCAGCATAACCCAATTGAACATACTCACGATGCCCAGCGACGATATAACGCACCCGATACCGGACCTTACCGGTTACATTACCGAGGGCAACATATACCTGAGCAGGGAGCTTTCCAACAAGAATGTCTACCCGCCGATAAACCCGCTCAGCTCTTTGTCGAGGCTTATGAACAACGGCATAGGCAAGGGCAAGACAAGAGAGGATCATAGGGGTGTCGCAGACCAATTGTACGGAGCATACTCGAAGGCGCAGGAAGCGAAGAGCCTCAGCTCGATAGTCGGAACCGAGGCGCTGAGCGAAAGCGACAGGCAGTACCTGAAGTTCGGCGAACGTTTTGAAAAGGAGTTCCTATCGCAGGGGCCTTACGAGGACAGGGACATAGAGAAGACGCTCAACATAGGCTGGGACCTGCTTTCGATGTTCGACAAGACCGAGCTCACGAGAGTGAAGTCGGAGTACATCGAGAAGTACTACAAGCAAAAGGCATGAGATTGTGGCAATCAACCCGACAAGGATGAACCTCATCAGCACAAAGAAGAAGATAGGCCTTGCCAAGAGGGGGTACACGCTCCTGAAGAGGAAAAGGGAGGTGCTCGTCATAGAGTTCCTCAAGCTGCTCAACGATTCCACGAAGGACCGCGGCTACATGCAGGAAGTGCTGCAGAACTCCTACAAGACCCTGGCGCTCTCGTCCACCTACATCGGCGACATTCCGCTTGACGAGGCTGCGAATTACATAAAGGAGCCGCAGCCGATAAGGATACAATCGAAGAACATCATGGGCGTGAGAATCCCAGAGATAGAGCACAGCAACGAGAACCCCAACATACTGGACAGGGGTTATTCGCTTCTGTCGACGAGCGTAGCGGTCGACGATGTCAACGAATCCTTCAACGAGGTCTTGAACACAGTGGTAGACGTTGCGAAGAGGGAACAGGGCCTGAAGAGGCTTGTCCTCGAGGTCGAGAAGGTCAAGAGAAGGGTCAACGCGCTCGAGTACGTGCTGCTCCCGAACCTGAACAAGCAGACCAAGTACATATCGATGAGGCTTGAGGAGATAGAGAGGGACACCTTCTCGGGACTGAAGCACGTGAAGAAGAGGCTTGAGGAGAAAGAGGAGGACTGATTCATCTTACTTTTTGCCGTGCTCGTCGAAAACCCTCTTGTAGGTGTCGAGAGTGCCTATGTCGTACCACTTGCCATGGTAGACGTGGCCGCGCACCACAGTGTTTTCCGACAGCCATTTTATGAAATACCCGGGGCTGTCAGGGTTGTTCCCGTCCTTCAGGTATTCTTCGAATTTGCCCAGCGATTCCTTCGGAAATATGTATATCCCGGTGCTTATGAGCGTCGATTTCGGTTTTTCCGGCTTCTCCTCGAACGAGACTATCCGGTTGTTTTTCAGCGCGACCACACCGAATTTTTTCGCCTCTTTCTTGGAGCGTATGTTGTAGAGGCCGACCACAGGCTTCCGGTGCCTGTTGAAGTCGGCGATCGCGTCCTTGAGGCTGAAGTCGTAGAGGTTGTCGCCCGCCACGATGATGAGATCGCTGTCGATGCGCGCCTTCTTGATCGCGTAGTTTATCCCTCGTATGGCCCCGAACTTCTCGGCGTTGCTCATTGTCTTCTCAATGACCATGTCTATCTTGATGTTGTGCTTGCGGGATATGTTGTTGATCCAGTAGCCGAAGTGGCCGAGGAACTTCGCGTTGGTCGAGAGCATTATGTCCTTCACTTCGGAGTCCAGCAGGTCCTCGAAGATGTACTCGACTATGGGCTTGCCGCTCCGGTCGGTGGGCAGCATTGCCTTTGGCATGAAATATGTTATCGGCTCGAGCCTTGTCGCGAAGCCGCCGCAGAGCATCAATGCTTTCATGTGATCATGCATGAAGATATTCAAATTAATCTTTAAATATGCATTACCGGATCAGAAAAACAGGCTGGGGATGTGCCCAGCTATTGACTGATAGGCCTCGCAGGAGGTCCAGCAGGCGGGTTCTTTGCCTTCCTTTATGAGCGATCTCACCCCTTCCGCGTCCTTGCTGCGCCATAGCGGTTCGAGGTCATAGGCGGTCTCGCGCACATTGCCGAGCCTCCAGTCCCACATTATCGAGGGGTAGACCTCTCCGCCGCTGGAAAGGAAGAGCGACGCCTCGAGGCTCCTGGTCCTCATCGGCGGCTTGCCCGTCTTGATGTAGTCCACGAGTCTCCTCAGATAGGCGCTCTCCATCATCTGCACCGGCCCGAATCGAAGCTCCCTCTTTCTTATGAAATTCCTGAGCTCTTCCGACATCACGATGTTGTCGGCGTGCATGTCGGTGTCCTTGTTGCCGTAGTATATGTTGGAGACCTGGCTCAGGTTGACATGGAAGTCGTTGCGCGTGACCCAGTCATGCTCGCCCTTGACCGCCTTGTAGGTCTGCTCCAAGGCACCCTGGTTGAACTTGCTCATTGTGTAGCCGAACAGGAACGACACGCCCTTGTTCTGCCCGCGCATTTCATGCAGGCGCCCCGCAAGGTCCATCACCCTGTCGAAGTTTCCCTTGACGCCGCGGATCCTGTCGTGCACCTCCCTGTAGCCGTCAAGGCTCAGCGTCAAAACTATGCGAGGCACGCCCAACTCGAGCATCTGCTCCACTCTTTTCGTGATCATGTCGCTGCTGCAGAGGGAGTTGGTCGGCGTAGAGATCAGGTAGAGGCCCTTCGAATTGGCCAGGAACGAATTGGCTATCTCGACAATCTCGCTCCTCAGGAACGGCTCGCCGCCGGTGAGCTCTATCCATTTGAAATAGCTGTTCTTCTTCGCGAACTCTGTTATCTCGTCCAGCGATAATTCCTTGCTGGGCTTCTGCTTCCATATGCTGCAGGTCTCGCACCTTGACTGGCATCGGTAGGTTATCGCGTAGTTCAGCTTGTAGGGATGGCTGAGCCGGGCCACGTTGCTCTTCAGGACCGTCATGCCGAGGCCCGCGAACCTGCTTGCAGATCTCAAGGTGTCCACGCTGATACCACACTTTTTCCTTATTTAAACCTTCAGTGGCGGGATTTCGGAATCATCATTTCTTGGCGCCGGGCTTCAGGGAGGATATTATCTGGTCGACTATGAGCTTCGCCAGCTTCTTGTTCTCAGGCGTGTTCTCGATGACCACCAGCTTCATGTCCTCGGGCATCCAGGGATAGCTGTTGGGGTTGCCCGCGTCCTTGAACGCTATGCTCTTGCGCTCCAGGACGTCGAAGTATTCGCTCGCATCCACGCCGTAGGCGACCTGGATCTCTTCCGGCGTCGTGGCGTCCGCGTACATCAGGGCGCCGCCCTCGAGCTCCGCCAGGGCCTCAAAATCGGAGAGCAGGCTCTTGGAAAGCACCTTGTCGTTCCCGCCCTTTCCGATCTTCTGTTCCAGCTCTTTTATCTTGCGCAGCAGTTCGTTTTTTGATTCCTTCATTGCAAAACCTGCATCGATCGGATTGTGGCCGACCGCAAGATTAATTGAACCTGAAAGCTTAACAGCATTTCTGTGCGCACCGAAAAGCGCACTTTTGCGAAAAGTTATTAGATACTGATTTCGTAATACGCGTATGGAGGGCTCCACTGGAAAGTATTCGATAATCGCCAACAACCTTGTGAGGAAGTTCGGCGGCTTCACTGCGGTTGACAAGGTCTCGTTCAAGGTCAAGGAGGGCGAGATATTCGGGTTGCTCGGGCCGAACGGCGCGGGCAAGACCACCACCATATCGATGCTCTCGACGATAATAGGGATCACCTCAGGCTCTGCAACGATAAACGGCAAGGACGTGAAGACGGAAAAGGACGCGGTCAGGAATCTCATAGGCATAGTGTTCCAGGACCCGAGCCTTGACGACGAGCTCACGGGCATGGAGAACCTCGACTTCCACGCCAGGCTCTACGGGGTGAAGGGCGATGAGAAGAAGGAAGCTATAGCAAAGGTGCTGAAGCTCGTGGAGCTTGAGGACAAGGCCAACAGGCAGGTCAAGACCTACTCCGGAGGCATGAAAAGAAGGCTGGAGATAGCCAGGGGATTCATACACAACCCCAAGGTTCTTTTCCTGGACGAGCCGACCATAGGGCTGGATCCGCAGACCAGGAGGAAGATCTGGGACTACGTTAAGAAGCTCAACAAGGAGACAAAGCTCACCATAATGCTGACGACGCACTACATAGAAGAAGCGGACGAGCTGTGCAACAGGGTCGCGATAATAGACCACGGCAGGATAATAAAGATGGACACGCCGGAGAGACTGAAGGACTCTCTTGGCGGCGACATAATAAGGATAGGCTCGAGCAATGGCGGCAAACTGGCCGAACTGATCAAGAAGGCCAAGTTCGCGGTATCGGTCAAGGAACGCAGCGACAGCCTGGAGGTAACGACGAAGAACGGCAGCGAGGCGATACCGAAGATAATCGGGATTGCGAAAGACGCGGGCATAGAGGTCGCGTACACCACGCTCAAGAGGCCGACCCTGGAGGATGTTTTCATAAGCCTGACGGGCAAGGAGATCAGGGAGGAGGGCGCGAGCGATGTGGATCAGTTGAAGCGCAACTACAGGTTCAGAGGAAGGAGATGAACATGACGAACTTGATTGAGACTATATACACTGTTTGGCTCAGGGAGACGATAAGATTCCTCAAGTCCAAATCGAGAATCGTCGGATCCGGAGGCCAGCCGTTCATCTGGCTTGCGATAGCCGGAGTGGGATTCAGCTCCGCCTTCGTGCTTTCCGGAGGAGTTTCCTACCTCACGTTCATGGCGCCGGGCATAATCGGGATGACGCTGCTCTTCAGCTCGATATTCTCGGGGGTCAATGTCATTTGGGACAGGCAGTTCGGGTTCCTCAAGGAGATGCTCATAGCGCCGGTCTCGAGAGTGGGCATAGTGCTCGGGAAGATAGCAGGAAGCGCCACCGTATCCTTGATCACGGCCGTTGTGATATTGGTGGTGGAGGTCGCATTCAACGTGTTGCCGCTCAGCGACCTGAGCGTCATCGGCCTGATGGAAGCGGTGGCCTTCATGGTGCTGATACCTTGCGCTTTTGTCTCGGTGGGATTGATAATCGCCTCGACGGTCGACAATGTCGAGGGCTTCCAGGTGATAATAAACTTCCTTGTGATGCCCCTGTTCTTCCTCTCCGGCGCGCTCTTCCCGCTGACTAACGCGCCGGAATGGATGAAGTTCGTCTCGGCGATTGATCCGCTTCGCTACGGCGTTGATGGCATGCGCGGCGCGTTGATAGGAGTCAGCAGCTACCCGGTGTACCTGGACCTGTTGGTGGTTCTGGCAAGCGCGATAGTGCTTGTGCTCATCGCTGACTTCGCGTTCAACAGGATAGAGGGCAAGTAGGTTACATGTACCTGACGAATCGGTTGTCCTTGTCGACAAGGACCTTCTGCGCCTTGATTGGAGTTTCTGACAGTTCGAAGCCCATGATTATCACGATGTCACCCTTATTCATCAGAAGCGCGGCAGGGCCGTTCATGCATATTATCCCAGAATCCCTTTTCTCTGGGATCACGTATGTCTCCAGCCTTTTGCCGGCAGTCAGGTCGGTGACAAGCACCTTCTCCCCTTCCATCAGGCCCGCTTTTTCGAGGAGGGCCTCGTCTATGCCGATGCTGCCGGTGTAGTTGACATTCGCCTCGGTTACCGTCGCCTTGTGTATCTTTGACCGGAGTATCCATCTCATTGCCGCACCTACCTGAAATGCAATCCACTAAGAATTTAAATAGCTTTCAAGGACGTCGTTAAGTGACGTAATGGATACTTTCTCAGATCTCGTGCACCAGGTCATCGAGGGTCCTTCGCGGCGTCGCGTCGGGACGCTCTGCCGGGTAACCTATTGGGATGATCGCTATGGGTATCAGCTCCTCCTTCCAGTTTATCACCTCCAATACCTTCTCGGTGTTGAAAGGGCCCAGCCAAACCGTTGCAAGGCCGAGGGCGGTCGCGGCAAGCTGGCAGTAGGAAGCAGCGATCGCCGCGTCCTCTATCGCCAGCAGCCGCATGTCGTCTCCCGATATGGGGCTTGCCAATGAAGAGTTGCGCATGTTTTCAGGATGCGCGCAGAAAACGAGTATGATGGGCGCATTGACAGCATAATCCTTCCCAGGGATGGCTGTGGCTAATGCCCTTTTCGATTCCTCCGTGCTCGCGATGAATATCTCGTAGGATTGGCGGTTGCGGGCCGAGGGCGCCATGTCTATGGTCTCGAGAAGTCGCTCGAGCTTTTTGGCATCCACGGGCTTATCGCGGTACAGCCTCGTTGAGCGCCTCTTCTCGACCGCAGCGAAGAAATCCATGATGGTTTATGGCAACTCGGATTTTTAAGTTTTGCGTAGGATGGAGCTACCGCTGGATCTCAATCTCAAAGTAGGATTATGCGCTTATGGAGCAGGGGTTTCTGCGGGCGCAGCGGCCTTCTTCTTCCGCCCCATGCCCGGCGCCTTCGGCGGCTTCAGGCCTGGAAATATCTTTGCCATCGTCGCCGGGTTTATGCCCGTGTCATAGCCCAGATTCGTTATGGTCTTGCTTAACAGGTAGACTTCGGCCAGTGGAGTCAGCGCCTTGTTGTCGCACGAGCTTTCTATGACGCTCTTGGTTTCGCTGCCGCTCAATGATTCGATTGCCTTGCCGAGCGTTGCGTAGCTCTTCCTTGCCCCGGCGGTCAGCTTGCCAGCGTACTCGTCGAGGACGTTTATCTTTATGCCCAGCATCGGGTAGGATTTGTTCTCTATCAGGGCCCTCACGCCTGCCATGTGCATGACGACCTCTTCCGGCCTGGTGTCGGCCCTTATGCCCAGTCTCCTTATCGCTATCCAGTCCTTGTACTTCGCCATGAAGTCTATGTACTCTTCTGGCTCGTCCAAGAGATCACGCCTTGATAACGTAGTAGCCTGCGGCCTTTTCGCGGGCAACCCTCTTGATTATGCCCTTCTGGACCAGCGTGACAAGCGAGTTTGTTACAAGCCCCTTCGGCCTGTTGGACTTCTTCGTTATGTCGTCAGCAGTCTTTATGCTGGTGTCCTTCGTAGCGCCAAGCTCTTCCATGGCCTTGACAATTATCTGCTCTATTGGTGTAAGTTCTACCATTATTTCACCGATGATCACAAACTCGTGCATTACTTCTTGGTCTTGATCTCCTTTCGCTTCGGCCTCAGGTATCGGTAGCCGCACTTCCTGCACTTCTCGGCTCCGGCCTTGTTCCTGGACTTGCACTTCTTGCATATCCAGATCTTGGATATCTCTGCGTCCGCTATTGGAAATTTACCCATTAAAATACACGATGTTTGTCTCTTTATTTCGGGGTGTTGCTGCAATTACCTCCTGGTCAGGTCGGACACCTCTGCGCTTGCAGAGCTTTCCGGCGCCCTCATGTTCTGGCCCGAAGCGGATATCAAAACGACGTCCCCTATGTTCTTTATGTTCCTGAAAAGTATGCTCTTCTGTTGGAGTATCTTCTTCGCCTCGTCGCGGTCTACGCTCTTCCATTCCTCCATGAGAAGCCTGCTGACTTCGCCCCTTTCAAGGTCGATTATCGCATCGCGCACTTCGCCGAGATACTGGCCCGCATCACTGTAGATGTCCATGTTGTAAATGTCTGATATCTTCATCTGAGCACCTCCCTAGTAATAGTGATACATATTTTAAATACCTTTTGCATGACGTGTGGCCGTCTGATATCATGAAATTGGCCGTTTTTGCCAGGTTTTTGGCTTTGGAAAGGGATCTTGTGATTGCTGTTGAGGGAGATTTGCCAAATATATATACTTGGTGCTTGCCCGTTTTGCAGCAAACGTTTTAGGGGCGTAACGACCGCACAGCGATAGGAATAAAAATAGAACGCACCCATCTCTATTGGTAAGTATGGATAGAGAACGCGTCGTCAGAAGTACTGCTGATTTTGTAAGGAAAAAGCTTGAAGGCGAAGGAACGGGCCACGATTGGTGGCACGCACACCGTGTCCATGAGACAGCGATGACCATCGCCAAGGGCGAGAAGGGCACAGACCTTTACGTGGTGCAGCTCGCCTCGCTGCTGCACGACATAGCGGACCACAAATTCACCGAGGATGACAAGGCTGGCCAGAAGATGGCCGAAGCGTTCCTCAAGAAGCAAGGAGTGGACGGCAAGACCATTGCGCATGTTTCTTACATAATAGGCAACATCTCGTACAGCGGTTCTTCGGGCAAAACAAAGCTCAACACAAAGGAAGCGATGATAGTGCAGGATGCTGACAGGCTGGACGCGATGGGCGCGATAGGCATCGCAAGAGCCTTCGCTTATGGGGGTTATGCCGGAAGGACTCTCCACAACCCGGTAACGCCTAACGATTACGGCTCTTTCGAGGAGTACAAGAAGGCGAACGCGCTTGGCGCGACCACGATAAACCACTTCTATGAGAAGCTGTTGCTCCTGAAGAGCAAGATGAACACCGATACGGGAAGGAAGATCGCCGCGGACAGGCACACTTTCATGGAGGACTATCTGGACCAGTTCTACGCAGAGTGGGACGGGAAAAGATGAATTGATTTAGTCTTACTTCCGCTTGCTTGTTCGGCGCATTCAATTTTTATTCAGAATCTTGTCGCGCATCTGGATTAAGCGTTCTTCCGTTTCTTTTTTGCCCTCTACTGTGATTCTTTGGTCCGTGGGGTACAGTTTAGCGTGAAGATGATTTACGCTTGTCCCGGCAAATATCAATTGGATCTTATCAGCATCGAGCTTCCTTTTCAGTGTTTTTGCGACTTTTTTTGCAACAAGCACCATCTCTGTTAGACCGTCGTCATCGAGCATGAAAACGTTGCTGTCCTTGTGCTCTTTCGTCAATAGGATCACTTGGCCTTCTACCGCAGGAAACGTGTCGAGGATTGCCAGGTAATCCTGATCTTCATACACCTTGTAACTCCGTATCTTTGCTTCTATTATTTTGCAGAATATGCAATCCTCCATAGCATAACCGTGCGATTGCCGGGATTTGAACCCGGGTTGCAGACTTGGCAAGCCTGCGTCCTACCAGACTAGACTACAATCGCATGTACATGGAGTATTGATAGTTAATAATTAAATAAGTAATCGCCAGGGCTGCTGCGCCCATGTTTATACGTCGACCACTACCCTGGAGGTGACCTTGCCGTTTTTCTTCTCTATCTTCAGGTCGTACATGGAAACGCCCTTTATCTCGAGCTTTGAATCCTTGTCCGTCCTGCTCTTTGCGAGCACATTGGCGGCAAGCGCGTATCCCTTCGCGGTTTTTACCGTCTTGAGTTTCGTCACTTTGTATGCGAAAAGGCTCTCCGAGTCCATTATCGATATCGCATCCTGCAGCGCGTAGCACAGCAGTTCCTCCTCGGATCTGGCCTTCACCTTCAGCGCGAACCGTTGCGTTTTTGTTTTCTCCTCGGAGACCTTCTTCGTGTACGCGATCGTCTCGAAGAGAGCCATGAGCGCGTTCTTGAACGATATCTCAAGCGTGCTGCCGTAGGCTAGGAACTCGACGTCCGCAGTGTGCCCCATGTACCGATAGCCTTTTGCCATTAGAAACGCTATAATGAATTCGAATGGGGTATTTTATACCTTATGTGCCCAAGAGTATTGTCCTGTGAAGAGAAGAGTAACTACTGACTTGTGATGAAGTCCATTTCGGCTGAGGACTCAATGTTTTGGTTGCATGGATGGCAAAAAAACCAAGATGCTTGGCATAGCGGTGATTATAGCCGCGTTCCTTCTGGGATCCATCAATTCCATAATGGCCACTAACCCCAGCATCACGGACACGGATCCGAGCACGTACATCATAGTCGTCATGCTGATGCTCTTTTTCCTCATAGCCGCGTCCGCGAAAGAGGACCTGAAATTCGAATTCAACAAGAAGAGCATGCTATACGGCACAGCCATCTTCTTGATTTACATCCTGCTCCTGTCCTATTCGAGAGTCGGATTGTCGACAACATTCCAGTCGTACAGGATCGACGCGCTGCTGTTTGTGGTGCTGCTGGCATCGCTGATAACGCTGGTGTTCGGCCTTGGCGGGATGAGGAAGATGAAACAGGTGCTGATCTACGCGCTGTTTGCCTCTCCGATATTGCTGCTCCCGATATTGTCGTTGAACGGGGCTTTCGCGGGCCTCAACGCGGAGCTCGTCTATGAGGTGATACGCACCGTGGGAGTGCCGGTAGTGAAAAGCGGCCTGGTGATATCTGCGCCCTCGCTCAGCAGCATAACCATATCGACAACCTGCGCCTCGATAGGCACGTTCATCGCGCTCGTGATGTTCCTTGTGCCGGTAGCATACCTGTACGAAGGCAAATTGAAGGCGAAGGCACTGTGGGTATCGTCCGGTTTGGGATTGATGCTCGTGTTCAATGTGGTGCGCATGTCATCGATATCGCTGGTGTGGGCCTATTACGGGATAGGCAGGGCGATAAGCCTGTTCCACGCTTTCGCAGGCCAGCTTCTTTTCTATGCTGCGATAATAATCATGCTGCTGATCGCCGGCAGGTACGGGATGAAGATCGGCGAGGGCAAGAAGAAGACAGGCAGAAGAGGCGGCGGAAAACTGGACCGAAGACTGGTGATACCCTCGGCGATTGCAATCGTTTTCGGGCTCGTGGTCTTTGCGCTATCGATGCAGTACAGCAGCGCGGTGTACGCACCGGCGATGTTCTTCGGGAACACGTCCATAAGCGGGCAGCTCACATACCGGAACATGGTCCAGAGCCTGGAGCCGGCACACGCGAACATCACCGAACTCGGAGGGAATTTCATGGGTGTGCTCTTCGCGATCACGCAGGACAAGAACAGCACAAACAATGTCACGTACGTGATCGCCACGCAGCTTGCGAGCGATTACCGTGGCGGGGTGTTGGCGAACTATTCTGCGATAAGCAACACAAGCGCGTACACGCTCAGGAACGGAGTGACCATCAATAGCGGAGTCATCCTGTCAGGGGGGCAGAATTTCTACGTGAACTACTTCGCCATGCCCTACAACTACAGCGGCGAATACGCAACGATAAACTACATGATGTTCAAGAGGATGACCAATTCCAGCACGTCCATGTGCCAGATCAACGACTACGTGCACCTGGGACTCGCAGGTTACGTGGAGTCGGTGATATACAACGCCATGAGGCTGCAATTCAGCAGGGGAAACGGCGCCCTTGAGTGCTACAGCTATTACATTGCCGGACAAAAATATCCGTTGGTTGCGTGAGATTCGAATACAGCGCAGGTGCGGCCATATACTCCTACAGGAATGGAAGGAGACTCTTCCTTTTCCTCGTGAGGGAGGATGGGAAACTGGACCTGCCGAAGGGAAAGATCGAGAAGGGAGAAAGCGCGAATGAAGCCGCGCTGAGGGAGATAAAGGAGGAGAGCGGGCTTGACGTGAGATTTGATACGGCGTTCAAGCACGGCGTTGATTACTGGTACACGCTCAGGAACGAAAGGGTGAAGAAGCACGTCACGATGTTCCTTGCGGAGGTCGGCAGCAACGCAAAGGTCAAGATCTCGTGGGAGCACAGGGGTCATGAATGGCTTGACTACAAATCCGCGATGGACAAACTGTCCTACGAGCAGTGGAAGATCCTGATTGAAAGGGCGAACGATTACATAGACAAAAAAGAGATGATGGAACAGCTGAATGAGGAGTACGGGAGATTGCCGGACAGGAACAAGAATTGGTCGCTTAGCAGGAGATTGGTGAAGGGCGAGGGCTCGCTTGACGCCGCGGTCATGTTCGTGGGCCAGGCGCCAGGAGCCAACGAGGAGAAGGAGGGAAGGCCGTTCATAGGAATCAGCGGCAGGCTACTCGACAGGCTGATTGCGAGCGCGGGATTGAAGAGAGGCTCGTGCTACATAACGAGCGTGGTGCAGTTCTTCCCCCCGAAGAACAGGATACCCACCGACGATGAGATAGGGCTTTGCAAGAATTTCCTTTTCGAGCAGATCGAGATAATAAAACCGAGAATAGTCGTGCTGCTGGGTTCTGTTGCTGCAAGGACGGTGATCGACGCAGAGGAGATAATGAAAAAACACGGGACGTGCATGAAAAAAGGTAAGGTCGTCTATTTTCTGTCGCTGCATCCTGCTGCTGCCGTCAGGCTCAAGAAAAACGTGCCCGTTATGGAGAAAGATTTCAAGAAGCTGAAAGAGCTTGTGAAGAGAGTTATTCCTTGAGCCTCTTCTCCATCGGGAAGAGTATCACTTCTTTTATCGAGGGCTTGTCCGTGAGCAGCATCACCAATCGGTCCACCCCGAGGCCCAGTCCCCCTGTCGGGGGCATGCCGTGCTCCATCGCCTCGACGAAATCAAGATCGAGGGGCTCTGCCTCCTTGTCGCCTTCCTTCGCCTTCTTTGTCTCGTATTCGAAATTCTCTCTTTGTATGATCGGGTTGTTGAGCTCGGAATAGCAGTTCGCGAGCTCCATGCCGCCCGCGTAGAATTCGAATCGTTCGGTGAGAGCAGGATTGCCCCTCTTCGGGCGTGTCAGCGGCGATGATTCCCTCGGATAGTCGACCACGAAGGTCGGCTGCATGAGGCCGGGCTTGACGAAGAAGTCGAAGAGCTTGTCGTAGGCGTACGCCTTCGTGCGCTTGCCCTTCTCGAACTTTATGCCCTTGCCCTCCGCGAACTTCACCAGATCGGCTTCGGGCATCTTCACCACGTCGATGCCTGCTCCCTTGCTTATGCTGTCGAGGTAGTCCATCCTCTTGAACGTCTTGAAGCTTATGACGGTGTTCTGGTAGGTTATTTCGGTCGAGTTGAAGATGCTCTTCGTGACGTACTGCAGCAATCCCTCAAGGAGCGTCATCATCTCGTTGTAATCAGCGTAGGCCTGGTACCATTCTATTATCGTGAACTCCGGGCTGTGGGTGCTGTCTATGTCCTCATTCCTGAAGGCCTTGTATATCTCGTAGACCTTCTCGAAGCCGCCTATTATCAGCCTCTTCAGGTAGAGCTCGTCCGCTATGCGCAGGTAGTGCTCCTCCTTGAGCGTGTTGACGAAGACCTTGAACGGCTCGGCGTCGGCGCCGCCGTATAGCGGCTGTATGGTCGGCGTCTCGAACTCCAGGAAGCCGCGCTCGTCCAGGAATTTTCTTATCAGCGAGAGCGTCATGCTTCGCTTCCTGAACACCTCCTTTATCTCGGGATTCATTATCAGGTCAAGATGCCTCTGCCGGTACCGGGTCTCAACGTCCTGGAGGCCGTGCCATTTGTCCGGCAGGTTCCGCATCGCCTTCGAAAGCAGCGAGTATTCCTTGACCTTTATGCTGACCTCTCCGGCCTTGGTCTTGAAGACCTCGCCCTTGACGCCGATTATGTCTCCCGCATTGAACTTCTTTGCGCTGTCGAATTTCTCAGCTCCCAGTGTGGAATAATCGAAGTATGCCTGTATCTTGCCGACTCCATCGAGAAGGTCCGCGAAGAGCAGCTTGCCGGATTTCCTGACTCCGGTTATGCGGCCTGCGACGGAAACCGGCTTGCCCTCAAAACGCCCGTAATTCTCCTTTATCTCCTTGGAATTGTTTGACGCGTCGTACGAATAGGGCAGGCTTGAAAGAAGATTGCTCAACTCGCTGTTGCTCTCGGGCATTTGAACAGTATAGGATAAGCCGGAAAAGTATAAATAAAGCTTCTATGAATTGATGGCTTCGAAAAAGACAGGATTGATGCGGGCGTGGTTCAGTCGACGTCGGAAGAGCCATGCCTTGTGGGCCACTCGTTCAGATGATCCACGTTCTCTGATCCCCTTCTGCTCACAGAATCAAACCAGGGGGTCCGGTGCTCTGTCGAGCTTATGCGCTCCTGTGGTTCGCTATCGCGCCGAAGCAGATTGTAGGTGGATGACTCGATGGAAGGAGAAGTTGCCTTTACGTTCCCTGCAGGAGTCTTGGACATGAGTTCACTTTAAAATGGTGGGTGTTGGGTGGAGCAGTGGGCTAAAAGAGAGAATGAAATAGACTATAAGTCTAGTTCCGTTCTGGCTGCCTTCTAGTGGGTGGTAAGAATGGTTGAAAACAGCATTTTTTGTGCCCACAAAACTCCACCGCAATAATACTATGAAGGGGGTTGTATATATGGGTAACGGGTATTTCGACGTCATGTCGGCGGTTGCAGCAACAAAAAAAGACGCATATTCAGATAATATGGCTATTATGCTATGTTGTATAGGCCGTAGATTCACACAAATATATTTATATTTATAGTTGTATATATAGGAGTATGGGAGAGGTGCCGAAGGAGGTCCGGGAAACGTTCACCGGGCTCAAGAGATCATACACGTTCTTCGTAGCGCTGCATGTCCAGAACAACAAGTTCTATGTCTACAAGCAATCGACCGTCTGGGACAAGGAGAGTAGGAAGGTGAGGAGCACCTCCGAATATCTGGGCAGGATAATGCCCGACGGCAAATTCGTCGAGAAGGTGTCGGGCAATGCCGTGCAGCGCACCGCCGGGGCAGTGGTGGAGTCGAAGGAGCGGGTCGATGCGTCTGACGTTGAGCTGAGCGAGATAGACACTAAGCTGTTGACCGCGCTGAGCATGAACGCCAGGCCTTCGCTGAAGTTCCTCAGCGGCTTCATAGGCCTCAAGAGCACCGCGACGCAGAGGAGGGTCAAGCTGCTCGAGCAGAGATTCGATATAGGGTACATCGCCGAGATAGACGTCGAAAAGCTCGGCTACTCCAAGTTCATAGTAACCGCCAATTTCAAGGACCGCATACCGCTCATCGAGGAGATAAGGAATGCCTGCGAATCCATACCCAACGTGCAGCTTGCGGCGCTGACCAAGGGGGTCTACGACGTGGTGATATACGCCTACGCGGACAGCAACCTGACCATGGTTGAGATCATGGTCGAGATACGCAGCAAGCTCGCAAAATACCCTTCGGAATGGAACGTCTCCTATTTCTACGAGAGCAGCAACTTCGTGCCGTTGAGGTCGGAGTTCGTCGATCTGCTGAAGGGCAAGCTGCTCAAGAGGGAGTACGCCGTGCTCAAGGAATTGAACAGGAACGGCACCGAAAGCTTCGTTGAGATAGACCGGAAGTACGGCTTCGACGAGGGCAGGTCCCAGTTCACCTACCACAAGCTGAAGGAGAAGGGCATAATCAAGAGGATAACGCTCTCGATGGGCAAGCCGCCCCTGATGTACATAGGGATAATGAAGCTCAGCATAATAGAGGTCGACAAGTTCAAGAAGAACAGGCCGAAGCTGCTTATGCACGCCATAGCCGAGACGCGATCGCCGCTGACAAATTTCCTGCTGTCCGGGGACGTCGGCAATTCCGACGGGGTGGTGTACATCGTGCCAGTGGTGCACGACGGTTATCTGGAGGAGCTCACCGAGGAGATAGCCAAGCTAAGGCTGGGGGTCAGGATAAGCACCCTGGTGGTCACGAAGATGCTGGTGGGCAACTTCTGCTACAGGAGATTCGATTATGCCTATTCGTCGCAGTACAGGACGCTGCTGGAGGGCCACGACATCAAGCCCGTCGAGAAGGTTGACTACGAGCAGACCGAAAGAAAGAGGAAACAGCACATAAAGTATAATAAGGAGCTAGGGATAAGAGACATGCCGAGATTGGAATAGCTACTAAAAGATTAGATTTTTTAAAATCCGTATTTTCAGCTCCAGCCTCCTTCACTCATTGTCTCACTGTCTAAACTTCTCTAGTAAGCTTTAAATATCTATCGTGCCGCAAGCTGCGGCTGTGGTTGACAACAGACTAATTGTTCCGTACTTTAAGAGTAGGAGTTTAGGGCCCAGACCTTGCGATCCGGGCACCTAAACTCACTGTGGGGGTGAAACAATTAGTGTTTTGGCCGCCTTGCCAGCATCATACTTGTAGTAAACCTTGTGACCGAGCTGGTACCTTTCCAGCAATCCCTGCTTGTACATCCTGTTCAGCCGGGCCGATGCGGCATTCCTGCCCCTGTAGTTCATGTGCTTCTTTATGTCGTCGGCGCAGGACATGCCATTCCGCTGTATGTGCTCTATTATCTTCGCATCGAGCTCGGAGAGTGGCACCTCCCTTGCGGCTTCCTGGACGGGGTTCTCTTCCGCAGTATAGTCGGCATTCAGGTCGGACTCTATCCTTGCCAAGTTCTCCGATATTCCCTTAAGCACCATTGTGGTCTTCTTGTTCTCATCCATCACGAACTTCACGAGCGAGAGTAGGCTCGATCCGGTCTCCTCGACCTTGGCCTTCTCGTCCACGAGCTCCTTGACGTTGGTGTTGCTAGCGCTGAGGTTGCGGATCTGCTCCTTAATGCTCTGGAGCTCCTTTTCCAATCCCCTCTTCGATTGCATGTTACCACCATTCAGTCACGACCCTTCCATGGAAGAATCATGAATGAATCACGCTTCTATTGTGAATGTAAAAGTATTTAAAGCTTCGCAGATTGAGGAACGGAACTGGGAATAGGGGAACTTTGTCCTTTTTGGCACGGTTTGATGGATGAATGAAGACGAAAAAGGAGGGTATTGTCGCCTTTCTGTCATGCACGCTTTGTATTTTTGTGTGCTTTGATGAGGACTATAGATATTTATACTTCAATATTTATACGCTCTGTGTTGTCACGGCCGCAAAGGGTTCTGGCGACGTCATAATCGAATAGGCCATGGTTGCATGCAGTCTCTTTACATACCCAAAGAGAGGGTCGAACGCCTAAAGAAGGACAAGAGCATAGCGGAGCGCATAGAGAAGCAGTGCAAGTGCAAGATGAGGATCGTCGACGACATAATAGAGGTCAGCGGCGACGCCTTCGACGAATTCTCCGCGAAGAACGTCATACAGGCCTTCGGCAGGGGCTTCGACATCGAGACAGCATGCCTGCTGCTCAACGACGATCATTACTTCGCGACCATCGACCTCGGGCAGGTCTTCGGCAGCGACAAGCGCATACAGCAGATCAAGGCGAGGGTGATAGGCATAGGCGGCAAGACGAAGAAGTACATCGAGGGTGTGAGCCAGGTCAAGCTGAGCATATACGGCGAATCCGTGAGCTTCATAGGCACGACCTCGGCGATAAGCGAGGCACAGGCCGCGGTGAACACGCTCATCGAGGGAGGCACGCACAGACTGGCGTACCTGAGGATGGAGACGGCGCACAGGAAGGATAGGGACGAGGCAAGAGCAGCAGCATTCAAGGCGATCTGATGGTAGAGACGAGAAACGCGGACGAGATATTCAAGGAGTTTAAGGAGCATTCGATAGCCGAGTTCTTCAAGAAGAACAGGCAGATGCTTGGCTATTCGGGCAAGGTCAGGTCGCTCGTGACCGTTGTCCATGAATATGTGACGAACAGCCTTGACGCTGCGGAAGAGGCGGGCATACTCCCGGAGATAGGCGTGACTGTTACCGAGGTCGGAGAGGAGAAGTACAGGATAGTCGAGTACGACAACGGACCGGGGATACCGAAGAACCACATAGGCAGGGCGCTTGCGACAATGCTCGCAGGCACGAAGTTCCACAGGTACATGCAGCAGCGCGGCCAGCAGGGCATAGGCGCGGCAGGCTGCACGCTCTTCGCGCAGATCACCACGGGCAAGCCCATATTCGCTAGATCATCGACGGGCACGGGCAAGGCCTATTCGTGCAGCATAGCAGTGGACACCGTGCACAACAAGCCGATAATCACGAACCTCACGGAGCTGCCAGAGGAGCCCCGGGGCCTCCGCGTCGAGGGGGAGTTCGCCGACGTCAAGTACGAGAACGGCGATCATGGCATTTATGAATATCTGAGAAGGACGGCGCTGTCGAACCCGCACGCGCGCATAAAGTTCACGGACCCGACAGGCAAGGAGTTCGTCTTCGAGCGTGCGGTCGAGAAGCAGCCGGAGAGACCCGAACCGGTGAAGCCGCATCCGCTGGGAATACTGGTCAACGACTTACTCGACTTCGCCAAGGCGAGCGACAGCAGGAAACTGTCGTCCTTTCTGGTCGACGCTTTCGCAAGGGTCACATCGAACAAGGTTGCGGAGCTTAGGGAAATCGCAAAAGGAGTTGACTTCGACAAGGATCCCAGGTCGCTGACATGGCCCGAGGCCGAGGAGCTCATAAAGGCGATAAAGGCGGTGAAATGGATTG
>CAVUGN010000006.1:0-62698 GCA_963741095.1 uncultured Microcaldota archaeon
TTTTTTTTCCTCTACTTCGTTCAGTGTTATGTTATAGTCTTCTCATTTCTTCAGTACATCTGCTCTGTTCTGGGTTATATTTATTCATAAAAGTAATAGGAACACCCATCAAACCATTATAATCACTCGGAATATTATTGGTTTTTGAAACTTCAATTGCGTCATAATTGTCGTAAGTAGAGTATTCTTTTGGATCATATCTTTTGTATAAAATGAGTTTTTCATGGCGATTTGAATTATCCAGATTTGTAAACCAACAGGTATTGTTAGAGGAAACTATTCTGTTTCCATTTTCATCAATACGTGCTTCTGTTCCATGTAAAGTATAATGCTTTGGTACGATAAAACCTGAAAAATTACGGTTACTATTTATACCCATCCATATTTTATTATTCTTTATTAGAGGAAAAACTTCTTTGTATGTAATCGCATTCCATGATCCCACAATCAAAAACTTTTTGTTGTATTTTATAAGTTGACCCATGTACTCTCTAAACAATGAAAAAGGGGGATTGGTAACAACAAGATCTGCCTGTTTTAGAATTCGATACATTCATTACTACGAAAAATGTCCCCCTTTATTTAAGAGGAGTTGATGTGTTCGCATCACGTTCTAATAACAATTTAACATCAGATAAATCAATAGAACCATCCTCATTATAATCATTTACCTTATTTATTTCAATTTTAATTGGCTCTTTACCATTTATTCCTTTTATATCCAACAATGGTAATTGACTACCAATTATGGGCGATCCACTATAAGATGTTACAATAAGTTTTTTTAATCCAAAATTAATAAAATTAGCAGCAAAAAACTTAAAGAAATTACTTTCATAGGGATCATCACAATTGCAATAAACTACTTTATTTTTGAAGTGATTTTTGTAGTGTTTCAGTTCTTTTTCTATATCAGAAAGAACTGTGTAGAATTCATCGTTCTTATTGCTCTTTGCATTGTGTATGTATTTGACTGAACCTTTTCTTGCCGTTTTTATATTTTTACTATTTACTTCCCTCCACCCCATTTACTCACCAAAAAGTTGGGTTCTATACCCAACTCAAACATCTCTTGGACGACAACATACATATATGTTGTGCCGCAGAGCAGATGCGTCCCAACCTTAAAAACCTTGCTTAAGGCCGCCTACACGCCCTTTTATTCTTTCTCTTTCCAATGCTTTCCGAGAGCATGGGTCTTCTCGGGGACTTTCTGCTGTTCATCGTCTACGTTCCGGTACTCTTCTTTCTCTCTGTCGCGCTGAAAAACAGCCGCAAGAGCGAGAAACGCGTGATAGACGAGTTCTTCGATTACGCCAAGAAGGGCCATAAGAGGGTCGCGCAGCTCGCCGGCAGCTTCTGGTTCTTCGCGGTGCTGCAGCTGCTCTACCCGTTTGTCGCGATATCCGCTCTGTCCCTTACGGGTGCAAGTGCTTTACAGAGCTTCATCGTATGGTTCGCCGCTTCCGCTTTCCTGTTCTACCTGTTCGCGCTGTCAAAGGACAGGATAAAGAGGCACAGGCACAACGGCATACCGATAGGCTACGAGTACCCGCACCCGGTGTACATGACCTCGGACCCAAAGGGCGACCAATCCACGGGAAGGGCGGTGACGGCAGGCTCGAAAGGGATATACGACCTGCAGATAAAATCGGAGCCGAACCCGCACGTGATGGTGATAGGAGAGACCGGTTCGGGGAAGACTACGCTGATAAACACCTTCCTGGCCAGGGCATACCTGAGATTGGGGATACCCTTCCTGATAATAGACTGGTCGGGGCTGTACAAGAATTTAGGGGTCAACACGTGGAGCGTGCCGTACAGCCTGAAGATAAACCCCTTCGCGCTGAGGGGCATGAACATGGACAGGAGGGCAGGCGTAGCTTCGGAGTTGCTGCAGATGGGGCTATCGCTGACGGAGATGCAGACGCAGAAGGTGAGAGAGGTGCTGACGGAATTCTACCGCCAGGGGAGGGAGCCTACGATAAGGATGATTCATGACACATTGGCGAACGCGGTGGCGGGAGAGCGGTACAAGGAGACGAAGCTGCAGCTGACGTACATAACCAACAAGCTCAGGCAGGCCTTCGAGATATTCGGGCAGGAGCCGGTGGCCTTCTGGGACAACTACGACAAGACCTGCAGCGTCATAGAATTGGACGGACTGACTGATACCGAGAAGAAGATGGTGACCCATACGGTGATGCAGAGGATCACGGAGGAGTTCAAGGCGGAGCAAGGCATAAAATTATACATAGCCTTGGATGACGCTTACCAGGCATTGCTGAACTACTACGGGAAGGAGACGAACATCACGAGGGTGGTCAGGGAGGGCAGGAAGTACGGCTTTGGATTGCTGATTGCCACGCAGCTGCTGCAGGACATGCCTGATGCGGTGATGGCCAACACTGCATTGAAGTTCGTGTTCTCGTACCACGAGCCGATGACGCTGAACAGGCTCTACGGCACGATGCGCGTAGGGGAGTTGGAAAAGGAGGTGCTGCACCGCATACCTGTAGGGAGCTGCATGCTCTTCGATTTGAATGCCATACAGAGCGGCAGGCCGAGCCCGGCGTACGTGGAGGTCGAGGAGATAAAGAAGGACGAGAGGGACAGGCTGGCCGATTCGATAAAGAGGATAGGCATAATGGAAGTCGCAAGGTCCGAGAACGAGAAGGCGATCGCGGAGGATGCGATGAAGAGCATGCCCACGCTGCCGGATATATTCAAGGGCGTGGACATGCCTTCGGTGAGCGTCTACCGCTTCCTCATCGCGCTGTCAAGGACGGGCAGCGAGAAAGGCGCGATAAAGTTCGTCAAGGACAAGAGATGGCTAACCTCAACTTCCACGCTGTACGGAGGGAAGGGGCAGCCCTCCATAGCCGGCAGGGCGAAGGACGGCGGCTACATGTATGATGGCGGGCTCAGCGCGGCGGCGAAGGCAGTGGTGAAAGACATGGAGATGATAGGCAGGCAGGGCATGAACAAGGGCGGCGCGGAGCACGTGGCGCTGATGAGGAAGGTCATAAAGATGATACAGGACAGGGGCAACTTCGCCTTCGTGCCCAGCGCGAGGGATTCCTTCGACGTCGGAGAGATATGGCCGACGAAGGACAGGAAGGGGGTGTGGAACTACGCGAAGGTCACCGCTTACGAGGTGCAGACGAACGCGGTGAAGAGCAAGATAGAGCGGTGCATCGAGAGGCAGAAGCAGCTGGGTACGGAACTGGTGTTCGTGACGAACGGCGCAAGGACGAAGAAGGAGATAGAGAGGCTGACGGACGGCAAGTACAGATGCCTGAAGCTGCCGGCGTATTACTTAGAGCATTGAAGGTGTTTAGGAGTTGTGGTGGCGGGATATGGTTGTTAGAAAGGCTGCAGATTTAGATAGATATAGAGATCTGGCAACTAAAGTAACAAAGGAGGGCAACAGAGAAAAGCTGTCTGAGTTGTTACTTCATCTGACAATGTCCTTTTATTTATTGGGCCGTGAATTCTGTTAGGGGGGACTTGTATAGTAATTAACTGCACAATACTGCATTCCAGTATACCACAGGTATAAAAAGCTTTACTGCAGATTAAGATAGCATGGTGAACATCACACTTATTGCGACATTCTATTCCGCAGGACCGCTGATGCCGGCAGCACTCGCATTCTCTCCGAAGAAGATAATACTCGTTGTTGATGTCATGAATCCGGAGGTGAGATCAAACATAAGCGCCGTCGAGAAGACCTTTGCAAACGTGGCAAAAGTAGAGGTGCTGAAGGTCAAGAAGGACGAGATCTACGATGTCGCAAAGGAGATAGTCGAGGTCATAGACAAGGAGGAAGTTGGTAAGAACAACAAGATAGTGGTCAACGTCAGCGGCGGCTGGAGGATACTCATAAACGGCGTGCTGTACGGCTGCTATGCCAGGGCAGGAAAGGTGCACCGGATAGTCATCAACAAGACAAACGGAACCGGCATCAGCGAGCTGCCGAAGCTCAGTTACAACCTCACCCAAGCAAGGAGGGAGGTGCTCATGAAGGTATCTACCAAAACAGAGAAGTCGATATCGGATCTGGCGAAGGAGCTGCACAAGACAAGAGGTATGGTCTACCAGCACCTGCGCGAGCTGAAGGACAGCGGATACGTCGATGAAGATTATGGAATTACGGATGCGGGAAGGTTGGCGCTGCTTTGATATTAGCCTTGGGTGAATAGATATGTGCAAATATTGCGATGATGGCTTGGGTGCGTCCAAGAACTGTAGATGTTTGTGTGCGGATGATACCATCTATTATGATAAGTATGGTGGTGATCTTTTTTACTGTGAAGGCTGCGCACATCACATAAATACAAAATCTCCAAATCTGAGGAGGTATAATGAACAGGTGATGCCAGACAGGGTCTACCGAGCCCCATTGGGGTTTGTTTATTACTTCGCGTATGGCTCAAATTTGGATACCGAGCAGATGAAAACAAGGGTAGGCGAATGGAAAGAACTAAAGAAAGGAAGGCTAGACGGCTATAGACTAGCTTTTGATAAGCATTCCTCTACTTGGAAAGGTGGCGTAGCTGACATAGTAAAGGAGAGTAAAAGTGCAGTGTACGGCGCAGTCTATCTTCTTACATCTGACCAATTTAAAGAGCTAAGCAAATACGAAGTGGGATATGCACAGTTAGATGTTACAGTAGATACGCCAGCAAAAATAGCCGCAAAGACCTACGAAGTAGTTAGGAAAGAGGGGTTCGTGAAGCCGACTAAGTTCTATGTAGACAAGATAGTTAAAGGACTGATAAACATTGGTTACGCTGGTGGTTCAAACCAAATAGTAGTTAAAGAGATAATTAGAATCGCGCAGTTGGAAAGTGAATATGGACTGCTTCATTAAATTTAGTGAAATTCATGAGGGAATTCTTTCGCATTGTGCTTCTAGATTTTTTGTAATCTATTTTAGGATAATGTTCAGTGTAACTCATTTGTTTTCCGCCGAGATCTGCGCCGCGATTCTCGTGTACAGCGGCTCGTTTGACCTTTCATCAAGCAATGCCTTGACGAATTCCTTCGGATCCTTCTTGTAAGTCACAAACTCGCCCAGATGCTCGGCAAAGGTCTTGAACTGCCTTGCCTCAGGTTGCTTCTCGTCCAGAAGGAAGTCCATCTTGCCCGTGTTTATGTTGCCCCTCAGGCCCACAAAACCAAGCGCCACTAGTATGTCCTTCTCATCAATGCCCTTCTCCACAGCGTAGATTTTTCTGTAGACCGCAAGCTGCCTGCGATGCTCTGCTGCATACGAAGCGCTCTTATCCGTTTTGTAATCAAGAATCAGGTATTTCGGACCGTCCTTTGGGTCTGCGATCTCGTATATCGCGTCTATGTTCGCCTTGAAGGTGGCGCCGACTCCCAGATCTCCAAACATGCTCTTTATGTCTTCGATGACCGAATGCTCGGCGTCGATCTGCTTCGCGTTGTACTTGCTTTTTATTGCGTTGTCTATGCTCCTGATGTTCTCCACGAACTTCTTGTAATCATCTGGCACATCCTCGTCCTTCAGGCCAGTCTTGAACATCTTCTCTGCGAACTCGTGCACCTGCGTGCCGGTCTGCAGCGCTTCGGCTCTGTACTCGCGCAGTCTTAGTATATCGTTCTTCAGGAATTCATAGGGGCTCTGCGCGGCCTCTACCAGGGAGAACGAGAGCCTGTCCTTCTTCTGGAAATATCCGTTTATCACGTCCATGAGCCATTTCTCTTGTGTGACTAGGAGTTTCTTCGCGTCTTCATGCCTTCCGTTCACGAACAAGGCATAGGCCTCATCGTATTTCCATGATAATGGCTCTTTCTCATCATCTGCCTCGTAGGTCTCGCTATCGCACATGCCTTCTAATTGGTATTCAGGCGCCTGCCTGTCCTTCGCGGCTATGTATAATTCGCTCTTGGCCCTGGTGAAGGCGACGAAATCGACTCTCAGGTGCTCCTCTTCCAGTTCATCTCTTATGTCAATGCCTTTTGCCGCTTTTATTATCGAATAAACGACAGCGTCTATGAAACTGATCTTATCGCGCATGGTCTTGGGCGCGTATATCACGGTGTCGAACTCCAATCCCTTTGCCTTGTGCACAGTGGTCAGTGTGACCCTGTGCTTCTTCTCTATTGGCGCATAATCTTCTTCGGTTATGGCAAGGTAGTCAAAGAACGACCTAGCATTCGGCGCCTTCGCAAAGCCGAAGTACTCTACGGTGCTGTTGTAGATCGCAGTGGCCGTAAGATAATATTCCTTGCTTATGGACAGCGCTATGGGCATCATGCGTTCCTGGAATAGTTTTGGTATCTTGTCTATGGTGAGGTTGTCCCTGTCCGCAAAGAAGCCCTTTGCATGCTTCTCTGCGTATTCCATATCCTTCTTTTCCATTTTTTCGGATATATCGAACGCCTCCTTGAGCGTGACTCCTGCAAATGGAGTGAAGAGTGCAGCCTGTATCGCTTCATGGTCGTTGTAAAGCAGGCCTCTTAGGTAAGAGATTATCTCGTTCTTCGCTACATCGCTCGTGTACCCTCCAACAGTGGTGGAGTAGTCTATGCCCTTGCTGTCCAATGACTTTGAGATGTCGATTATCTGCCCGTTGGTCCTTGTTATTATCGCATAGGTCTTTTCAGTGTCCTTCTTATCTCTGTTTAACAGATCCGTCAACTTCGCTATGGCTGCCTTCTCGGGATTCTTTGAGACTATGACGCAGACCTTGCCCTTGCCGGCCTTGCTGCTCTTCAGCCCCTTGAGCTCGTCCCCATAGCTCGTGTCCGTGGTGTTGGACAGGAAATGCGTCTTGGAATAATCGAGTATCTCCTGATAACTTCGGTAATTCAGCACCTTCGTCTCTCTTGTCATGCCCTTGCGCTTCATGAATTCCTTGAAGTTCCTCACTCCGCCGCCCTGGAAGCCGAATATCGCCTGCTTCCTGTCTCCGACCAGGAATAATGAGTCTCCGGAATTGACCGCGATCTCCGCTTCAAGCTCGTTCACGTCCTGCAGCTCATCTACAAGCACAAACTTGTAGTGCTTTGCGCTTTTGTCGTATTTTTTGATGAAATGAAGGAGCATATCGTTGTAGTCTATGTACTTGCCTTCCGTGTCCTTTTCGGTCTCATAATCCTTGAAGGCATCAACGAAGTATTCCATGAATTTGACTATCTCCTCTTCAGTCACGTTTGATATCTCCTCTTCTTTGTAGACCTGCGCGAGCACCTTCCCGGCTTCCTTCATGTTTATGTCCTTCGGGAGTATGCCGAAACTCTTCAGGTACCTTATCGCGTTCTCGCACTTCGGCACTATCTCGCTGATGAGGTATTCCTTGCCGTAGTTGAACGCCTTGTTCTTCTCGAAGCTCTTGAATATCGAGTATCGTATGACATTGTTCCCGGCGAGGTCGCCCGGCTCGCCGTGATCTTGAAGATAGGAGTAAGCATAGCTGTGAAATGTGTGGACATCGATCTTGTGCGCCTTGGCGTGCGTCAGTTTCTTCTCCTTGACCACGTTCGCTATTTTGTTCTTCATCTCCTGGGCGGCCTTCTCGGTGAAGGTTATGCAGAGTATGTCCTCTTCCTTCGCGCCCTCTGCGAGCAGGTCCGCGACCCTGGCGGCAAGAGCAGTAGTCTTTCCAGTGCCAGGATTCGCAATGATCAAGACGTCATCGGTAAGGTCCGCTCTCATTCAATCAGGCGCGCGAAAATTACCGTATTTACCGCGCAATACTCCTTTCTTTAGTAAAGCATTTATATCTTATTGTCTAGAAGTATCCTTGCCTGTGCAGTAATGGGCTATACATTATAGGGATGAGTTGCATGGTATTCAAAATAACGAACGCGCTGGCTGTTGAGGACTACCGGAAGATCGTCAAGCTGCTCCTAGGCGAGAAGCGTCACGGCGAAGAAGGCAGTGGGGATGATGAGAATGATGATGCCGGAGCGTTTTTCCATTGCGAAGATGAGGGAGCATGCATAAGGATACTGGACCGTAGTGAGCTTGAGCTACCTCTCGCATCTATCAATGAAGGATTTCCCGAAGGCCAGATCATCTCATTGGATTCGAAGACTTATGACATTTCAGTACAAATCGAGTACGAATCAAGGGAAAACGACTTCGAAGAAGTGGTCAAGGCACTCAAAGAGTGCGGACTTCAGGGATATGCGGTGAGCACTGGCAAAAAGACAGCGGAGTTCTGCAAAAACGGCAATGGATACCGGATTGCATGCGTCGGCCGCGAGATCAACATAACTACGCTGCGAAGCAGGAAAATCGCGGCAAAGGCCCTGAAAGAGGATATCGGATCCATCTTCTCCATTACAGAATGCACGATAAACACCATATACGAAGTCGAGAAGAGCGGTATAGAGCTGGAGCTCAGAGCAAAGCTAGGGCACAGGGGAAGGCTATATCTTGGCAGGAATAGGAAAAAACAGTTGAAAAATACCATAGCAATGGAAAGGCCATCAATAACATTCGCTGAGATTGGCGGCTGTGATGAGGCAAAGGCGGAACTCACCCTCTTAGGTCACGGCCTTCAGAAGCCGGAGGCATTCCAGAAATGGGGCATCAATTACCCCAGAGGAATACTGCTCCACGGGCTGCCTGGAACCGGCAAGACCCTTCTTGCAAAAGCGATGGCCAATCTCGCAAATGCGTCGCTCTACTGCGTGAGCATCACGGACGTGCTCACCTGCTATTATGGCGAAAGCCCAAAACTGGTCGGGAGGGTCTTCGACATTGCGGAGAGGCATGCGCCGTCGATTATATTGTTCGACGAGATAGACAGCCTTGCGCAGCAGCGCGAAGGCGCTCATGAAGAGTCAGGAAGGATCGTAAGCGTGCTCCTCCAGAGGATGGACGGGATAAAGAAGATGAAAAACGTGACAGTGATAGGCACGACGAACTTCATAAGCAACATAGATTCCGCGCTCCTCAGGCCGGGACGCTTCGACAAGATCATAGAGGTGCCGCTGCCCGACAGGAAGGCAAGGGAGGACATCTTCAGGCTGCATGCGAAAGGCAAGAGAGTGGCGGAAGACATGGACTACGCGCTCCTTGCGGAGAGGAGCGACGGTTTCACTGGGGCGGACATAGAAAGCTTCATGCAGGCGTCCCTTGGTAAGAAGCTAAGGGATGAGCTGAACACGGGAAACGCGAACCTGCCGCCGCTGAACAGCGAGGATATCCTTGTCAGCATATCCGAGCAGAAGAAAAGGAAGGATTCCATGTCGCCTGGGGCAATGTCTCCGGAAAATTCGGTAATGTATGCATGAGTTGGGGGATGTGCATGGCCATGAAGCGCAAAAGAATCTACATAGCCGAGCTGTCTTGGGACTCGAGCGACAGATATCTCTTTTCTACTCGGAAGGCTGCAAAAACGTTCATGGCACGATACACGCCCGCGCCAGGAAACGAATGGTGCAAGGTGAGTTCTTACATCCTGAACCCGAAGGCGATCAACTCTTTCGATTTGGGCTGGTTCTCCAATACGCCAGAAGGCAGGCCGCGATTGGAAAGAGACGAAAAGGAGAAGACCGGATGGAGGGCAAAGTGGGCGAAGAAAACGCCATTGGATGAGATAATGAAGCGGCTCAACGCCCATATATCGGTTAATGCCAGCAATGCCAAGACCGATGGCGAAGTGCTTCGCAGTCTTAAAAAACAGATCAAAGAGCTTAAGATAGAAAAGTGAGCGAATGGACGACAAGAAAATAGCAAGGGCAATAGCTGTGTACAGCGCGGTAAAGTTCATAGGATTGGACCTGACCTTCGTTCGAAGGGATAAGGAACACGTGGTAGAAGTGGCAGAATACTTCACCCAATTCATAGAAGGCAAGTGATGATCGCGAAAAAAGTGGAATCGTGAATAAAATTCAGCTCGAGGAGATGCGGGCACGGATGAAGGCTATGATGGTCTTCTATCTGGCCTGCCTTGCAGTCCTGGCATTCGTATGCATCTTCATGTACCGTACCACCAACTACTATGCTGTTGCATACCCGTACAGCAGCATAACCGCATTGCCCCATAATTCAACCACTGTAATATTGAGCGTATTCAACGGCTATTCCGAGAAGGTACCACAGAACGCCAATCTTACAAACATAGGCAGCGTACGGCAGGGAGCCCTGCAGGGAGTCACTTCGACCGTTGAGGAGTTGCTGCTGGCCTTCGTTACGCTGATGATGTTCAGCGTTTTCAGTGTGATCCTGAAAAAGAGAAATGGAATCGGCGCACATCAAAGCAAAAGGCTTTACTTTATTCCAGTCATCTTCCTTGTTGCGCTCCTGGTTTCGCAGTATCTGATAGCGTTTGCATTTGTTCTCCAGCACAAGACTTCTAGCGGCATATCATTCTTCTTTGTCGACAGTCTGGCAACCATAATATGGTTCGGGATTCTTGATGAACTGTTCTTGTATCAGTATATCAAAAAGGCATCTTCTGCCATTGCCTTCAAGGTTCTTGGCGTGCTCTGGCCCCTTACATTGATACTGATAACGGTTATGCTCCTGCAGAACCTGGGACTTCTAGCATATAACGCAGGCTTCGCAGCCACATATATAGTGCATTTTGAGGGTATTGTAGAATTTGCAATCGCGTTTGGGGCGTTGTTTTACTATAAAGACTCGAGGATGTCGATAACAAGAATGCTTCACCTTAAAAAGTAACTAAAACGAACCCATTCCGCTAAACAGCATTGGAAATGACAATCTTAAGCTTTATGCAATGAATGTTTCAGGGCGATCGGATGTCTGGTGGAAAAGCTTCGAAGAACGTGGTAGTGGCAGGGATAGGCGATGCAGGCTGCAACATGCTTGTGCGGTTTGGCAGGAGAGCGGACAGAAGCATACGGCTCGTGGCTCTGAATACCGATGCGCACGCACTGAAAAGGATAAAGGACAGCGCGATAAAAAAGGTTCTCATAGGCGCAAAGACCCTGCATGGGCGTTCAGCGGCAGGCGATCCGGCTAAAGGAGCCATGGCCGCTGCCAAGGATAGCACAGTCATATCAAGGGCGATGGGCAGGCCTGATGCAATGTTCCTGCTTGCAGGGCTCGGAGGAGGTACTGGTACAGGCGCCATCCCGATCATCGCCGACATGGCCAGGAAGAGGGGCGCAGTGGTCAATGCTGTTGTAGTATACCCATTCAGCCTCGAGAAGGCAAGGCGCTCCAAGGCGTATGCGGCAATCCCGCAGCTAGTGGAAAAATGCGACAGCCTGATGGTGGAGCACAACGATGCGCTCGTGAAACTCGTGCCGAACATGCCGATGAACAAGGCTTTTGGACTCATGGACGGGCGCGTTTCGCGGCATATAAAGGCGCGGATTAAAGAAGCGGCGAGGTGGGGGTATGAGCGCTCCGGTGACTGAGTCGTACTACGAAGGCAGGGAACGTAATCTAATTGAGGTCATCCGGAGCGGAAGCAAAGAAAGGCTCGTACGCATGGAATGGCTCATTATACGATCCAAATGGTGGGCATTCAATGTGGTAAACAATCCCATCATTGCAACAAGCAGTGGCTCCAATGGCCGGCCACTCATCTTTCGCGCTGTGGAGAACCATGAAGAGATTGCAGAAATGGTCCTTTGCAGCAACAAGTTGTTAAACATCCATGACGATTACGGCATTACGGTGGCCCATGCGATAGTAATCTTCCACAAGATGCTTGCCGAACGCATTGTGGCGGAGAAGCCCGAGGTATGTGCCATGAAGGTGGGCAAGGGTCTGACTGTCGAATTGTTCGCAAGGATCACGTGGTTTAAAGGTTAATAGTTCCTAAGGCCTTTCCCGAGAGCGCCTGAAGCTGCCGGCGTTTGAAACGGAAGCTTAATTTTATTTCTTTTGTTGAGTTCGTCTAAGTGTGCACGAGCTCGCCATTTTGTCTATCTGCTCTTGCATTATTGATTGGCATTTCATTCCTTCTATAAGAACGGGTGGAAGCCTCTTAAACCCAAATACTATTTCCGGTATCGAGCCTTCTTCGCCCTCTATGTGTATATCCACTACGGGCGTATTTGTGTTTTTTATCCGCACGACACTTTTCCGTTCTGCTGGAAGCAGACATATACGCGGGTCGTGTAAACCCACGTAAAATCTTTTATTGAATAAGGACAACTTGTTAAGTGTGTCGCAGGCCTTTTGGGCCAGCTCCTCTGCCTGTTTTCCATTCTTCGTATGCAGTTGTATATCTACGTCCTGAGGTTTGCGTATTTTCTAACGCATAACCATCCTTACAACTGCACTTCCATGGGTTCCTGCCGATTTTGGCAGGTTTTGTTTTAAAAATTCTGATAGAATGTTATTCTCTTTTTCTGATAGCGCTTCTAACTCTAATAGGTATCGGGCGTTAGAATAATCCAGCTTTACATCTTTCTGAAGGTTGCGTAGCATGGTCGTTTGAGAATTGAGCATTTGAAATAATTGGGGGTTTGTTAATTTTAGTGCAGATAAAACCGCTTCTAAGTCTTTGTCTGTTCTGATTGGATTAGGCAGATTTGTCGTGTTATCTTTTACAGTATAGTTGTTTATGACTTTCAGGGCTTCGCGTTCGTCCATAAATTTGCTGGGTAAATGATGTTTATATTGGTTACTTTCAAGCTTCCAAGCTCCCTTTTATTCGTAAACCTTCTTTGTGTTAACTAATTGAATGCAGAGTTTGGTAAAAATTATTTGGCTTGATTACTCCAATTCAATATGGCGAATCCTTTCGTTTCAATGACGTATCTCTTTAAGAGTAATCCCTCTTTTCGTACATATCCCCCATTTATCAGTTTAATTACGATCTGGTCATTAAGATTATTTAACTCACGATTCCTTATATTTTTTAATGTTTCCATATCCGCCGTTGATAATTTTTTGCCCCCCGCATCAATAAACGCTTTCTTTTCTTCCGCTTCTTGTTTCTTTCTTTCCCTTATGTCATTTAATCTTTCCTTTTCCATTTCTTCGCGTCTCTTGGCCAGCCTTCAGGAATAGAAACTACGCCTTCTGCAAGTGTTTCCATTGCCCACCTTAAACATCGCAACTCCGCCTCTTACATTGAAAAATATCAATTTTCCTTTGATATTTTGTATAGTGATGGGACATTCGGATATTTTATTTGGTTCAGAGTTGCACATTATTAACTGAGAAAAACAAACAAGGTTGACCACCCAAGGACGGCCTAAATGCAGGCATATTGGGTTTAAGTCCATATTTCCTTCCAAGTTCCGTTAGCCATAATTGTACGGGCAAGAAGGTGCGCCAACTCGTTCCAGATTCCGCCATAATTATATTGTGCTGGAAAAGCGTATATTCGTTGCCATCAAGCCTTCTCCAAGCCCCCTTTTCTTCGTAAACCTTCTTTAGGCGTGTACTTTTATTGTTTGGGTCTTGGCTAAGGCCGGGATGACTGGTGTTTTTTGTTTACGCGTATACGTTGCAGTATGATGCGGGCTTGAGCGTATGCTTGCAATTAGTGCAGACTGCTAAGATATCTTTTCCTCCGCCTATCCCTCCTCCTGGTTGTATATCTCTCTTTTCTTGTGTTATCTGTACATCGCTGTTACATTTGCAGGAACAATCAGAATGATCCACACACATTTTGCACATTTAACCACAATTTTGCATATATCAATTTCATTATAAAAACCAGATTAATCTAAACCCAAAATGGTCTATTATCCGCTGGCATCTATGTTACCGTTAGCATGATGTACCTCTCTCACACCACCCGGTGGGCGTTCGGGATTTCCAGTACAATTATGCGTTTCAGGCACCCAATGCGTAGAACAAAAGTATTTTCCGCAATACCTGCATTGATGTAAGTCTGCCCAAGTCTTATATGAGCTTTTGCAGTAATAACAATAGTGTTTATTCCACTCAATTTCACATTTAGTGTTGTGTTCTTTGGGCTCTATATGCGTAGAACAAAAGTATTTTCCGCAATACCTGCACACTTTTTTATCCGCAGAACTTCCATACTTCTTTTCACATTTATAGCAATAGGTATCATTAGTGTCTTCTTTCCATAATCCATAACATTTTTCATCATGGGTTTTAGGGTTTATATGCTCTGTACAGAAATATTTTCCACAGTATTTGCATTCCTTCTTATCTTTAGAACTTCCATACTTCTTTTCACATTTATAGCAATAGGTATCATTAGTGTCTTCTTTCCATAATCCATAACATTTTTCATCATGGGTTTTAGGGTTTATATGCTCTGTACAGAAATATTTTCCACAGTATTTGCATTCCTTCTTATCTTTAGAACTTCCATACTTCTTTTCACATTTATAGCAATAGGTATCATTAGTGTCTTCTTTCCATAATCCATAACATTTTTCATCATGGGTTTTAGGGTTTATATGCTCTGTACAGAAATATTTTCCACAGTATTTGCATTCCTTCTTATCTTTAGAACTTCCATACTTCTTTTCACATTTATAGCAATAGGTATCATTAGTGTCTTCTTTCCATAATCCATAACATTTTTCATCATGGGTTTTAGGGTTTATATGCTCTGTACAGAAATATTTTCCACAGTATTTGCATTCCTCTCCAACACCAGTCTTTCTTGTGCATTTATGACAGCGGGGTTTCCCTTTTAATATCTCTTTGATGGTATCCAAAATCCCCATTTCATCCCTCTTTTCAACTTTGTATCTTTATCCCTTCTACACTAACTTAAATAAATTTATGCTTCATATTCCCTACCTGTTTTTTAAAATCCTTTTAGCACAAAACAGTCTGCCAACTCACTCACTACTTTTTCCCGCCAACACGCCCTCAAATACTATTCGGATAACCAATCAAACACCCAAAAAATATTCGGGCAGGACCATGCGGGCGCCCCTTTCCATCGTTTTCCTTCGACGGAAGGGATGTTCGGATAACGTGCTGCTGGGGGATAGAAGCCGAATACTTCTGCCTGTTCTCCCAGTACCGAACGCCCTGCAACCAAAACGCCCGAGCCCAAGCCTGCCGCCATCCCCACCAAACCCTTAAACTCTTTTCTTTTCATAGCTTAGCGTGCTTCGATGCAGATCTCGGCTAAAGACCTCGGCTGGCTCAATACAGCTGACTTCTGCCCAAGGTGCTTCTGGATAACCAGGCATGACCGCAAGCTGCCATACCAGACTCCCTTCGCAGGCATCTTCTCTTCCATCGATTCTTATACCAAAAGCGTGGTGGCCAAGCACTTCGAAAGGTTCAACAGGCTTCCGGACTGGCTTGCCGAGATCGGAGACGTGAAGAGACTGGTGAAGGTGGTCCCATCCGCGTTCAGGACGGAGAAGGACGGGACGGTGCTGACAGGCATCCCGGACGAGCTCTTCCAGAGGCCGGACAGCAGCTACGGCATAATAGACTACAAGACCGCGAGGTACACGGGCAACCAGGACGCGCTCATGCCGGTCTACGAGGTGCAGCTCAACGGATACGCCTACATAGCAGAGGCCATCGGGGATAAGCCGGTCAACGACCTCTACCTCGCCTATTTCGAGCCTCCGAGCCACGAGCGCTTCGACGAGCTCACCGGCAAGCACACCACAAAAGAAGGATTTGAGATGCCCTTCACCCCCGTGATACACAAGGTAAGGAAGGACACGAGGCAGGTGGAGAGGCTGATGGCAAAGGCTGAAGGCATATATGAGATGAGCAAGCCTCCTGAAGGCTTGGAAGGGTGCGAGGACTGCGCCAGGATGGAGGAGTTGGCTAGGTTGATTGGGCTAGGCTAGATAAAGATTTAATCTTTGAAAGTTAGTAGGAAGCAGGTGGGTTTATAAAAAAGACGAAGATCATTCGGGACGGGAAAATCACCGTAAAGGAGATAGAAGACATACGCCGTTCAGTGAACTGGAATCCGAATCTGGGCAGGTACAAGACGGCGATGAAACACACGAATTCGTGGTACACGATTAGGCAGGATAAAAAGTTGATTGCCTTCGCCAGGGTCGTAAGCGATTGTTCGGTGGATGCGTTTATTGTTGACTTGAATGTAAGGCCCGAATTCCAGGACAAGGGCATGGGAAAGAGGTTGATGAGGTATATCATCAAGGAGCTAAAGCAGGAAGGTGTCAGAATGATCTGGTTGACCTTCTTGTCTAAGGACCAGAAACTCAATCATTTCTACAAAAAACTCGGATTCGATACTAAAAAGTATAAGGCAGGCTGTATTGATTTTGTTCGTGGCTAAAGACTAGGAGATTGATAAGCCTCTAGCCTCGCCGCGCTCCTTTTTAACCCTCTAGCCCGTCGCCCCGCAACCCTTAAGCTCTTTTCTCTGGATGGCTTGCGTGCTTCCGTGAGGGGCTAAGGGGGCTTGGCTTGACAAGTGGGTTGCTAATATGCCTTTTCCCTCCATCCGGCGAAATGCACAATTATCCTGCGCTCGTTCCACAGGACTTCGTAGACCATCCTTATCTTGCCCAATCTTATCCTATAATGGCCATCGTATCCGCTCAGTTTCACGATATCGTAGGAATCCACCGGCACCGGCTCCCCTTTCAGGGCATCTATGGCTTCCCGGAGCTTACCTTTCTGCTTGCTGTCCAAGGATTCGATGAACTTCAGCGCCGATTTCTTTACCAGTATCTCGAACGGCATTCCTACGCCTTGAGAGCGTCAAAAAGAGCCTTTTCAGGCATAAGCTTCTCCCTTGATTTCAGGGCCCTTTTTTCGTCAGGCAGTATCCTTCCGCTCTTAACAAGTGCGTCGATGAGATTCTTGTATAGCGTGGTGAGGGTGTCCAGCCTGGCATTTATGCCGTCAAGGTCGTTCATCACTCTCTTTTCCATAATCTGCTCCTGCATCGTAATCGCCAGTATAATAACCGCTGTACAGTTATTTAAGCTTTGGTGTGTGGCGATCGGCCCTCTGCCTCTAGCCCACCCCGCAACCCTCAACCTCTTTTATCCGGATGGCTTGGCGCGTCGCTTCTGCTAGTTCATCTCTTGAAGTACCATGCCATCAGCACGAGCACCACGGCGACGAGGGCCAGCCAGGAATAGGCGTTCCAGCCGATCATGGCCGAGAACAACAGGATTGCAATCGATGCTGCAATGAGCGCCTGGTCCTTCGTGAGAGAGTTCTTGTTGCGCTTATCCATGAAGGTAAGTCGCATTCCATCCTTAAAATAACTTGCCCATCGGCCACGTCCCGTCTTTCCATCTTCAGCCCTCCCCTTTTCCGCCCCCCAAACCATTTACCCGGACAGCTTGGCGCGCTTCAATGCTAAACTAAGGCTGGGATGGCTGGGCTCGAAGCCTGTCCGTTAGAAGGAGGATATTTAGGATTTCTGGTCGATATTGAGATTGCTTTGTGTGATCTAGAATGGCCTATTCGCTCTGGTTTGTAATGCGTGCGTATCTCATCTACATCGCAATCCCGCTTCTTGTAAGTGGAGTGGTGTTGATAGGGTCTGGCTACGCGTCGTTTGGGATTTATGGCGTGATTATGGGTGCGCTGTTCGCGGTAGGATGGGTCGCCCTGATAATACAGCAGATAACAAAGGCGACTGGCGCAGGCTCCATATTTGATGCGGTTTACTCCGGTGGCCTACATCCGATTGCCCCGGCGTTGGCCAGCCTGTTCTTTTATGCTTGACAGTTGCTACGTACCTTGGCAACGGCTTTTCGCTGGCTAGTACTGGGGGATTTTTCATGCTCTGGCTCGCACTGGCTTACAGCCTCATCGCAGTAGTCCTTATTCTGGTCAGGATTCGTTTCAAGGGAATATTCACCCAGATCTTCTCGCAGGATACTGGGAACGTGCATGTAATGGGCATGCTGCCATGGATTATAGACCAAAGTAGGGCGATGTCGGAGATTGCAGTAGTAGTCATCTTCATAATATGGGTATTCTCAAAGTACGTCATGCCACTCCTTTCAGGACCACTGCCGCCAGGAGTCGTACCAGATAGCAAGCTCTGGCTTCTTGAACTTGGAATGCTGGTTCTCCTTCTTGCTTTCCTGCCAACAGAGATTATGCAACGCTGCATCTATGGCAAATGGAAGCTCGGGCTCGGGCACGAGGGCAGTTTTACTGAAAAATAAAGAGGATGATGAAGCATTACCTGTTTTCGAGCCTTTTCTATCCATCCCCAGCCTGCGCCATCGGCTTTCTGCCTTGGCTTGAATGTTTGTTTGCTTTGAGATGTAGTTTAGAGGGTACTTATCAGTCACTCGCCGATCCTTCTCAGAGCATCTAGCCTTTTCGCAGCCGCTTGTGGGTTCTCTTTCACGGTGGCGTTCCTTGCGAGTACATCGCTTTCGCGGTCTGCCCACAGCCTCTGCGCTTCCTTTGCCGCGGCCTCGGGGCCGAAACTCTTTTCGAACATTTCCAAAGTGAGCTCGATCGCGCTATCGATTATCCTGCTCAATGGGACATCATTGTGGTTCGCCTTGTGTTCCAGATCGAGAAGCGCCTCGTTCGCCTGCCTGAGGTCAAATCCCTCCGGTACGTTTTTTGTGTTGTCGTACAGCACTATGGGGCTATGGCCCATTCCTACGTACAGTGAAACGCTTCTTACCGCGCTTGTTTCGCTGAGGAACAGCTCGTTGGCATAGTCTCCTTTGCCCTTCACGGCCAGCCTATCGAACGGAGTTACACTCTTAAGTGTGCCTACAATGCGGTCTATGCTTCCGAAAGACACCGACTCCACCAAAACAGTCCTGCCAATGTAATTCGGCAGTTGGTTCATCTGCTCTACCCTTTGCTGAACGTCAGAGTTTTTTTCTATTGTCATATGATCACGATTCGCATTAATCTGGATGCTTTTCAGTAACTCGCTCGAGCTTTCTAATCGCATCACTGTGCATTTGTGCATTCGTAAGCCTTCTAATACCTTCGAGCCTTTGCACAGTTATGTCTTCACTTGTTCGATCCGCGTCTTTGTGGTCTATCTTCAGCCTGAGCGCTTCATTCGCCGCAATATACGGGCCGAAACTCTTTTCGAACATTTCCACAGTAAGCTTGTCTAGGCTTTCAATCATCTTACTCAGTGGGACATCATAGCGATCCATATCTGGAAGCTTATCGGTCGCGGTCACAAGGTCAAATCCCTTCGGTATGTTTTTCGTGTTGTCGTATAGTACAGTAGGGTTGTCTCCATGGAGGTTTTTGTCCACCAGTAATATACTCCTTATCGCAGTGGATCCACCAAGGAATTGTATTTCCTCATATCCTTCCGGTTTGCCATCGATGACCAACCTTACGCTTAGTTCATGGAATGGAGTTACGCTCTTGATTATGCCTTTGTGCATGGTTGTTCTTCCGAAATCCGACCACTCCATTAAAACGGTCTTGCCTATGTAATTCGGCAGGTTGTTCATCTGCTCTACTCTTTGCTGAACGTCAGAGTTTTTTTCTATTGTCATGTAATCACGTTATTGTATTACGTTTAAGCCTTCCTGGGGACTTATTTCCTCAGTATGCCCTTTATCGCTTCCATTTCCTGATGGGTGATAAGCAATGCGTTGGCGTCACGGATGTATTCGAGCACGCTCGTGCCATACCCGTCCATGATCTTGTCGATGGTCTTTTCTGTTGATTTTTCTTGCGAGGCCGCCAGACTTGAGACTACCAGTTTGAGCGCGATCTCGTAATCCCTGATAAAAACAGGGAGATGGAGCGCAGTCATCTTCACGCCCATGTACCTGATAGGTGTGTTCGCAAGAAATTCACGCCCCTCGCGCGTGGCCACCATTTGCACTGCGTTGCGCCTGTCCTCTATGAGCGCGAGCACATTAGCCTTGTTTACAATTCTGTCGGTAGGCTGGATTTGCCCCCACGTTTCGTATCCTCTGATTGTTACTGTGGCATTCGCGCTTGGTGCAGCTTTTTCTTGGTAAGTCATTCGATCACGTTATAGTATTATTATCGCAGTTTAGGAGATACTTAAACCTTGTTTTGACCTTAGACGGTTGTCGTTTCAAGCTTATACATTGTTCCCGCTACGTCTCGCGTCTAATCCCTGAAAAGGCTTAAATATCTGGAAAGCCGCAATTATAGCGTGGTAATATGGCTGAAAAACAAGTTGAAGGCATGAAGAACTGCAACAGCATGGTTCTGGAGACTGAGCCGAGAGCGATTTCCGTCATGAAGTTGCCGATACCGTTGAAAGTCGAGTTCGCAGACAAGGATGGAGTCTGCTCGACGAAGGAGGGATTTGTCAATTACCTGAAAGGGGACGCCATAATGACCGGCACGAAGGGCGAGAGGTGGCCGATTGCCAAGGAGAAATTCGAAAAGACTTATGAGGCAGTCGATGCCGAAAAGGGCCTGTATTCGAAGAAGAGCCTGCCAGTACTGGCGCTCAAGATTGACGAGCCTTTCACAGTCAATGTGTCATGGAGCAAGGATCCGCTGGTCGGAAAGCCCGGAGACTGGCTACTGCAGTACGGAAAGGGGGATTTTGGCATAGTCGATGCTGAGATCTTCAAGGAGACGTACAAGGCTCTGTAAAGGCATAGCAGAGGTTTCAATGAAGTTTTGATGCCAGCGTGGAGCATCCACAAGGCTGATTTTTACGTCTTAGCCTGCGCCATCGGCTTTCTGCCTTGGCGTGCTTCCATGCGGATCTCGGCCAAGGCTGGAAGGGCTGAAGACTGGGCGTGGGGCTTGATTGTTATGCTGCCTTAACATGCCCCGCAAGGAACTCCCTGACCTGTTTATAGTACTGTTTAAGTACAAATTCCGCCAGGACTCTGAAGCGATCCTTCTCCACCGAATATATGAGCGCCTCGAAATACTTTTCTTTCTCCATAGAGATATTCAACAGCGGAAAACCCTCATCGAGCAGGGTTTTATTGAATACGAGCCTGCAGATCCTCTTGTTCCCGTCAAGGAAAGGGTGTATCCTGTACAGCCTGTAATGCGCCATGGTGGCTTTTTCTATCGGGTTTAAGCGGCTGCGCCCGTACCAGTCAATAAATCCATCAAGCAATTCACTTACCTTATCGGGGCTGGGCGGACGATAGCTCAGCTCAACGTCCACAGGGATATTCCCGGCTGTCTTATACAGGTACACCTGCCTGTCCCTGATTCGTCCTGGATTCTTGGTTTCGAAGCTGGCCATGATTGTCCTGTGCAGTCCTAGCAGGTACTTTCTGTCAAGCTCGTGCGGCTGCCTTATCGATTCTACAGCATTAAGCATGTTCCTGCTTATCCGCTCTTTCTGGGTGAAGGGGACCCCTTTTTTCAAGGCGTTCTTCACATCCACCAGGCTGACATCCACCTCTTCCGTTGTAAGGGTTGTCAATGTGAACAGAACGGTGCTGTCAATATCATATTTGCGCTTCTTTAACTCTGTCAATTTTTCATATCTCTTGTTGAATAAATCCCGAAACAGCAGGGACTTTATGACTTCCCCCTTTCCAATCGATTCCGCGTTGTATGATTTGCCCGATAGCCTCTCTATAACCTCTTCCTCGAAGCGACTTTCGATTTCGTTCAGGCTTTTCCCATCAGGCTTTCTGACCCCTATGTACTTGCTAAAGCTCCTTGACCTGTCAATCAAGAAATAGCTCAGGAAGGAGTAGTAATAATTATTTCCCTTGATCCTCTTTATGACAAGCGCCATGGATGGGTTAGGTAGATGAAAATATTTAAAGCTATCTGCCTAACCGCCATGCTAATTAGGTAGATGGAAGATGTTGAGATAATCTACCTAACTGCAAAAAGCTATAGGAACTAACAAAACGGATAGGGCTGTAGCTTAGGGGTAGCTAATCTCAACCCCATCTGTGGATAAATATCCAGGTTAATCAATCGACGCTCTAGCCTCCTTTTTCCACCCTCGCCCCGCCCCCTTAATCATCTTTCTTCGCATAGCCAAGCATGCGGATCTCCGCCAAAGATTTAGGATGGCTAGATGGCGTGGCTGGGCTTGAGCTTAATCACTCTGCTAGTATCTCATCCTCTTCTGACCAAGGAGGAGAACACACAACAAGTATCTCTGCGCCTGTTTTTGATGTCTTCCAGGCCTTATGGTTTGTGTTTGGGAATATCATGACCATCTGCCCTTTCTTCAGATGCTCGGTTTTCCCGTCCAGCTCCACGTTTATCGCTCCCTTCAGGACAAAGTAGACTTCTGTGAGCTTCTTGTGGAAGTGCCTTTTTGTTGGCTCTTTTATGGTAACGTACGCAAAATCCATGCTCTTAGAATCAGTATTACCAGTCAATTTCCGCATGAGCCCGCACGTTATCCGTTCTGGGCTTGCATCCTGGACCTTCCTTACTATATGTGGCATAAACTATCCTTCCATCTTAAGCCTTAAAATATGTACGCTGCGCTCATCCTAGCCTCGCCCGCGCGCACGCCGCTCCGCCCTGCTTGGGGCGTGCTGGAGTTATTTACGTCATGCTCGCAGATCGTGTATGGCTACAATTAGTGTATTCGCGCAAGGTGTGGCCATATTGATGCAGATGCCTTGTCTAATGTGTATTTAATGTGACGGATAATATCAAATATGATAATAGATGATACACAAAGTATATATATCTTGACGCGGCTTATATAAACATGAAAAGCGCTGACTTCAACGACTTTCTTGCGGGAAGGAACATCAGGGTGTTCAGGCTAGCGGATGCTGCAAGGATAATAGGGAAGAACAGGCGCTACTCCGCGCTTTTCCTTTCGCGGAACAATAGAATAAAGAGCGCCGTGGGGGGAGTCTACTACACCAAGAACGCCACAGAATACGAGGTCGCATCGAGGATAGTGTACCCGTCATACGTCAGCCTGGTCTCGGCGCTGCGCTTCCACAACCTCACGGAGCAGATGCCAAGGATAATTTACATCATGTCCCCCAAGAGGCACAGGCCGGTGCCCTCCCTGAACGGCTATAAGGTAGAGTTTAAAAGGATCAAAAAAGAAATGATGTACGGCTACAGCAAGGTCGACGACGTGTTTGTTGCATCCCCAGAGAAGGCTGTGATTGATATGCTTTACCTGAACGCGTTTGTGGAGTATGCGGAAGAGTCCATCGACTCAGGAAAATTGAACTACAAGCTTTTGGAGGACTACGCGGCAAGATCCGGGGTGAAGAGCTTAGAACGGAGGATTGAAAAACTAGTGGACCATAGGCCGCCGATCTGGTGATCGCATGATGAACAAAAAGGAGATTGAAGAATACAAAACGTACGGCGATCCTTATCAGGTAGAGAAGGATTACCTGCAGGACCTCATGCTCCATACGATATACTCGAAAAGCGACGCCCAGATGGTGTTCAAGGGAGGCACAGCACTGGCGAAGTTCTATTACTCCGGCCGTTTCTCCGAGGATCTTGATTTCACTCTGCGCCATGTGGATGCCGAGCCGTTGGAGTACGTGAAGCGCCTGCTTGCGGATGTCATAAGGGACATGGAATACCCGGCAACGTACGGGGACGGACCAACGGAGAACAGATTCAACACGATAAGCGCGAGCCTTGCAGTGGAAGGACCGAGGTATGATGCTGGAAGGAAAAGCACTGTGCAGTATGTGAAGTTCGAGATAAACACCACCGGTTCTACCATCTTCCCACCCGTCAATCTGTCAAGGCAGCCCAAGTACCGTGATGCTGACTTGTACCTGACCCCGGTCATGGACATGCGCGACATACTGGCCGAGAAGGTAAGAGCACTGATGAGCAAGGGAAGAAGGCACAAGGAACGCGACCTGTACGACATGCGCTTCATGCTGGCCAAGGGAGGCGAGCTGAAGAAGGAGTACGCGCTGGCAAAGCTGAAAGAATCAGGAACGGAATACTCAAGCGAGCTGCTTTCGAAAAGCATAGACATGATTGGATCTTCTTGGGATCAGTTGAGGCCGCTCCTACCGAACCAGCTGATGGATTATAAGGAAGCAAGAGATGCGGTCAGGCAGGGACTCGAGAAAGCCGGCCTGCTGTGATCGAGCCTAGCGTAGACTTCCTCATCCCGCGCTCTCCCCGTACCCCCTAAACGCTTTTCTCCGGATGGCTTGGCGTGCTTCGGATCTCGGTTAAGGAGGGGATGGCATGCTGGGCTTTATTTATTATTTTTCAGGACTAGTCCAATTTCTGATCGTCTTTTCCACTTCTTTTTTAGTGTACTTGCCGATCGCTATCTCGTAGACGAGTTTTTCAAAAGCCTCGTCGCTTATTCCAACTTTTATTCCATGCAGCTCGAGATAGGACTCCATTGCTATGACTGCGGTGCGCTTGTTCCCGTCCAGGAACGGATGAAGCGTTATTATATCGAACAATAGGGCGGTTGCCGCGGTTATGGGATCCGGGATTTTTAAGGTGGTTTCTACAATATAGTCGAGATTGCCAGGATTCACGACGGTGCCTTTCTCTCCTACGGACTTGTTTATGGTTATAAGCAGCCCGGTGCTTAATTCTTGCAAGCAATTACCTGGCTCTTGCCGAAGCCCTTAGCCTTGCAGCGTACTGCTCTTCGGCCAGCCTCGCGAGTAGCTTCTTTCTGCGCGCTATTACCTCCTTGACTATGAGCTTTATGTCCATCCGATCACTATTATTGGCACTCTCATCATATATAAACTTTATCTAACTCTCATCCTGGTCTCGCCGCGCCCTCCTCTCTAGCCTCACTTTTTCCACTCTGGCCCCGCAACCCTTAACCATCTTCTTTCTCATAGCTTAGCACGCAGATCTCGGCCAAGGCTGAGATGGCTAGATGGGCTTGGGACTAGGCTTGAGGTATCCGGGGTATGTGAAGCAGGGTAGTTATTTCCCCTTGTACCCGAATTTCCGGTTATAGTCGTTGTGGTCCATTATGTCCAGCACGAAGGCGATTATCTCGACCTCGGTCTCATCGTTGGTAAGCGTGTAGAGCATGCGCCAGAAGCTTGCGAGTTCGACATGGAACAGGTTTGTAACGCCATACCTGACTTTATATTCGTTCGGGATCAAATTCTTGGGTACCGGATCGCCGTAATGAGGATTCATCTTTATCAGTTCTACCTTCTTCTTTATCGAGTTGAATATGCTCCGCTCTATCTTTGTCTTGTCGGACTTGCCGTTGAGATCATTGTACACCGCTTCGGCCTCGGGCGAAAGGATCACTCTGACCGGTTTCATATTTCCAATCCCTTTGCAATCGCTTTCCTGAGGTTCGGATTGGCATTGTGCACCCAGGTTATGCCCTTCAGCGTTACGGCTATCTTGCCGCTCTCTTCCAGATATTCGAGTATCACTTTCAGCGTGGTGTGGTTAACCTGTTTCGGGAGCCGCTTCTTTATCTCGGGGATTGTTATAATGGAATTAGGGGAGTTCTTTATGGCGTTCTCGACCATCAATACCGTGTTGAGGGTCGGGGAGGGCCTGAACTTCTGCACCATTACCATATTTGACGTCTGAATCACTTTTAGTTATTAATTAATACTTAATTATTATTGATTAATAACGTATATAAACCTTTCTACCTTCTTGCTATTCTCCATCCTAGCCACTCGTTCTCCTCGTTCTACCCACGCCCCGCAACCCTTAAACTCTTTTCTTCACATAGCATACCGTGCTTACGTGCCCGGATACAACCCTGGAGTCTGCAACATAGGCAGGAACGAGATAAGGAAGCGGTACGCTTTGGCTTTGGTGGGTTTTGCCATTGCAGCCATCGTTTCTTATGCCATCCTTGCATTCGGCCTGCCGCGTTGGGTTCTGCTCATTTCTTTGATACCGCTGCTGATGGGCTTCGAGGGCTTCTTTCAGGGATATCTGCATTTCTGCGCGGGCTTGGCAGCTGCAGGCGTGTATGATTTCACAGGTTCTGGGGGCACAAGACACAAGGTTACGGATGCCAGGTCGCACAGGACAGACATGGGAAAAGCCATGCATATCCACGCATACTCGATAATTTCAAGCGCGGCCGCGATGGCTGTTGCCTATTCTGTTTTATACCTTACAAAACCGCTCCTGGCGAACGCCGCGATGTTTTCTGAGCTGCACTGGATACCATCCGCGATTGCCGCAGTCCTGACCATCCTGATAGTGTTTGTGAAGAACAAGCGCTGGCACAAGGCCGTCGGATTCGGGATGGCCCTCTTTGCCCTTATCGGGCTCGCCGGCTATGTGCAGGAAGGCAATTTCTACCTGTCCCCGCTCAACTTCCACACGCTCCATTCGTGGATTGGGATAGCTGCATTGGCGGCATCGCTCTTAACGGTTGCAACTGCGGCATATCTCAAGAAGAAAAAGTCTTCAAAGCATCATATGATCGGTTACATCGCTGCTTTCCTGTCGTTCGCGGCCTTGCTGCTCGGCCTGCTGATGCTTCTGGGCGTAGCGAATCTTGCGCCTGCGGGATCGGCTTCAACCGCGGGGAACGTAACCCTGCAGGTTCCGGTATCCAACGTTCTCTCCGATGTCGAGGCGAGCACGTTCATGGGTGTGAACCTCACCCCGATGAGTAGGCAGCTCAACAACGCGATCAACGGCACCCAGTACATAAACAGGAGCACGTACAGGCTGCGCGTTACAGGTTTGGTTGAGAATAGCATGAACCTTTCCTATGACGATCTGCTTGGCCTGCCAGCCTATTCGGAAGTCGCAGTCCTGCCGTGCGTCGAGGGATGGAAATTCACCGCACAATGGACCGGCTTCAGGGTCATGGATCTCTTGAATCTTGCTAAGCTGAAGCCAGATGCGACGTACGTGGTCTTCCATTCATCGGACGGCTACACCACCGGGCTGCCCATCGATTACTTGAAGAACCAGAATACGCTAATGGCCTACGGCATCAACAACGTTACCCTGCCGCCTGATCGTGGTTTTCCGTTCCAGCTTGTCGCGGTCAACAAGTACGGCTACAAATGGGCGAAGTGGATAACGAGCATAGAGGTCGTGAACAAGACCGTGGCAGGTTATTGGGAATCGAGAGGCTACAGCAACTCCGCGAATGTCAGCGGTTGAGCACGCCTTTAGCCTCTCCTTTCTACCCCTAGCCCGCGCCGCGCTCTTCTTTTTCACCCTTAGCCCACGCAAACCCTCAAACTCCTTTCGACAGTGAGCAATAATTATTAGGATTCAGCTGTTATTCATATTCGATGATGGCATGGCTGTTTTTCGTTCCTGACATTTTATCGCATTTGATTAGGCCAGCATGAACCCCCGAAGCTATTTCCGTATCACCGGAGGCATTGGGAGCCTGTCAGTGGATATGAGTTTGCCGTGTTCGAATTCCTGCACCACGATGTTGTTGTCGGCTTCGTGGAGCGCGCCGGAGCGCAGCGACGATCCGATCGGTTTCACGTCCTGTTTTGCGAACAGCAGCTTCGCGACGCCCTTGCCCATCTCGGTGAATTGGATGACCCTCACATCCGCGGCCGATTCTATGAGCCCGGAACGGCCGAGCGTCTGTATGCTGACGGGCACGCTGTCCGATCTTCTTTGCCAAGCCAGCATGCTGCCGCCGATGTTTATCTTGAGCATCACGTCCTTCATGTTTTTGCCCTCTTTTGTGTTGTCGTCTGCCAACATCTCAGCCATCCTGGCTATCGTAGATGACTTGTTGCCTTCGAGGGCTTCGTCACGCTTGCCTTGAAGATTGGTTACGCGGGCTTCATAACGCCAATTTATCGCGCGCACGCCCTCGATCTGCATCTGGTACATCTTCACGAGCGGATGCGAATCGATCGCCCTTTCAGCGGCATTGTTGTCCACAACGGTTTTGACTGCCATGAAATCATTTTTCAATCAATCCAAGAGATATTTATGCGTTGCTTTCCGGTTTGGGCGCCTGTTTTCCAGCCTTCTCTTTCATGTGCGCTGTGATCAGGGGCTCCAGGCGCTGCGCCTGCTCCATGAGCCGTGATGCTTCCATCTCGGCAGGAGTGCCGCCCACCACAACCTTTTGCTCAATCTCCTTGCTTTGTGTCTTGTTGGCCGAGCGCAACGGCACTGCAACATCGTAATTCTTCTCTATCTCCTTCAGTATGGCCGCCATGCCCTCTATACTGATACCCGACGGGTAGGCCACAGTGACGCTCACTGTCGGATAAGAATCATTAGACAGGCACGAGCACTTGACCTCTGATGGGCCCACCGTATTGCTGTCGATCTTCGATTGGATTGCGTCCTCAATCTCTCTTAAGCCAGACCTCGATGTGGTTATCATCACGATGCCGGTCACGCGGTGCTCCATGCTTCCCGTGCTCCAGTTGTATTCCTCTATGATGTGTTTCATGGGCAGGATGCCCCTGCTCTCCATCAATATGTCGTCCTTGCGCCCATCAAGCTTGTAGTAGTCCCGGTTGGAAGAGTGCCAGTCTGCCGCGACTTCGAGATACCTCTCGCCCGCGAACAACTTCTTGTCAGTCACCATAATGCCCGCATTTATGAGCATCGCCGCGTTCTGCATATTTGCGCTGTGCGCTATCGTATTCTTTTCCATCTCATTCACTTTTCTTTGATTATCATGTCATGCCTCCAATCCTGGTTGCCGCCTCCGGGGCCGACGATGAAGTTCGTCCTTTTCGCAACGCCCTGATTCGGGGGCTTTGACGGTTCGACTACGCCCGTCGGCGCCTGATCCTTGCGCAGGATGCCCGTCGCCTTTATCCTGTAGGCCTGTTCGCCGGCTCTCCTTTCATCGTGCGTCGCCTCGTAGAGCGCGATCAGCCTGCCCACGTACTTTGACTTGATCACGTACCCGGGCTCGATCTCATTGATATCGCCTCTCAGTATGCCCCTCTCCCTGAAAAACGCGATGGTGCCCACGGGATCGGCAAGCTTCACCGGCGGCACGTGGTACAAGTACTTCTTGACCTCCTGGGAGGGTATCTCAGGAACAGACGAATCGGGCTTGTTTTCCGGACCGTATTCCAGCTTGCCCCTGTTTTCGTACAGGCCCCTCTCCAGTATGCCCATCAGTGTCTTCGCCACCTGCGGTTGCATCCGGTAGAACTCGTTCTTGACGTACTCGGTGCCTGCTATGACCAGGTTGCCGGTCGTCGCGGCGCTCTGTTTTTCCATTCGATCACCCTGCAACCATTCATATTGCCGTTGCCCGTATTTCCGGCTGCGACTTGAAGAATTCCTCCTGCTCGGAGCTCATCTTGCTGATTCGGTCATTCACGAAGCTGACCGTGTACCATTTGCCGCTCAGGTCCATCTCCGGATCCGCGACAAGTGTCACTCGGTCCGGCTGCAACTTCTTCATCTCCCGGATAACCTCATCGCGGACCGGGGCGCTCGTCTTTCCGATGTAGGCTATGTCGCGGCGCTCCGGGTACAGTCGCCGCAGCGAGCCCAAGTACAGTTGACTCTTCCATTCGATGAACACGCTGGTTTCATTCGTGATGAAGCGCTTCTTGTCCTCGTTCAGGATGATGGTCTTTGCGGCCTCCTCGCAATCCGAGGGGATTGAGCCGATCTGCTTGTCGTTGCGGATCCCGAAATGCAGTTGCACCTGCAGGTTATGATCGTGATCCGTGACGAAGGGCACCAGCGCAATCACCTTGGCTATGCTGTTATCATCAAAATTGCTATTCCTTTGCATTCTATGCACCCGCACAATCGTTTTTATCGAAAATATTTATGCTTTCCTCATTTGTACTGCGGCCGCCTCGGATTGTGGAAATCGACGTACTTGAAGCCGCCTGTGACCGGGCTGCCGATATCCGTTTCTGGCGCGGACCGCTTATCAGACCTCAGCAGCGCTTCCGCAAGTTTTGAAAAGGCATCGTTCGCATCTTCCAGGAGGCGGTCCATGCACCTTATGCTCAGATCGCACGTCCCGTCCGGGTTGAAAGGGTAGGCTATGTTCACGTACGCGTATTTGGCATTATCGCGCCCAAGCAGCACCGCGGGGCTGACCTCTATCCTGTTGTACTCTATCTTGAAGTTCTCCTTGAGGCCGTCGGTGATCGACTTGACCTGCTGAATGTCCACGCCCACGCTCGCCTTGGCCGCGGAGAATCCTATTATGCCGTGCTGCCCGGCCGGGAACTTGAGTATGGCCTGCATCGGCGTGTTCTCGTCGAACATCGGTATCGCGGTCTTGCTGTTGTTTGCGCGGTAGTAGTTAACCTGCCCGGTGTCATCGTTCATCGCCTGCACGTACCTGTGCTTGCCGTTCTGCCCCCTCCCAAGCGGGAACTCGACGAAGTACGCCCCGGTCACGTCCTCGGCGAGCCCGGCTGTCCTGAGAACGTCTATCGCCCTCATGTGATTAGCGGTTCTTTCGGCCATTCGATCGCTTTGACTCAGCTCAAGGAAATACTTATGCGTTGCTCATGCCAAGAACGGGCGAAGCGGGCTCATTCCCGCTGCGACCTCAGGAACGCCGCGATGTCATTCATGTCCTCCGTGCTCAGTTTCGCCCTTTCGACAGAGCTCTCTGCGCCCCTGTCGAATGCTTCGATCATTTCCTCCGCAGACATGCGGTCCGAGTATATGGTAACGCGCCAGCTGTCCTCGTTCGGCGGCGCGAGTTTTGCGCAGTTGATCTCGACTATGGTGAAATGTGGGGAATCCCGCAGCATCTCGAGGGCCTTCTTCACCACTGCGTTCTTGTCGTCCTTGCAGGGCATCACCATGCCCGCTTCGGTGCGCCCGTTCGCGAACGTCCTTTGGGTCACGTAGCGCATCGGCAGATTATCGTCGTTCGACAACGGCATGAGAAGGCTCAGGCCGCCTCCGGCGCCTTTCCCGACCTCGACCGCATAATAGGTCTTGACGTGGTCGATCTTGTTCTCCACCCTAAGGTAGCTGTTGCCCGCCATCGATGTCGAAAGCGAGCAGGAAGTGAAGTTCTCGAACAGTTTGGCGACCTGCTCGTGGTTTATGCTCTTATCCGACATGCAACCGTCTTATGCTCATGGGATGGAGCAGGTAGTGCTCGTCGAACGACGCTCCGCCCTTGGCCACGATGCTCGAGGTGAAATTGGATGTTTTCCTGAGCATGCTCGAAGGCGATGCCGGCGCCTTGCTCCCGGTGAGCGATTCTATGATAAGGTCGGTCATCTCGCTGACGTGCTTCTCCGCGGCCTTGTTCTCTTCCGTGGCTAGCGCCCGCATGTAGACGCGCACTTCTATGTCCACGAAATTGTCGAAGCAGCTCTGCGCGGATATCCTGCTCTCGAAACCAGGTGTCTCGTAGCCCCGGATGCCCTTCGCTATCGCCTCGAAGATCGAAGGCATTGAACGGTTATTGACGCTTATCGTCTCGTTGTAGTAGCTCCTCACGCCCTCTACGCCGCTGTCCACGCCGCTTCTCGCCGGCGCGATGTCAGTTGTTTTTCCGATTGCCATTGTCTCACTTGATGAGCATGATTCACATGATCCGGTCCATGTAGGTCGAACATCCGCCGTGCCTCAATCCGACAGGCGTTGTCGGCTTTTCGGCTGATTCGGAAGCAGTCTTGCCGCCGAGCTGCTCCATGATCCGGTCCGCTATGACGCGCACCTGCGCCAGATCCGCATCGTTGAACCCCTTGCGTATGGTGTAGATGCGCAGGTCGATCGATGTCTTTCCGTTGGCTTCAGTCCTGACCGTGATCCTCCTGTCGAGCTTCTGGTCCTGGCCCTTCACCCCTTCGCTTATCGCATCGAATATCTTGGATAGCGGGCGGTTGCTGACCGATATCGTCTCGTTCGAATAGTACCTGATGCCCTCGTAATCGCAGTGCATGCCGCTCCTTGTCGGCGCCTCGCTTGCGGTTTTTCCGGTCGTCATATTCTCATCCATCAGGCTTGTCCAGAGGAAATATTTATGCCTTTTCTTCGGTTTTTCGGTAGAGCCGGGATTGCAGTTAAAGGCTGGCTCCGGGGTATGGCGCCGGTCAGAAGTCGTTGTAGGGCTTGCCCCTGTATATGACCCTGTTCTCGAAATTGTCGTTGAAGAACTTCCTGCTCTCGTTTATCGACTTTGCGATGTCCATGAGCGCCTTCTCATCCGAGAGGCTGATCAGGTCGGTCTTCCACATTATGCACCAGTCGCTCTCGTGCGTGTATTTGACCAGCTTTGGCGGTTCCAAACGGATTATCTTGCTCTGCAGGAATTCGTCGAGCACCATGTTGATGTCCTCGAAGGTCCACCTGCTGGGCGCGTATATCTCTTCGTACAGGATGATGCCCTTGTTCTTCTTGTCGATGTACCTGTCTATGCCCATGAGGGCTATCTCATCGAGGACTTTGTGATTCGCCGTAGAATGGCGGTCCAATCTCAACAGTTCGCCGATCGCCGTTATGAGAGGTACGCTGTGCTTCACTGCAACTTCTTGCTGCTTCGCATTAGAACCGTTTGCCGCAGTTTCAGATTTGCTGGCAGACATCTCATCACGATTAGCATGAATTCCATGAGATACTTATGCCTTTCCCATGGTCGGGGATTGCCGTTTTGAACTGGTCGGAATCACGTGAATTGCGTCGGGTCCACCCAGTCCCTGGTCCCGCTCGCCCAATCTATAAGCCTGTGCAGCGATTTCGGCAGGAGATACCTGAGCCTCTCCAGCCCGTCTGAGACCCCCTTCTCGGTCTTCGCGTTTGATATCCTCATCTTCGTTATCGCGACTATGGTCCTGGTTATGAAATCCCTGTCGAACGATTCTGCGAACTTCTCGCCGAAGTCAGAGAAATCCTTGCGCAGGAACGCGTATGCGACAACGAAGTCGCTGTGCACCTTGTCGCGCCTGAATGCGCCGTCCTTGTCCATGATGTCGGCCTTTATCTCCTTGAAGTTCCCGCAGTGCCGCATTATGATGAGCTTGCCCTCGTCCAGCCCGGGCCAGTACATCCGCCTGACCGACGCTATCTCGCCGAGATAGAGGGGCTCCCTTATGCCGGTTGTGTGTCCCACCCCTTCGAAGCCGTTCACTGCGGTGTACGCCGTAGCGTCCATTATCGCAAGCGTCTGGCTTATCGCGTTGTCCTTCTGCCTCCTGTTCAGCGTCGGGTAAACACTGCCGATCGCGTTGTAGAGGCCCCACGTGATGCCCTCCGGCGCGCCTCCCGCGAGGTTCTTTATGAAGTCGTCGCCCTTGAAGTACTGGTTCTCCATGAACCTGAAAGTGGCCGCCAGCTGGCCTATGCCTATGTCCGGCTCGCATCTCACCAGCGCACCGAACTTCTCTATCGCATTAGGGGCCAAAGAGGTCTGTCTCATTGCCATCCCATCACGCTACAGCATCAACCCGGTGAGATATATACGCCTTTCGGAAGAGCCGACTAAGGGTAGGTCGCACGTCCATCGATGGCGGTCCTCATGAACTGCCTTATCGGGCTTGCCCCCTTTACGCCTATCGAATCGAAGTACTTTTCCATTTGTTCGTTGTGCAGCACGCGCGCAATGTCCACCGCATTGTCGCCGCGCACATCTCTAGTCTTTGGGTCTGCGCCTTTGTTCAGCTGGGCCTTCGCCTCTTCGAGATTGTTCTTTTCCACGGCACGGATGAAAGAGAAATCCAGATATGTCCTCTGGTTTTCCGTGAGCGTCGCGCGCGTCGCGGCCCCGAGAGACAGGTCAACTTTCGTCTCAACCGTGCTTATGGTCATGGTTGTCGCATTGGTTGCCTGGATTCCGGTTTGATTGTGTGTTGCCATTCTATCACCTGATAAAATACGCGGTGCAGGAGATATTTACGTATTGCTTCGGCATTAGACGTTTGACGTTATGAACTTATTGTGCGATCGGTGCGCAGATTCGATGATTAACGGAGACAACCGGCAGGCATAAATATTTCCAAAATCGGAACTTATGCAGTGAGAACATGCAGCAAACTGCAGTGCATTACAACCTCCGCGAAGCCGATGTCGCATCGATAAACAAGATGATAGTGCAGTCTTTGGCGCTGGCAAATTCCCATGGGGGATCGTTCACGATGAACGGCGGTGCTTTCACTCTTGATAAGGTGGAGATACGCTACAATGGGAAGAACAGGTTGACAGTAAACGAGATTGCAGAACCAAAGCGCCCCATACACTTTATCCTCAGGCCGAGCACTGCCCCGCACGCAGAATGCGTCTTTGACGCACTGATTGGCGAGGACGGCGTCAGCCTGCTCTGCCTCAAGCGCAGCGGATTGTCCGCAGAAGGCGGTTGGGAGAGCGTTATCGAAAGGGAGTTCAAGAAGTTTCTCACCACACCTCGGGGCATGCACATCTGATTGCGCGGATCAAACATTTTGATCGACTTTTCTGCTTTTCCTTACGTCGTTCAGAAAATAGGCGACGCCCTTCCTTATGCCGATTTCGCCCAGCGCCTTTGTCACTGCGCCTATCGTCCTGCCGCTCTCGAGCGCATCGTCGACCACCAGGATGGGCTCGCTCCGGTGCTTCCACAGGTTCTGCGCGTCCCATTCCGATATGTGCACCTCTCCAGGTCTGTAATAGCGGGGTTCCGAAGACCGCTTTCTTGCGTAGCCGACGAACGCGACGTCGATCAGCATGTCCCTGTTCTTCAGGCAATCGCACACGAACGCGCCCGGTATGATGCCGCCGGTCATGATGGGGACCACAAGCCTCCTCTCCGTGCCGATCTTCGAGAGCGTGAGATGCACATCCTCGATCTTGAATTCTAGGCTCTTGGACACGCCGGTCGATTCCAACACGATCATCGGGTCGTTCCTGCCGTAGATCTCCAGTATGTTCTTTATGACGCTGTGGTGCTCCCGCCTTTCCGCCACGCCCTTTTTCGGATCGAAGAGGCCGTACCAGGTCTGCTTCACCAACTCGGGGTACATGTCCGGCGTCATGCTCTCGAACAGTCTGGTGTCCTCTTTCCTGACGAGCCTTGAGAGCTCTGCCTTTACTTGGAGGTTTACCTGCGCCAGTTTTTCATTCAGAGCAAGAGAATTGACGGTTGCCAAAGTAACACAGATACCTTCAGCTTTTCCCTAATACTTATACTTTTCTGGAGAGGGATCAGCGCTTACTCTGCCACTTTGGCATCATTCTAAATGCTGTTTCGGGTCCGGACTATTTGGGCATGCTGCTTATGTTTTTCAGGTCGTCGAGCGCCGCAGTCTCGTTCCTGCTCGCGATGGCCTGCTTGAGGCCAGAGTAGGCCTGCGCTATCCCCGTGGGCAGGTTCGACGCGGGTATGTGCGTGAACAGCCCTTCTATCGCGTTTATCTCAGTCGTGGCATTGGCCCAGTTCTGCTGGCGCACGTTGTAGTAGATCTGCAGCGATATGTCGTAGACGTAAGCGTAGGCGATGCTGATCGACTGGTTCGCGGATATCTGCGGCGTGGCTACGGTCATGCCCATGCCCGCCGTGGAATTTGCCATGGTGTTCAGAAGGCTATAAACTCCGGTCTGATTCTTGTTCTGGATGTCCAGCTTTAGGGCCGCGTAGCCCTGCGTTAGCTCAGAAGGCAGCTGCGAGGAGGATACGTTGGCGAGAATACCGCCTATTGTGTTCATCTCACCCGTGGCTGCGGTCCAGTTCTCGTTGAACACGTTCGTGTAGATCTCCATTGAGAGAAGGTAAGCGTATTCCTCTGTTGCATTGACTGATTGGTTCGCCCCAACTTGCAGCACTGTGGTTGGCACAGTGGTGGTTATTGAAGTTGACTGAGCTGTGTTTACCTGCCCGCCTGATGGCACAGTTGTCGAGCTTGATGTTGCTGCCGATGGATGGTACAGAAAGACGGCGCCCAGTATGATGATCACCAATACCGCTATTCCCGCAATAGCGATGTTCTTGTTTCCCTTTGAAGCTTGCGAATCGGCCATTCAATCCCAAAGATGTTATTTTTGGATAGGTTATTATGTCTTGCCAGAGGGCAGCGGATTCCAAGAATGCGGAGTTTATTCGGTTGCCTTCAACACAATCCCCGATGCGCCCAAAACCACACACCGAAACTCGTATATATCTGATACCGGTTCAATGATGGTAAAGTTCAGGTATGCGGCGAAGTGAAATGGAAACCCACGGCAACAGGGACGGGAAGATGACCGCTCAGAGGGCGGACGCGATAAAAGCGTTTGTAAGGCAGAGGGAAAGCTCATCGGACGATGCGGTCAGCAAGAGTGTTGTTGGTTTGAAGCGCATCGTCAGCGATGATAAGGCGAAGGTGCTGGGCATGGAGCTGATAGAGGAGATACGGAAGGATCGGATCGACCTAAAAAGGGTCGAGGAACTGATACTCGGCGGCGCGGACACGAACCTAAAGCACGATGGGGATATGACTCCGCTGATGTGGGCTTCATACCTCGGCAGGGATGAGGCCGTCGAGGCATTGACGTCCGGCTGCGCGGACCTGGATTTTAGCAACAAATGGGGCCACACCGCGCTGATGTACGCGTCAATTCACGGCGCGGACAAGTCCGTCAAAATACTGCTGGATCATGGCGCCAATCCGAATTGCAAGAACTATGACGGAAAGAGGGCTATTGATTACGCAAAGAGCGATGTCACAAGGAAATTGCTTGCGGATGCAGTGAGGGGTAAGTGAGATGGAACGCAGCGCGAACAATGGCGGCAGGATGACCGTGCAGCGTGCAGACGCGATAAAGGCGTTCGTAAGGCAGTCGGAGGATATGGCCAACGGGATGACTGCACGGGCAAAAGACGATTCTATGAGGATGGAAATGAGCGCGGCAGAGAGAAAATGGTTCGGAATGGCGCTCATCGAGGAAACGATCAAGGGCGATGGGAGCGTCGATAAGATCAGAGAGATTTTGGACAAGGGCGCAGACGTCAATGCTGCGGACAGCCTTGGCAGAACGGCGCTTATGTGGGCTGCGCGTCGGAGCCATGCAAATGTCATCGAGACACTGGTGAACAGCGGCGCCAGAATAGATATTAGGACCAACGACGGCAGTACGGTTTTTGACTACATAGTCGACGAGGACATAGAGAAGCTGCTCGAGGACCTGACGGAGGGTAGATCGAGATGAAAACCGATGCAAACAAGGACGGAAAAATGACCACAGACCGAGTGGAAGCGATAAGGGCCTTTGTCCAGCGGTCCGAAGGCGCGATCGAAAACGGAATCAGAGGAATGATGGCCATGAAGCCTGCTGCCATCAGCAAGGAAGAGGCGAACAAGTTTGGAATAGAGCTTGCCGTAGAATCACACAAGGGCAATCCGGACATGGACAGGGTGAACAGGCTGATAAGCCAGGGGGCGGACTTGAACGCGACTGATCCATTCGGGCAGACGGCGCTGATGAACCGCCACGATAAGAGACAACAGCGATCTGGTCGCGATGCTGATACGCAGCGGCGCCGATGTGAACGCGGAGGCGCACGAACAGGGCAGGATGACCGCGCTGCTTTTCGCCTCACAATTGGGCAACTGCGCGATCATAAAGATACTGCTGGACGGCGGGGCGCGCATGGCCGCGGAACGCAATATGGACCGGACGCCGCTGATGCTGGCCGCAGCGAACGGTAAGGGTGATGCCGTCAGGCTGCTGCTGGACCGCGGCGCAGACCCGGCACAGAAGGACCATTACGGCCTTACCGCGGAGCAGATCGCATACGCTGAAAGCATAAAGAACATGCTCAGGAATGCCGTGGGGGCGAAGTGAGGTGGAGACGAGCGCGAACCGGGACGGAAGGATGACCACGGACAGGGTGGAGGCGATAAGGACATTCATGGCCGGCTTCGGCCCGCTGCTCGTGCTCATAGCGTCTTTTGCAACCAAGAAAGCGTACTGGAAGCTTGAGGGGATAGATTACCTTTGCGGGTTCTTCTCTGTGCTTGCCTTGGTACTTTGGGCGGTGACTAAGGATCCCTCGATCGCAATCATTTTCGCCATAGCGACTGACGCGCTCGCTTCGATTCCGACAATCGCCAAGAGTTGGAGGCATCCGGAAACCGAATCTAGCTACTCATACGCCCCCAGCATAATAAGCGCCCTCACCGCGTTCACTGTGATCACCGCTTGGACCTTCCCGGAGTACGCGTTCCCAGCGTATCTGGTCGTTATTAACATCATCTTGACGCTACCATGGTTTTGGAGGAAGGACACGTGGCTTGCGAAGAAACGGTCTCATAAATTATAATCCAAATCTGGCCTCACTATAGCCGCGTCCTCGCCTTTCCGGCCTGGCTTGGGCGCGGCAGCTTATTCCCTTATATGGCTACAATCCATATGTTTGTAGATAATGTAGCCATTATGTCCACAAGTTATATATATCTTGATGTTGTAGCCATATCATGTCGTTCATAGAGAAGCAGAGCCATGGAGGCCACACCTACTACTACCTGGTCAAGAACGTCAGGGTGACGCCGACGAAAGCAAAGAAGCTGAGGATATTTCTTGGCAGGAAGCTTCCTGAGCATGATGAGCTGCAGAAGCGCTTCCTTGAGCTCGAGAAGAGGTCCATGGAACTGCACGGGGCAAGATGGCTGCCCAAGCTCCTCGCGGAGAGGGTCGACGACCTCAGCGCATCGATCATAGTGTTCCGCAAGACCGCTTCGGACGTGCTGCCGAAGGATTTCATGGTGCGCTACACCTATAACACGAACGCGATAGAGGGGAACCGCCTGACGCTCAGGCAGACCGCGCTGGTCATAAGCGACAGGGTCGCACCTGAAGGCGCCAGGACGAACGATGTGGTCGAAGCGCTCAACGCCCTCGATGCTTGGGAGTACGTGAAGGCGTACAAGGGAGCGCTGAACAAGAAGTTTGTCTGCAGGATACAGTATGAGGTGACAAAGAACACCTCTTGCAGAATTCAGGGCGATTACAGGGACAGCGAGGTCAGGATAGTGGGTTCGGAGCTGATACCGCCGAAACCCGGAGAGGTTCCGGGATTGCTGGACAGCCTTTTCGGCAGCTTCCGCACGGAGAGGAAGGCGCTGCATCCAGTGGAACTTGCCTCGTTCCTTCACAACGGATTGGTCAAGATCCACCCGTTCACCGACGGGAACGGGAGAACCGCCAGGCTGCTGATGGACTGGGTGCTGCTGAGGAACCGTTTTCCCCCAGCCATAATAGAGGTCACGAACAAGGAGAGATACTACAAGGCTATCGAAAATGCGGATAGGGGCGACCAGAAGCCCTTTGCTGAATTCCTGGCAAACCAGCTGCTCGCGCAGTACACGGTGGCTCTTCCTGATTAGGTATCTTGGATCGCCCTCGCCGTCTACCAAACCTTTAAACGCTTATCTTCGGTTAGCTTAGTGTGGTTGGATGGCAGGGAATGGGAGCATAATCGTGGGTACGGTCGCGGGTGCAGTGGTACTGGTGCTGCTCGGCTGGCTGCCGGTGCTGGGCGCGCTCATAGCGGGCATCGTCGCGGGGCATCTGGCCAAAGGCTGGCTCAGGGGCGCTTTCGCGGGGCTTCTCGCAGGGATTCTCGGCTTTTTCGTGCTGGAGTTCGTGCTCACGGGGATAGGCGGCGCCCTGGCCGGAAGCATTGGAGCCCTGGGCGGCGGGGTCCTGGGCGGGATCATCGGGATATTGGAGATCGGGAACGTGCCCTTGGCCGCGATCGGCGGTCTGATCGGGGGCATACTGACCTCCCGGAGCTCCAAGTAAATGCGGTTGTAGGGCCAAGACTAATCTTTCCGTCTTAGCCCTCGCCTTTCCTGCTTGGCTTGGAGGTTGGGTTCATTTGGCTTAATGTTATAGAAAGGTTTTTATATCTATTAATACGTTATTAATATGGTGTTAATGTGGTAAAGGCCATTATAGACATAAGCGAGGATGCGAATACCATCCTGAACATAATCAAGGCGGAGTACGGTCTGAGAGACAAGTCCCAGGCAATAGACAGGATGGCGGAGGATTACAAGGAGATGGTTTTTGAGCCCAAAGTCAAGGCTTCGTATCTAAAGAAATTGAAAAGGATATCCAAAGAAAAGACCGTGCGCATAGGCACGATGGAGGACTTCGACAAGATGTACCACATCAAAGGGTAGGCTGGTGCGATGGCCGTCTACACTTATGACGTTAAGGATCATGTAAAGAGGCTATTCCAAAAAATGGAAAAGAGAAGCCCTATGCAACTGTTAATCATCAGGAAAAAGTTGATTCAGATACTGGATGATCCCTATAGATTCAAGCCGCTAAGTGGCCAGATGAAAGGGATAAGGGCAGTTCACATAGACAAAAGCTTTGTTCTGACCTATTCGATAGACGAAACCAGAAAGGTTGTAACCATTGAGGATTACGACCATCACGATAATATCTACGAGAGTTAGATTTTAGCTTCCTCTTTCGCTTTTTGGTCCACGCCCTCGTTTTTCCGGCTTGGCTTAATGCGCCGTCCGAAGAATTTCGCAACTCTTTGGACTATGGTTTTGGAGTTTGTCCATCCGTTTTATTCTTAACCAAAAACCGCAACGATTGAAAAATGAACAAAACCACTATGCCCAATACGGTGATTACAACCCCTATTATGTACAATTTCAATACGGCTGCGAATATCCAGGCAAAAACGATAGCAAGAACTACAATAACGAACATCCCTTCGGCATCGTTTTTGACAAACCCCATGATGAACATTGGGGAACCATGCTTAAAACCTCTCCTGACGGCGCGGAACCTTATAAGGGGCCTTAGTAGGGGCACACGGACAAGCGCGCATCAAGGGCATAAGCTCAGCAGAGCAACAGAGGGGGGGCGGAACAGGAGCCGACGCAACAGGCAGAAAACCGCGCCTCCCAGTGAGGTGCGTATGCCTGATTTTGTCAAGCGCTATTCTATCGGGAAGTCTAGCTGCTCGGCGGGGATACCCAAAGACAGACCGTAATCGACGGCGGGCTTCCATGTCTCTTTCTTGTCATGGTTGAACTTGAAGATCCTGTCCTTGAACGCGACAACCACTTCGCGATCGTTCCAAAAATGAGCGTACCATTTCTCCTTCAGGCTGCGGGAAATTCTTTCTATGTCGAGCTCTGTGGCTTCGACAGCATAAAAGTGCCAATGGAGCTCGGATGAGATGCTTGAATCGGTCACTTTGATTCCTGCCATTACCTTTCATCGATCAGGCTCTCGCCGATCACGGTGCCCCTGTAGATTTTCCGCATGCAATCGCATCATTTCAGCAGTTTCACGAAAGCTTCGGGATTCGACGGCGTTATCAGGTAATGCTTTCCGTTCTTGTCGGTTATCAGCACGCCATCGGTGAAGTTGGATATTATGGACCTCGTCCAGCCCGCTCCGGCTATGTAGAACAAGCCGCAGTAGCCCCCAGCGCCGACCCTCATGTGAATGGGCACCCTCGTCCGCTCCACCTTCCTTATGTCGCCCAGTTTCAGCCGTATGACCATGAACGGAGACCAGGAATAGAGAGCGCCGTTTTCGATGGTGTAGGAAGTCCTGTAGAAGCAATACGCAGTGAGGCCCAGTATGGCGAACACCAGCGCGCCTATGCCAAGGAAGATGGCCGGCCTGCCGGTCAGGAAAGATATTGAAGCAAAGAGAAGCGCGATGAAGATTGCCATGCCGAGGTATAACCCGCCGATCCAGTTGCTGATCCTTGGCCTGTTGATTGTCTTTTTTGCTGAGGTTTTGGTTGGCATATTCACACCCTAGGCGCGTCATTTAGGATTGGCAGCAAGGTTATAATTAAGCTTCTGGCTTCTGGTGAAGATTTATTAAGGGCATTTATGATATATTGGCGAAGTGCGGACATGGAGGCAAAGCGTAGGATAATATCGCAGGGGACGATGCTGATAATAATCCTGGGAGTCGTCAGCCTCTTCGGCGACTTCGTCTATGAGGGAGGCAGGAGCATAATACCGCAGTTCTTCACAACGGGCCTGGGAGGTTCGGTCTTTCTCCTTGGCGTTGTTCTTGGGGTTGGAGACTTCATCGGATATTCGATAAGGCTGGTCAGCGGCAGGCTGGCGGACAAGACTCATGACTACTGGGCGATAACCTTCATCGGCTACATAATAAACATGCTTGCGCTTCCGCTGCTGGCCTTCACGGGCAGCTACATAATCGCTGCGATACTCATAGTCGCGGAGCGCGCAGGAAAGGGGATACGCTCGCCGCCGAAGGATTACATAATATCCACGGCGGCGAAGGAGGGCAAGGTGGGCAGGGCCTTCGCGATAAACGAGGCTCTCGACCAGACTGGCGCGATAATAGGTCCGATAGTCATGTCGCTGATAATACTCTACAGGAACGATTACAGATTGGCTTTTGAGTTCCTCTTCCTGCCAGCTGTTGTCTCGCTAGCGACGCTCGCCATCGCCTACTGGTACCACAAGAAGGTGCCGAAGAAGAAGCACGTGATGGACAAGAGCAAGATCATGACCTTCAGGCGCTTCATACTCTACTCGCTTGCAGTGGCGGTCAGCGCTGCCGGCCTTTACAATGTATCGTTCATGCTGGTCAGCGCCCAGGGGGTACTGAGCACCTACCTGATACCGCTCATCTTCCTCACAGCCATGGTAGGAGAGGGATTCTTCGGCGTTGTCTTTGGGATCCTGTACGACAAGGTAGGCAAGGGCCTTGTGTACATCGGGCTCATAACCGCAGCGGTATTGCCGTTCGTGCTGATGAAATCGCTGCCGCTCTTCCTGTTCAGCGCTGCGCTGCTCTTCGGCGCGGTGACAGGCATACAGGACACGGTCATGAGATCGGTAGTGGGCAGCATGATACCCGAAAAGAAGAGGGGGCACGCCTACGGCATATTCAACAGCTTCTACGGCTTCGGCCTTATGGCGTCGAGCATAGTCATCGGCTATCTTTATTATTCGCTGGGGATAGCGACGATGTACATACTTGCTACACAGGCAATAGCGCTAGTTCTGCTGTATCTCTCTTTCAGGAAGGCTGGCGCATGATCTGATACAGGGCTGTGTGCGCACACGTGGCTATATACCCGGAGATGCTAATACTATCATGTCGAAATCGAAAAAGGCGCCCGAATGGCCGAGCCTATCGAGATTCATGATGATCAGGAGGCGCAGCAAGCTGCAGGCCGCAAGAGGAGCAGCTGACGTCCAGGTCAGGGAACTGACCAGGGAGAGGGACAGCATAAGGGAGAATGCGAAGCTTTCGGGCAGGGGCAGCAACCGCGAGGATAAGGCTCTTTACGTCGCGGAGGGCGCACTCAGGTCCATAAACAGGAAGATAGCGAGCAACGAGAGGGAGCTGGGTCATCCGCAAGGATGATGCGAATAAGGCATAGCGCAGGAAATGGGGCGCGGAGCTTTACCGCATCAGTCTTTCCTAAGTAGTTGCGCGGTCTGGTACACGCCGGCGACGATCTCGTTCGTGATCGAATCGACAAACTTTGCTATCAGCTGCCGGTCTGGCCCGTCGCGCGGAGAGGACACCTCGATGCTTATGGTCTGGTTCATCAGGTTCATGTCGAAAGTCAGGGTTAGGTCATTCTGCACGCACTTCGGCAGCTTTTCTTTGGCGGCATCAAAGACCCTCTTGTTTATCGCGTTAAGGTCTATGTTGGCAGGCATGCGATTTTTTATATTGCCAGGTATAATGGCCCACTCGCAATCGCCACCTGAACAGCCGCCCCAGCCGCGCGCAGAAAAGGAATTGACGGCACTTTCTGACAAGGGCATATTCTTGTTCATTCACCCACCGATAGCCCTCTATTTTTTAAGATATTTATTCCTTTCGCGAGGCGTTTTTGCCGATCGAACCCGCAAGACGCAAGGGGGATTTATTTGCCCTTCGGCGCGACCAAAACTATTATTATCAGCGCGGCAAGCCAGGTGTAGAAGTTGAAGGGTATCCTCAGGCTGAACAGCTCGTTCAACGCCCAGATGAACACGTACGGTATGACAATGGCGGCAACGATCGCGGCGATTATCCCGAAAACAATCACCACTGGCGACCACGCGCCGAATTTTTTCAAGAATCCTTTTTTGGCCATGCGCTCACAATATCACTAACCCACAAAAGATATTTAAAATTTTTGCAGGCTGTTTTTCGGCTTGCTGGTGAAAATTTCCATCAGGCCTTGGGATGCCTCGCCACGTACCATCCGAACTCTGCGCCGAGGACCGCGCCGCCTATCGCTGCGGCCATGTAGCCAATGGTCATAAGGCCAGTCATTGCGCCCAAGAAAGTGGTTAAGGTCATCAGGCCGACGGTCTGGATTGCCGACGTTCCTGGTTCTCCTAAGAAGAATCCGTGCAACTTCTGCCCGAAATTTGACGAAGGAGTACCGGTTGTGCGTTCGACGTTTTGCATTTTCATGTTGTCCTTGCTCTCCGCATCGTTGCGCAGCTCTACCGGCTTGGCGCCGGAGACCCCTGCGGTCCGGCCTTCTTGTTTATTGGAAATTGTTACAGTTTCCATGATGATTCCTTTTTTTCTTGAGATGTTTATGCTTTTTGATTTTCATCGTGTTTTTGATTGTGCGCTCAGTAGTCTATGGAAAAAACATTGACTCTGGCATTTTCAGCGGCGTTGTAGAGCGTTATATCCAGGGCGTTGTTGGGCGATTTCATTATTGCAATTTCCTTGTCGACGCTCTTCCGGATTATGGCTCTTGTGAACTTCTGCTCTTGGCGGGTGGTAGCATCAATGCCGTCGATCAGGGCGACGCTCGGGTATGGCCCCCAGATGCCGCTAGGGCTTTTAACCTCAACCTTTCTGAGTAGATCCACCTTGCCCTTCAGTTCTTTGTCATAATCACAGCTGCAGGGCAGCCTTATCACATCGTTCGGGTTGAAGCGTATAGTAACCTTGCTGATGTTTAACCGCATGGAGTCTGTTATGGTGATCTCTTTCATGCCGGTCATGGTCGCTGTTTTCGATTCGGTTGCCATCGTAACACTCACTATTCCATGAATTCTATGAGATATTTAGGCTTTTCGGACGTGCAAGGGAGTTTTCCTCAGCAGCTCGAACTCCAGCTGCTTTGCTCGCTCCTTTGCGGGAACGGTCCTGGGGAATTCGCCGTTTTCCTGGTGCGTTTTCGCCACCTTGAGAAATTCGAGATACGCGGTGTGGAACGAGTTGAAGTAGGGGTATATCTTTGGTATCCCTCTGATCAGCTTCTGCGCAGTATCCGTTGAGATTATTATCGCCCTCCCGTTTTCGCGCGTGTTTATCTGGAGCTCAGGTGGCTTGGACTCCTGGTAGAACACCTGCAATGTGGCGGTCGGTGGCTTCTTGCCCTCAAGATCGAACGAGTACACATACTCTATCGGGAATTTTCGCGCGGCCATCAGGCCCCCGAACCATACTGCGCTGTCATGGAATTCGTCCTTGTACATCTGCGCTGGCTCCTTGACCAATGGTATCTGGTAGCCGTTCATGTAAAGGAAGTTCATGAGCCCGGTGAAGAAGCATATGCCTGGGTTGCTGTAATGCGACAGGTAGGCCTTGTTTTCGCCTCTCGCTTGTTCGATGACCAGGTCGAGGTCCTGCACCTTGTAGGCCTTCGTGACGAGATCACCCTCCTTGATGGTGAGTATGTTCGCCTGGAAGACGCTGCCGCCCTTCGACAATGTTGCCATGGAAGCCTTCAACTTTATCAGATATATATAACCTGCGAAAAGAGTCAGGACGCCCTCCTCAGCAGCATCTCGAGGCGCGAATGCACGGTCTCTTTGACCTCCTGCATGCAGAGCCAACCGGTATCATCCTGCCATATGTGCGGGACCTCCCAATACTCGTCCGCGAACTTCGAGACCGGCTTCCTGGAGCGGTAGTGGATGGTCTCATCGCAGAGGTCGGAAGCGAGCACGAAGTAGAACCTCTGGCCGAACTTAGACTTGAACCTTTCGAATTTCACGATGTCGTTGTAGATGCGATGGTGCCTGCTGAGCCGCAACGGATGGGGCTCCAGAAGGACCTGGCGGCCGTTTATCGTCAAATCCGTGAGGAAATCGGGGGTGTAGGTGAGATCCCTTCCGTGGAAAGGCCCGACCCAGAGGCTGAACGGTTCGTAATAAGACTTCACGCCCATGTCGAGGAGGCATTCCTTGAAGGCCTTCTCATAGTCGCTCTTGACCAGGGTTTCGGCGCGGAGCAATGCTTCTGCACGAGTTCCGTTAGCACCCACCACTGACTGCAATCCGCTTTGGCTCGCGCCAACGGATTTGTCTGCAATCATCCCACACCTTGCTCACTGATGAGCGCAATAACTTATTTATTTCTTTGCAGAAGCGGTACGTCACCAGTAATAGTGGGCTACGTCATTCTGGCGGCGCTGCCGCGCGCCGGATCAGAAGCGCTGCAATGCCTATTGCAGCGTCGTTATTCGTCAATGGACGTGCTTTGTCGCAACGCTTATATATCTGGCAGAACGCAGTAGTGTCAGTGAGCAGATGAGCAAAGTCATGGATGTCGCGCAGAGGGCAACCGGGGATTACACCTCCAACCAGTACGCGCTGATGAGAAGGAACGTGGACATGGGCATGCCGACCTATTATAACCTTGGCATTATGGATTACGCGCTGAAATTCGTGAACCTCGCCGATCCGATAGTCTACGGGGCGGCAGTGGCCGGCACAATCGGGCTTTTTCAGAAGGGCGACATCGGCTTGGGAGCCGCTTTGGGCGCGATCACAGCCGCAGAATACGTGAGCGGCAAGGCAATCAGCACATGGCATTTTCTTCAGCATAAAAACAAGCCCGCGGAGCAGGTTTACGAAGAGACGGTGGCCCATCCGGGAAGAATAATGCTCGGAGTGAGCGGCATGCTTGCCATGGCCGTGGGCATGATGGGCCTGGAGATAGCAAGCACCGTGAAGCTTCTGCAGATTGGGGAGATCGGCTTCGGAGCCGCGCTTATTGCCTCCATTGTCATCAACGCACCCGTGAAGATACACGGTCATTCCGTCCTGGAACTGCTTCGGCTGCCCAACAGGCAGAGGGAGTTGTACGAAAGCGAGGTTAACGAGAAGACCAAGGAGTTCGCGGTGAAGTTCCCTGCGTTCAAGCACTGATGTTTTGCGCTTTTTCAAGGCAGGCCGGTGAAATACGAAAAGTGTGCATGAGAGTATGGCCACACAGCTAACAAAGGGGCATGAACGCGTCGATGGCGTTGGCGGCGCGGCAGGCACTGGTATCGTAGAGAATCACACCTCAACCGCGACCCAGAAGGCTTTCATCTTCCTTTACCCGCAAACGGACATAATGGACTGCGAGCTCAGGAAAGGATCCATATCCATTAAGGTCTGGCCGCGAGAGAAGGAGTTCGCAAAGAGGTCGGCAATGATAAAGTCCGAGGAGGAGCTGCAAATGCTGAGGAAGGAGGCCACGGAAGACATGACCAAAGAATTCAAAAAGATCTACGGGCCATTGCTGAATGCCAGCATAGACGCCAGGTACAGGCAGAGGGGCTTCGAGGTCTTCTTTGCGCTGCTGGACGGCACCAACATCTCGGATATCATTGATGTGCGCCCGGCTGACCGGATAATATACGTCGGAATGGACGAGAAGACGCACAGGACAATGGGCGAGAACGGCAAGTTCCCCTACCCTAAGCAGAGTCGCATACTCGACCAACTGGGCCCGATTTCAACATTAAGAATTGGCGGCTTCCACATGTGGGACTGCGTGACAAGGCTGGCAAAATATGCGCATAGGCAGAACCTGGATGTCCTGGTCGACGAGGATCTCACAGAATTTTTCGGCTGGAGGATCAAGGATGCTTATTTCAAGGTTGACAGGTACCCCAACTATGAACCAAGAAGCTTGGGCTCTTGGAAGTTCGAGCAGTTCATGGACGCCCGGAAGGGCAAGCCATGGCTGTGGCAGGATTATTGATCCGCTTTTGAAGATCGTCAGGACAGGGTGGTTTTCAAGAGTATCGCATTGAGCATGTTCGTGCCGACCATCATTGCACCGGAGAGATCCGCATAGGACAAGTTGATGTAAGAAAGGTTCGCGTTGGAGAAGTTCGCGTTGTGCAGATTCGCATTAAACAGGATCGCGTTTGACATGTTCGTGTTGGACAGGTTCGCATTGGAGAGGTCCGCCCTTCCAAGGCTCAGCCCGCTCAGGTCCAGGTTGTGAAGGTCCCTTCCGTTCAGGTCCACGTTCCTGTTCTTCAGCAGCGCTTCTTTTATCAGTGCAACTACGTCGCCGCGCGTGAGCCTTCCGCTCTTGAGTATTGCAATGAACTTGCCGCCCTCTTTGAATTTTGATTTGATTGCGATTGATGCGTTGTTGATCATTTTAACACTAGTATATTAGGGCGCCCGAAGTATATAGCACCGCCTACGGCATACGTCGTCTGGCGGCGGAGAGATTTTCTTCGAAAGTGCGGTTTGGAAAAGTTATTAGCAGTTTTCAGAGATTGCTAACCGGGGATGAACATGGAAGACATAATTACGCTGATAGTGGAGCGCTGCTCGACCCGAGCACCTTTTGATCCGAGCAGGCCAGTTTCAATCGAAGACATGAAGAGGATCGTCGAGGCTGCCAGGTGGGCGCCGACCGCGCACAACATGCAGAACTTCGAGATACTGTTCGTGGATGACAGGAAGGTTCTTGAGAAACTGGCAGCGATAAAATCCACGCCGCAGGAATCTTTCATCAGGGAGAACTTCCTGCAGATGTCGAAATCCGAGGAGGAGCTGAAAAAGAAGAAGGTTGGCGTGCTCGGCAGGCAGTTCCCGCCGGCGTGGCAGGACGCGTCGAAGCTTGATGCGGCAGTGAAGGACGCGAAGCCGACGCCGCTAGGCTACACGATAAAGGACAGCCCCTCAGTCGTCATAGTGACTTACGACACAAGGAAGCGCGCTCCTGGCTCGGAGAACGACATGCTCGGCTTCCTGGGCCTGGGCTGCGTCATGGAGAACATGTGGCTGATGGCCAATTCGCTGGGCATAGGATTCCAGATAATGAGCGTCTTCTCGAGCAAGGAGATAGCCGGAGAGCTGAAGCAGCTGCTCGGGATACCGAAGCATATGGAGGTTGGGTTCGCAGTGAGGACGGGATACCCCGTGGCGAAGGTTGATTATCTCAGGGTGAGGCGCGATGCCGAAGATTTCACGCACCACAACGCCTTCGGCAACAGAGGTTTTGATTGATCGGTGATTGGATGGCTCTCGAACTATTCTTGATCTGGTATTTCCTAATCGGAGGCCTGCTGGGCAACGGCGTGCCGCATTTCGTGTTCGGCGCGGCCGGAAAGATTTTCCGGAGCCCGTTCGGCCAGAAGTCCAAACCCAGGGTCAACATCGCCTGGGGCCTCTCGAACTTCGTTCTTGCGACGATGATCTCTGCTGGATTGATACTGTCCAACCTTTACAGTAGCTATTCGCTGATCGCGCTGCTGCTTGGATTCTAGCTGATGATGCTGACGTTCGGCCTGCAGATCAAGAAATTCCTGAACGAATGACGAGCATTACAAGGTAATCGATAGGAGGAGATGATGATAACCAAACTTTCCGGAAAGAAGGTATTCCCCATAGGCTTCGGGACCTGGGGGTTCGGCGGCTGGCTCTTCACTGACAAGAGCGATGACCGGATCGAGCTTGAAGCGATCAAGTTCGCGCTCGACAGCGGCATCAACGTGATAGACACCGCGGAGCTCTACGGCAAGGGCCATTCTGAGGAGCTTGTCGGAAGGGCGATTGCGGGGCGAGACCGCGAAGAGCTGGTCGTGATAACCAAGGCGTGGATGACGCACCTGAGCAGAGATAGGATAATGAAGGCCGCGAAGGCGAGCCTGAAGAGGCTCAACACTGATTACATCGACCTTTACCTGATACACTGGCCAAGACCTTTGATGAACATGAAGGAGACGATAGGCGCGATGGAGGAGCTGGTGGACAAAGGACTGGTGCGCAGCATCGGCGTGAGCAACTTCGGCGTCGACAATCTCAAGAGGGCGATCGAGGCGACAAAACGCTACGACATAGCAGCCGACGAGATAAAGTACAGCCTTGCGGAAAAGGCGTGCGAGAAAGACGTGGTGCCCTTCTGCGAGAAGAACGGGATAGATGTCATAGCTTACACTCCGCTGGCAAAGGGGAGGATATCGGAAGTGGCTGGGATAGGCGAGATTGCGAAGGCATATGGGAAGACTCCTGTGCAGGTCGCATTGAACTACCTGGCAAGAAGGTCGCTGCCCATACCAAAATCGAGCAACAAGGACCACATAAGGGAGATGATCGGCAGCGTGGGCTGGCAGCTCAAGAAAAAGGACTACGGGAAACTGGGAGCGGATTGAGGATTGAAAGGCCTCATCATAAAAATTCCAGCCGGAAGAGCCATAGGGAAGGCATAAGTATTTCCTGGACCGCTTTTATTGCGTGGAACGATGTCTGAAAGGAGCATGAACGATCCGATGAATGACGGCGCGGGCAAGAACAGAACGCCCTACTTCGTATCGGTTCTTGGCGGATTGATCAACGAGTTCAGGCTGAACCTCCATGGATCCTATCTGGCGGGGGAATTCTCTTCCGACCCAAAGAGGCTGGAGGCACAGATGCAGATAATGGGCGAATACGCGGCAGTACTCTATGGAAGCCTAAGGGCTTTTGCAACGGATGTCGAAAGGAGGGATGAGTCGGGGATCGGGAAGCAGTATGATGCGCGCTTGATGTTCAGGGACATGATCGTGCTTGTGCTCGGGGGCGACGACCTCAGCAAGACCATGCTGATCACTACCATCGCCTTAGCCGCACAGTACGCGATAGACGAAAAGAAGAACTACGAGGAAAGATATGTGGACATCGGAATCGATGAGCTAATCTCATTCACGTTCGAGAAGGTCGACAAGAGGGCTGCGGGATATCTGCTTGAAAAATTCAGGCGGGAGTGCCCGCCGCTGCGTCTGGCAAGATCCAGACGCATGATATCACGCAAGAACTGGGAGGACCAGATGGAGCGCCTGTTCAGGAAATGACTTGGGTTTACATCGCCTCCATGATCCTCTCGTCGCCGTCGTCAGGTTCCGTTTCTGCCTGCCTCAGCATCAGCTCGTGCCGATCGTCGTCGTACGGTTTGACGAGGTTGTTTATGCCTTCTATCGCGGTCTCGTACATGCCTGCATCCGCATAGGCGCAGATGGATAGGCACAGAGTGCTGTAGATTATGCATCTCCCCAGTGCGTTGGTGACCGTCAGGTCAAGATTGGCCAGCCTGAGTTCCCACACCTCTGCACTTTTGCTCGGGTGCTCCATCTCGTCGAGCGAACTGTTGTAGAGCGCTCTGGCGGACTGGAAATCGAATTGGTCTTTTTCCCTTTCCGCGGACCAGACTTTCAGATAAGCAAGTTCTTTCTCATCCATCAGGTGGTTGGACGCACATCCCTTTTCGATCAAGTTTATGGCCGTGTTGAGATAGCCTATGCACAGCGAGTTTATGCGCTTCGCCGTGTTCTCCACGGATTCCGTTATCCCGCTCCTGCGCGTCATCGGATCCGCTTCGTAGGCATAAGCGCCCAGAGAGGAGAGGTACGCGTCGAGATGGTTGCCCAGCAACTCGGGCAGCACGCTCTTCTCGTCCGCATCCTTGTCTTCCAGCATCATCTTTTGCTGCTCCTCCATGTGCATCAGTATGACTCTGGCGGCCGACGGCGATGCCCCCCTCGTTTTCATCTGCTCGAAGATGCCGCTCATGAGCTCCGAGTTTGAGAGCGAGAGGCAGTCCATCAGTGCGTCAATCCCCCGATTGATGTACTGCTGGGGATCATTGTGCATGTCATGATTGCGTTCGTTTGAGATCATCTTTTCACACCGGCGCACTTCCCCATTTTCATAGAGACGGTTCTACCCCATGAAATATTTATAACATGCGATTAGCGCGGCTTTGCACAAAAAAACACGTTTGCACTTTTAATCGGAAATTTGCACATTTAATAGGCACTTTTACCTATTTTATGTGCAAAGCCGATTAGCGCGCTGACGATGGATTTTAATGCTTGCGCTGTAATTCTAGATCAAGTGCTCGAATGGCCAAATACCAACCAGGTGTCTGCAACATAGGCAAGAACGAGATAAGGAAGAGGTACGCACTGGCTGCAGCAGGCTTCGCGGTGTCCGCGATTTTTGTCTGCCTTGCGCTGCTGTACGGCCTGCCTAAATGGGCACTGTTCATAACGTTCGTACCGTTGGTGATGGGCTTCGAGGGCTTCTTTCAAGGATACCTGAGGTTCTGCGCGGGCTTCGCTGCTGCTGGCATCTACGATTTCGCCGGCTCCGGAGGGTCAAGGAACAAAGTGGCGGACATGGAATCGCACAGAGAGGACCTGAAGAAGGCGATGAAGATCCACGCGTATTCGGTGTTCTCCAGCATTGTCGTGGTTGCGGTGATCTATCTTGCGCTGTGGGCGTACCTCTGACGACTTCCCTTGATCATTCCCGAGTTGCAACAGAATTTTATATCTTGGCACCCACATATATCCAGAAGTGGGAACATGGTGGGAAAAACCAATTCGAGAAGTAGCTCGATATTCGTAGGCGCTCATCCTGATGACATAGAAGCGGGATGCCTTGGCACGATAATGTACCTGATAAAGCAGAGGAACGAAGATGTTTATTGCATAGTCGCGACCGACGGCGAGGCCGGAGTCGACAACAGCGTCAGGCTCAGCAGGCTGGAGAGGAGCATGAAGGCGCTCGGGGGGGCGGGGGTCAAAAAGGAGAACATAACGTTCATGCACCTGCCGGACACGCTGCTGGATGCGAACAGGATATCCTTGTTCAGCAAGATAGAGGTGCTCTGCATCAAGAATCCGGTAAAGAGGGTGTTCCTGCAATCGAACAAGGACGCACACCAGGACCACCGTGCGGTGTACGATGCCGGGATCAGCGCGGCGCGCAATGTCGGAATGGTGCTCGCCTACGAGTCCAACGCCAGCACGACGACCGAGTTTTCGCCCACATACTTCGTGGGCATAGACCCTTACATCAAGAGCAAGCTGAAATTGCTGGAGCACAACGGCAAAACGCAGAATGACGCGCGTTACAAGTCCATGGACTGCCTGGAAGCGCTTGCCAGGCACAGGGGGATGCAATCCAAGGTGGCCAGCCACGCGGAGGCTTTTGAGGTATTGAGGATGGGCGAGGCATGAGGATTTGCCCCGTTCCGGCGCGGAAGCGCCTTTTTTGCCCGCACCTGGCACAGCCACATAACGCTTTAATAACCTCCCAGCGAGTTATAGTCTAAAGTAAACTGTGGGTGTTTTGATTGAGCATTTTTTCGATGTCACAGACCAAGCAGGATATCAACCGCGTAGGGGAGATAATGGGCCTGCTGGCCAGGTACGAGTGGGGCGAGTTCGCAGACCGCATAAGGAAAAAGGAGAAGATACCGATACGTCTCCCGAAGGGCAAGCCGATCATAGAGATCGGCAGGATAAGCTCGCAGGAGAGGCTGCGCCTGATGCTTGAAGAGCTTGGCCCGACCTTCGTGAAGTTCGGCCAGATGCTCAGCACGCGCGCCGACATAATAGGGGAGGACTACGCCGAGGAGCTGGCCAAGCTGCAGGACAACATGAAGCCCTTCCCCTCCGACCAGGCAAAGCAGATAATTGCGGACGAGCTTGGAAGCAAGGTGGGCTCCCTGTTCGCGAGTTTCGAGACTGAGCCGCTGGCATCGGCCTCGATAGGCCAGGTTCACAGGGCGGTCCTGAAGAACGGCAAGAAGGTCGTCGTGAAGGTGCAGCGTCCGGGCATATTTGAAAAGGTCAAGGAGGACCTGCGCATAATGCGCTACCTGGCGCTGCAGGCCGACAAGCACATACCGGAGGTGAAGGAGTACGATCCCATCTATCTTGTTGATGAGTTCGAGAGGTCCATAATGAAGGAGCTGGATTTCTCCAGGGAGGCGAAGAGCGCTGTGCGCCTCAAGAACAACCTGAAGGAGGACAAGGGAGTCTATGTCCCCGCGGTGTACGAGGAGCTGTGCACCAAGAAGGTCATGGTGATGGAGGAGATCCGGGGAGAGAAGCTTTCGAGCATAATAAGCTCCGGATCGGAAAAGTACGACAGGAGCCTGATCGCGAAGAGGTGCGTCCGGGCATTCTTCAAGATGGTGCTCGTCGACGGCTTTTACCATGCGGACATGCATCCCGGCAACATAATGATACTCAAGAACAGCGTCGTCTGCTTCCTCGACTTCGGCCGCGTAGGCACGATAGACAGCAATGTTGCAGAGAGCATATTCAGGCTCGCGCTCTTCGCGGTCGAGGATGACACCGCCGGCCTCGTGGCCCACATGCTCAGGACGGGCATGATAAGCGACGGCGCCAACACGGACACCTTCAAGGCGGATATCGCCGACGTGCTCGATGCCTACTACAGCAAGGACATAGTGAAGGTCAAGATGGGCCAGATGCTCTCCGACCTGATGTCAGTGATAAGCAAGTACGAGTTCAAGCGCCCCAGGGAGGTGGCCGAGCTGACGAGATCGCTGCTCATACTGGAGGGGGTCTGCTACAGCCTGGACCCGCAGTTCAACATAGCCGAGGAGTTCGAACCGTACGTGAAGGACCTACTTCCAAAAGGGGTTGACACGCGCAAGCTGTTCGATGTGGTGTTCAACGAAGTCATTGACTTTGAGTACATTGCAAGGTCCCTGCCCTCCGCGCTTAGGAGCTTCATAAGGAAGTTCGAGGAAGGCAAATTGAAGATAGAGCTCGAGCACAAGGATCTGATGGAGTTCTCCGCGGACCTTGACAGGATAAGCGATAAGATGTCGATCGCGCTGCTCGTATCGGCGCTGATCGTTGCATCCGCAATCATCGTGCAGGTGAGCAGGAACATAGGCATAGCCGGCTTCGTGTTCAGCGGCCTGCTCGGCCTCTGGCTGGTGCTGAAGATTCTGCTGGAATGACGCTTAGGAGTGAGAATATGAAAAAATCGGACCAAGACATGGACAAGTTTGTCAAGAAGGGGATGGATTTCGGCGTGGGGGTCGCATACATCGCAGTCAAGGCCATGACCGGAGCACTGGACAAGCTGGAGAAAGAGGGCAAGATAAACAGGAAGGACAGCGAGAGGTTCGTCAGGGAGACGGTAAAGAAGTACGAATCCCAGGGGGAGCAGTACGCCAAGACCGTCAAGAGCCAGATGGACACGCTCACGAAGTCCGCGCCTTTCGTCACCAAGAAGGAGATGAAGGAGCTCAATGCGAGGATAGACAGCATAAGCAAGCTGCTCAACCAGCGCAAGGGCAAGAAGTGATGTTGGGATGAACCGTGCGGGCCTGCGCTCGCACGGTCTTCATTCTGGCAACAAAGCGCATCACTTTTTCTCGAAGTACTTTTGCAGAAGGTTCCAATAGTAGTCCCTCCAGCCATCGGCGTAGTCCTTCATCTGCGACTTCGGCACCCTCGTGTGCAGCATCGTCAGTTCAGTCTTTGCACCGACCTTTTTGAGCGTTATCGTTAGTATGGATGGCGGATATCCTTCTGGCCATTCGGTCGTGCTCCACTCCTGCACTATCCTCTTTCCCTTGACAAGCTCGATGAACTTGCCGGTTATGTAATCGTCCCATGCGGCCATCCTGCCGCCGACCTTTGGCACTATTTTTGCCCCGCTGCCGGTGAACTTCGAATGTATCTTCGAATCCAGGTAGGCTTCGTACACCTCTTCGGGTGCCGCGTCTATGAGGATCCTCTGCTTTATTGTGCCCGTCACGATCGCCATAGGATCACATTATGATACCGCTCCGAACAGATATAAGATTGCGTATGGCTAACGCTGAAGCGCATAAAAAAAGAAAAAGACAGAAATGCGCAGTACGCATCATGCGTGACTGCTTCGCGAAATCGGTCACGCCCGGTATCGCCACATCGGCGTTCGTCGAGGCCATGTACCCTATGTAAAGGCCGTACAGCCATGTAAGCAGCCCGAGAATCCCGCCTATGATTGGAACGTAGAACAGTATTGTCCCTATCACCCCAAGCAATAGTATCGACTGTATCGCATGCTGCTTCTTCCTCTTGTCTGTTCCGCTGATCAGGAAGAAAAGTATGCCCGTTAGCCATCCCAGAAAGTATATCAGTATGTAGCTGAAGTCTCCCTGCTTAGTTTTTGCGGTTGCCATAGCATCGTTTACACTGGCTCAGTGCAGGTTTTTAATGGTTGCGCAGAGCCGTTATTCGAGCTCCGCAGCAAGCCGGTCCAAAGATTCATTCCAGCCCTGCTTCATGCCGGGCAGGTACAGGTAAGCCTCGAGCGCGTGCACCTTGGTGACTCTCGCCCTGGCGGTGACCTTTGTCTTCTTGCCGCGCTCGGCGAAGATGAAGGTCTGGAGCACCTCGAAGATGGGTTTCTTGTTCCGGTCCAGCGCGGCAGCGGAGATCACAAGCCTTTCGGGTTTCACGATCTCCCGATAGACCCCGCTTATCGGGTATTTTGCCCCGTCCGGGGCGCGCATGTCAATCTTGATTGAGCATCCGGTCTTGAGATTTATCCTGCAGGATGGACTTGTGAAATCCTTCGGCCCCCACCATCGCACCAGCTTTTTCGGGTTGGTGAATGCCTCCCAGACGGCTGAGCGCGGCGCATCGAATACGCGCGTCACTACCATATCTTTTTTGCCTTCGCCCTTGGTCGCCACTTTTCCACCGATTTTATATCGAAAGTTTAAATTGACTGCCCCGCGTTACAGTTCCGTACATGGTAATTGCAGGGAATGTTTATATAGCAATCAGAACTTAACCGATAAATGTGACAACCGCGTCGAAAAGTGGGGAAAATTCCGTATCCACGTACAAATTGATACTTTACACTGCTCCGATAATGCCCGGAGTGCCAGCCAGTTACGGCAGCATAACCAGCTCAGAGGAAGGGAAAACCGGTTCTGGAAGCTTGTGCATAAGGATAAAGATGTCGCCGCGCGAGTTCGATGCTACCCGGCCTGAGATGAAAGAATTGATGCAGGAAGCCAAGAATAATATAGACAGATTTGAATCGGGTATGCTTGGATCGGTAAAATTGAGGTCAGAGGGGCAGGAGAAAGGCAGGGTCGAATGGAACTTGAGGTACGATGGGAAAGGCTATGCGGAGCTTTTCATTAATTCATGGAATCCGATTTCCAGATGGATTGTGGACAGCAGCCTCGTCAGGATTGGGGGGGTCATAAAAGGCAGGGTCATAATGAATCCCCAACCGTAAAGTTAAGTTGTTTATCTGTAAAAAATTAGGGCGCTAGGCGAAACACTGGCTCCGCCCGCGCCACAGGAATTTAGACGGCTTAGAGCTTACTTGCCGCTGTCGCAGTTGCACGAGCCGTCTTTGCAGCAATCGCAGTTGCAATCGCTGCCGCATCCGCAACTACCGCTGCAGCCGCATCCGCAGCCGGAATCCGAGCTCATTGCCTTCAACATCTTCGATTCGGCCATCATGTAGCCGTTGATGAATGCACGGAGCTCCTTCTCGCCCATCGAATCCAGCATCTCCTTTTTCATCTTCCACATCTTCATCTTTCCCTCCATCTTCTCATTTTTTCCTTGTTCCATCCAATCACAAGGATACTGCTCTTGCTAAGGCTAAAAAGCTTTCGCAGGCGTTCCGCTAATCCGGATTTTTTGACTGAAAATCGGCCCCTTCGCATCATATTTCCAGTATCTCCCCGTTCCCTTTTGACTCGTCGCCCCTGCGCAGCATGGCGCACACATAGGGCGTGCTCATCTCCCCAGCCACGGCTTCAGGCTGCGCGGTGCCGATGAAGACGTATCCCTTCTTGAACAATTCCCACATGGCCCTCACGGGGCGGGCATATATCTCCCATTCGCTGAACCGGCGGCCTGCCAGATGCCAGAGCACGCCGAAGTACTTTACATAAAGAGCAGCCGAATAGGACATGGCCATCATCGCTTTTTCTGCGGCCTCGGCCTCGTTCAGCAGAACTATCCCGTTGACGGGCATGTCGATGAGCGCCCTGACCAGGTCCATGTCGAGCTTGGGCCTTGATTCCGCTTCGTGCATCACCTTTGCGACACTGGGATTGCTCCTTGACACTGCCTCGATCACCGCATAGTCCACTGCAGAGGCGACATTCTTGAGACCGGCATTCTCTGCAGCATTCGAAGCGACGGTGAAGGCCTTTATCTCCGTCATTCCCGTCGCTATCGCGGACGAAGCTTTTTTGGCATCGGCATGCCCGAGCAGCGATTCGATCTGGGCGAATGAATCCTTGTCTTCCTTCATTAACGCCTCTGATGCTATCATCGCGCCCGCAAGTTTGCGCCCGTAAAATCCCCGCAGCGCGGTTCCCGGATTCGGATCAGGATTAGACAGGTTTACCTCTCTGATATCATGGCGGAAGAAATTGCCAATCCAACGCTGCTGGTACTGTGGCAGGACCGACACGACTTTCTGCAGGTCAATATCCTTCGACATCGGATTACTGCTGTTTAAGTTGTCCAATCGGGTATTTATGCGTTCTGAACGAACCTCGCTTTTCGGCTCAGTTCTGCTCTGCCTTGCCGATGCCCACGTACTCCGCGTAGAACAGGGCGTCCTCCTTGTCGAGCTTCCTGAGCCCCACTAGGTTCTTGACCGCCGCATCGTCGTAACCGGCCGCCGCGTTGCTGCTCGCCGAGAGGCTGAGCAGGTATGACGAGAGGCACCCGGACACCTCTTTCGCTATGATCTTGACATGGTTTTTTATGGTGCCAGCTGCCAGTATCCCGTCAAGTGCGGCTTCGCGCTTATCGAAACGGAAGCGATCGCTGCTTCTTTTCGCGAACCACGAGGCAATTCCGGGCAGCTCGTCGTTCTTGGCCCTGCCGTCGAGCATTTCAAGTGCGCCCCTTGCGTCTTTTATCGTGTTCTCAGTCACGATACTCCTTATCTCGTCAATGCCGCGTATGATCCGAGTGTTCTCCTCCTCGATGCTGGAGTATCTTCCCGTGGTGACCAAGGATCTAAGCGATGCGGCCATGCGCATGGAATCGATTTTGACCAGTTCGTTCAGCAATGCGTTAAGCGTAGCCGACCCTTCCGGGCGTGAGATTGCGGTTTTTATGGCGCTCGTCATTCTCCGTTCTTCCTCTGGGGGGTAGTTGTACATCGCTTTTGCCTTTATTGTTTCGATGAATGCATTGTCCACCCCGGCATCCGCCAACTTCTTGCGGTAGTCGTCTTCGGTGTTGCTTATTTCATCAGACATGAGCTTCCTTATGCGGTCTATTCCCTGCAGCATGCCACGGGCGAATGCCCCCCATTGTTTGTCAGAAGACTCTTCATTGTCAGGACTCTCCAGCGGAGCAACCCTTAACAAGGATCGGACAGCGGCCTCGCCGTGATACTTGATCAGGGTGTCGATCTCTTTGATTGACTGGATGTTCAGCGTAGCGCTCGTGTTCTCATTGCCGAAGAGCGCCGCGCTGGAGTCGGCATAAGCGGCAAGCGACATCAGGTGCCTCGCTACGCCATCGTTGATTATGTCGGCAATCGCCTTGCTAATTACGCTGATTTTCTGCTCCCACAAATCATCAAGGGGAGATAGCTCCTTTATTCTCACGAGCTCCTTCCGCACGTAGTTGTTGTTCGATTCGAAATCGAACTTGTCGTTCTGCCTCTCTTCGATCCAACGGCAGATTGCAGCTAGGTCTGGGATGCCTTGCTCGCCGAGCATCGAAGCGGCCTTATTCAGGTATCCCAGACTTCCGTAGTTGATGGCCTCCACCGTTCTCTCGAATGTTTTTGACATTTCGAGCGCGTGTAATTCGCGCATCGGGCCTTCCCCCATCATGCCGATGTAGGCGACCATTCGCATTGCATAGTATTCGGCATCCGCGAAGATCAGGGCGCCCACCGCGACGCTGTTTGAATAGTCCAGATTTTTGCGGGAATCGGAAACGAGTGCGTTGTGCTCTTTCACAATGCTTTCAAACTCCTTGATGCCGTCGTTCAGATTAGCCCTTTTCAGCGAATAGATTATCCTGTCCTCGATTTTGTTGGTCTCCGAGAGCAGGTAGGACATGAGTGCATCCGTGCCGCTCTGCAGGTGCTGGTAACGGACTTCCAATGCCTTGTCTTGATTCTTGCCTGTTGTCATCTTTTCACTCTAAAACATCACTCGCTGATCTGGCATTTTACTTGCTCCTCATCTTTTCTTCGATCAATTCTTTTACTTCTTCATTTTTGACGTAAGTCAAAGCGGTGTATCCAAAACAATTCTCTGCTCCGGCATCCACATTCATGTTCAACATCATTTTGACGATCTCGTTGTTGCCGCCCTGTGCTGCATGGATCAGCAACGTGTTGTCGTCTTTGTCTTTTAGGCTTGCATCCGCCCCAAAATCCAGCAGGATCTTTGTAATTTTCATATTTCCGTGTATCGAAGCGTACATCAGTGCAGTTATGCCCCCGTGGTTTTTCATATTGGGATCGGCTCCGGCGTTGAGCAACGCTTCCACAATCTTGTAATGGCCTTTCAATGAAGCGCACATCAGCGCGGTCGCACCGCAGAAAGCGAAGTCGACATCGGCGCCTTTGCTTATCAGTTCCCTGATCTTGTTCGAGTTCGCGCTCATCTTATCCGATTCCGTGACAAGCTGCATCCCGAGCTGGGCTGACTGCTCTTTGCTCACGATGGGCGGTCTTCTTAGTTCTATGGCGCTCTTGATGGTTTGATTGTCAACATCCGTGCCGAATTCTCTGACGAACGCTTTTATCGCGTCGGCTCGCTCCGGCGTCATCTTTCCATTGTTGTTCGCGCTCTGCTCCATCTCACTTCGCCGCGTTTTTGAGTAGCTTCTTTATCTCTTTGTTTTTTGCGTAATCCATTGCCGTCCATCCTTCGTTGTCCTTCAGGTTTACGTTCGCATGTTTTTGCCCGGGGGCGCACACCATGGCGGATACAACGTCCGCCTTGCCTTCCAACGAGGCGCGCATCAGCGCAGTCCTGCCTTCATTGTCGGCCAGATCGGGGTCGGCTCCGTTGAGCATCAATTCCTTGACAATCCATTCGCAGCCGCGCGCCGCTGCCCTCATGAGGGCGGTCCTGCCTTCATTGTCCTGCGTGTCCAGGTTCGCGTGAGCGTTCATTAAAATTTCGAATATCTCCTCATGATTGTACCATGAAGCGTACATCAGCGCCGTCTTTCCACCGTTGGTTTTGACATCCACGTCGGCGCCCAGACCAAGCAGCGTATCAACAGTGCTCTTTCGGTCTTTGCAAGCGGCGTACATCAGAGGAGCCAGGTCGTCATTGCTGTCCTTCGCATCTATCTCTGCCCCTTCGGATACGAGTTCCTTTATCTTTTTGTTGGAGGGATGGTCTTGCTTGACCTCGTGGATCAGTTTCCCGTTAAGTCCTGCCACATCCTCCACCTTCGTCGTGTGCTTTCTTTCCTTTCCATTCAGATCAGCAATTTCCTTGCCGATCGGAGTGCCAGGAATTTCAGTTTCACGTCTTACGTACGCTTTCAATGCATCGGCTATCTCAGGAGTCATCCTTCCGTCCTTCTGGGCGTTGTTTTCCATATTATTTGCCTTTTTGTTCGGATTTTTCTAGTTGCGCAGGCACGTTATGGGGCGTCCTCAATCTTGTGTAGCGAATACCGTGCCATTTCCATTGCCCTTCCATGCATCTTGAATACGTCTCTCACTTTCAGTGTTACGTAAGCGGCACAGACGCCCCCCATCACGACAGAGCCGATTATGGTAACGGCATCGGCATTTCTATGGAACAGGCCGCTGATTGCCGAACTCATTATGGTTGTGGACACGCCAGTGTACGCGGCCGCCAAAGTTGACGTCGAAGCGATGTCGAGCTTCATCTTTGCCTTTTTGTGGACGTTATCGTTGAGATCCTTGAAGGCGTTTATCAGGAACGTTGCGCTGACCGCGGAGGCGAACAGCGCCCAGCCGTATCGGGTGACGGGATCATTAAGATTGAACGAGGCTATGGTTTTTGGGTCAAGATGAATCGGCGCAAAATCCTGCCTTAGTAAGGCCTGGGCGCCGTATGCTGCAGCTGAGCCCAGAGCGCCCTCTAGAATGGCCATTTTTGTTCCCATGTAGTCACCAATTATTGGGTTTTAAGAGATATTTATAGACGGATTTGCCCTTCGTCTATTGACGACTTATGGGCGTAAGGCAGGATTAGCGGTTTATGTGCTTGAATGCCTGTTCCGGATCGTTTCTCGAATCGGCTATTAGGCTCTTTGAGGTACCGGCCGTTATTTCGTACTCATCTTTTGCCATCGCACCTATCATCGCGTCTGCGACTTCCGCTGACGAGATGCTCCAGTCGTTCTTCTCCTGGACTTTTCCCTTCAGTTCCGTATCGTAAACGGTAGGCGGTATAAGCTCGAAGACCTTTATCGGAGTGCCCTTCAACTGGTAACGCAATGAGGTTGTGAAGGAGTGCATCGCCGCCTTCGTCGCGCAATAAACGGGAAACCTTGCGAGCGGCACGAAGCCAAGGCCCGATGAGACGTTTATTATCGCGGCCTCGCTCTGCCGCAAAAACATGGGTATGAAGAGCGCTGAAAGGTAGATCTGCGCCTTGAAGTTGGTCTCTATCTCGCCTGGATTCTTAAGCAAGTCCTCCGCACCCTTGCGGAAGTCGATCGATCTCTGTATACCGGCATTGTTGAGCAGAACGTTCGTGTTCTTGAAATTCACGCTTATCCAATCAAAAAGCTCGTTGCAGTCGCGCTCCTTCGAGATGTCGCACCCGTGGATGTTGACCGTCGGCAGCTTCGCCTTGGCTTCCTTCAGTTTGTCTTCCCTCCTGCCGCAGATTATGACCTCGTTGCCGCTCTTGATGAACGATTCTGCCAGCGCAAACCCTATGCCCGTGGCGCCACCCGTTATCAGCACAGTGTTGTCTCCGGTTTTCATTCCCTCGCGATTTATTTCTTAGGATCGTATCTTTATCCCTTCTTCCTTCTCCTTGATCGGATGGCTGCTGAATTGCGGCGTGAAATTGAGCTTACTGTAGTCGCCGTCAACGCAGGACGGACAG
>CAVUGN010000007.1:0-5453 GCA_963741095.1 uncultured Microcaldota archaeon
GATCCGCTTGTTCGACGGAGACATTCAGCAGACTGGGAAGCCCCGCCTGCTGGTAGTGGTGGACGAGGCCTGGCAGCTGTTCAAGCGGGAGAACGAGACTGATGGCGTAAGGGAACCAATAGCCGAGAAGATCGTCAGGCAGGGCAGGAAGTACGGCATTGGGATGGTCGTGTCTACCCAGCAACTGGACGACGTGCCAAGGACTTTCATCAATTCCTGCTCCCTACTGATGCTGCATCAGCAGCGGGAATACTCGTACTACGGGAAGGACGTACTGGACATCGGGAGTTACGAGAAGGAGTACCTGAACAGTGCAAGCCAGGGCGAAATGCTGCTGTTCGACAGGGGCCAGGTGCAGGGCGGCAACTCCTACGAAGAATACGTGAAAGTAGAGCCGCTCAACGCAAAGGAGGAATCTGATATCGCAAGCCTATCCGCGAAGTTCGAGCCGGAGCGGATAGACGAGCCCGAGATGCCGCTGGAGCAACCAACAGGGCGGTCAGAGCCGCAGGTCCAGCCGCAAGGTGACGAAGTGGTCGATAAACAGGAGAGGCCCTTCAAAACAGAAGGAGCAAAGCACGTGCTGAAGATACCTACAGGCGCACCTACGCCGGCGATGCACGCGGGCATGCTGGCAATACTGAACACGGATGGCTCGCCAAGCTCGGCGATAAAGCACATAAGGAAGAATGGCTGGTTCACGAGCCCCAACACGCTCTACGGCAGCAAGGGCAAGATCGGGATACTGGCAAGCCTTGTGAAAGCAAGGGACTTGCGAAGAGAGGATGGAAACAGATACGTCCTGACTGGAGATGGTATGAAGTGGGTTGACCCGAAGCAGATAATACTCGGCCAGAGCGACAAGCTAGGGTTCTGAAGAGCACAAGCAGTTGCTGATTAAAACAATAAACAAACTGCACGAACTGAACATGCTGGTCGTCAGCCCGAGCGAAAAGCACTCATTCGACCTTGTGGCATGGCCGGTGGACAAGAAGAAGCGTTACTTGTGGAATCTGCGCGGAGCAAAGGGCTATGAGGCGCAGACCAGCGCAAGGAGGGATTCGATTGAGATGAACAAGGGCAAAGCGAAATTATGGAGCGTGCCGATGGTATGGGTGACAGAAAATAATACCGAAACAGCGACTATAATCAAAAACTTAACCGAGAATAACAATCAGTACCTAATGGTTGCAGCCTAAATCAGAGTGCCATAATATCATACGAGGCTGGAGCCAGAGGGCACTTGATAAAACCCATTTGTTATTATTGCCTTTATATCCTCAGGCAAAAGGGACATACAGTTTTCACCCAGTTTCGATATGGCTTGCATGGCTGCAAAACTGTTTCTTTCACCTAGTAAATAATTTATTATATCAACTTTGTCCTTAGATGACCTCTCATAAACGCATAGAGCAGTCATATCCCCGATGATATACTCCCCCTTCATCGCCAATGAAGCAGCGAAGGTTTGAAGAAAATTAGGATCGGATGCGCTACGCCATTGGAATTTGAATCGGACGTTATCACGTATTGCGTCTATTATCTTCTCCTTGCCTTTGTCGAGAAAAATAGTAGTAGCGAAAGTGGCAAGTATCTCATCCACTTGGACAACACCGTTCCCCCACATTATCCGTTCGGTGAAAAAAGGAGCATGCAATTGTTTAATCGCATGAAAGTACTCATGTACAAAAAAGTTCTGCGATAAACGGTTTGACCTCTGGTTTATCCATTACCGCGTCTATAATCTTTTTATTCAGTATTATCCTGTTTGATTTCGGATCGTATTCGCCGCTAGCCGAATCAACAACAGGATTTCCAACAGTAACGCCTATCTGGCCCAAATTGTGTATCCCGCTGTTTGCAAACATGTTTCTGACTTCGTAGCTAATCGAATTAACATAACGAATTCTTCTGAAGTAATTTGAAATTTTTGAGAACATGTTGCTCACGTCTCAGCTTTTTAGTTTGTTATTTTCCAACGCCATTCTAAGGATCTCTCTGTCGAACTTCATTGCTTCATGGTCATGCTCCCCGAACCATCGCATACCTGTATTTGGGATATGCCTGTTCAGCATAAGTTCAGCTGTCGAAATCGCAGAAAATTCTTCGAGCAGCCTGTCAACGTACTTCTTATTCTTCCCAGAATACACTGCTATCGGTGTATCTCCGAACAAAACCACGTACACCTTCATTTTACCACTACTACCAAGTCCATTCATCATATCTTCAATCAACCTTCGGGTGCAGCCTGCGCACGGTAAACTTGCTTCCATTTCTGGTCACTATCACTTTCCATACCCTCTTCTGGCGAATGAGCTCCCTTATCTTAGCGAATATCCGCGCCATCAACTCGTCGTTCAGGATGTCCGTATTGTCCATCAGCACTACGGTGTTTTTGCCTTTTATCCCATCCAGCTCATGCATTATGTACTTCATCGAGCGCTCGATGGTGGGCATGAAGATCTCTTCCTTCGTTGTCGCCTTGGGAAGTGCCATCGTATCAAGGTACAAAAGCATGTGCTCTTTCCTGACCCCCAATGCGATTCTTCTCAACAATACGGACTTTCCAGATGCGTTCGGTCCGCATATCACCGTAAAATCCGGCACTTTCTTCAGGTCGTAGTTCCATCCTTGCATAAAATCACCTAATAATGAATATGTCGCGCGCCTGCAGTTCAATACAGCCCGACACCTACCTTAAGCCCATAGGCGTCTGCCATGGTGTGGCACCTGTCGCACTTATATTTCAGCCCTATCCTTACGCCTGTTTTCTCCGCGGGCGTGAGACGGCACTTTGAGACAATGCCGAACAGTTTCCCTTTCATGCAAAAGGGACAGCGCATACCCAGTTTGCTCCTCTTCTCCTTAGCCAATCCCTCCGAGAAACCTTCATTAACCTTTTTGCGCCTCTCGGTTTCCTCTCTTAGAATCCTTATAGTAAGCCCGTAGTATTCTCAGAAATTCCGCATCCTCAACGCCAAGGTATCGTGTGGTTCGTGGACTCCGTCTTTGAACCAAAACGCATTAAAAATGGCCTGACCCACCCTGTCATCGTACTTCTCGCATATTTTAACCAGCAGTTCGGCTACCTCTCTCGGTTTTCTTTCCACGTAGAACTTTCCACTGATCTTCTTGTCGTATAATGGTTTTCTCTCTTCATATACTCACCGGTAAACTGCGGACTGCTCCACCGCAAGGTTCTCCTTCTTGTACCTCTCCATGTACTCCATGAAGTCACCGTAGAGGTTCTTGTTGACCTCTCCCTTGACCACGCCGCTGGCCTGCTCGTACCATTCTCCCAGATTGTAGCTGCCCTTCCTTATGCAGCTCACCAGATCGTCGTTCGTGACCGCGCTCTTCTCTTTCGTGTTCAGGGTGCGCTCCCACGCGAGCTTGAGCGCCTCGTTGCATACCATCTTTATGTCCGCCGCGGTGCACATCTTCGTCTCCCTGGCAAGCGCAGGATAGTCTATCTGATTTGAGACTGCCCTGTCCTTCAGGTACAGCTTGAATATCTCGGCCCTTGCCTGCTCATCAGGGGGCTGGACGAATATCATCTTGCCGAGCCTCCCGCTCCTCTTCAGTGCCGGATCCATCATCCATGGCGCATTTGTCGCGCCCACTACCAACAGGCCGGAATTCGAAGACCGTATGCCATCAAGCTCCGTGAGGAAGACGCTGAGGACCTCATGCAGCCATGGATACTGGCCTCCGGAGCCTGACCGGCTGCCTCCGAGCATCTCTATCTCGTCGATGAAAATGATGCAGGGCGCGTTCTTTCTCGCAGTAGCGAATACCTTCGCCATGTTCTTCGCGGCTATGCCGACCCAGCAGTCGAGTATTTCAGATACCTTGACCTCAATGAGGTTCATCCCTGTCTCGCCAGCCGTCGCCTTCACCATGAACGTCTTGCCGCAGCCTGGCGGCCCGTACAGAAGTATGCCGCTGTTTATCTCCATGCCGTACTCCTTCGCAAGCTCAGGATTCTTCAGCGGCTGGATCACGTCGCGGTTAAGCTCTGCCTTTGTCCTTTCAAGACCCACCACGTTGGAGAAGCCGCATCCGGTAACCTTTACCGGGGTGAACGACGCCTGCCTCTTTTTATTGCTCTGGTACCCCTCTGCGCCATTCTGCTTCAGGAGATCGAGTATCTCCTTGTTGTTCTTCTCGGTTGCCGTTTCGAGTATGCTCTCATCCATGTAGTTCTTTGCATTGACGTTCGCCTTGTACTCCAGCAGGAGCTTTACGAGCTCCACGTTGCTCCTCTCTATTGCGTAGTGCAGTAGGGTTCCATCGTGCATGCCCATCCTGACGTTCGGGTCGGCGCCAGCCGCGAGCAGGGTCCTGGCGATCGGCACGTGCCCCGCTTTTATGGCGTATATTATCGGAGGATAATCGCGTTCCGAATAATTGTTTATGTCGGCGCCGTGCTTGAGCAGGAGGTTCACCATCTCCATATTGCGCTGCTTGACCGCCATTGGGAGGTATCTACCGCAATTATCGCCCTTTTGGGTCTCATGTTCTATGGACTGGAGCAACTTATCCACGATTGCCACATCGTTCCTCTCGACCGCAGTAGCCAATGCGCAATTGCCCTTCCGGGTCATGAGGCTTGCAGAGGCCCCGTGCTTCAGCAGCAGGTCGATAATCTTGATATCGCCATCCGCAGTGGCGATGTACAGTGCATGCGTCCCGTTGCGGTCGCGCGTATTGGGATTGGCTCCTTTCTGCAGCGCGTCTTCGGCACCCTCAAAGTCGTCCATCTCAACAGAAGATATCAGCTTTCCGCACAAGGCTTGGTCCATAGCATCACCAGACAAATGTTTACATATAAGCAGTTCTGTGCAGTTAATTACTGCACAATATCGTATTTGAATGCACAATAAGGTATAAAAGCTTTACTTGACAACCATGATAGCATGGTGAACATCACACTTATTGCGACTTTCTATTCCGCAGGGCCGCTGATGCCGGCAGCCTTGGCCTTCTCTCCCAAGAAGATAATACTCGTCGTCGACGTAATGAATCCGGAGGTGAGGTCAAACATAAGCGCCGTCGAGAAGACTTTTGCAAACGTGGCAAAAGTAGAGGTGCTGAAAGTCAAGAAGGACGAGATCTACGAGGTCGCAAAGGAGATAGTCGAAGTCATAGACAAGGAGGAAGTTGGCAAGAACAACAAGATAGTGGTCAACGTCAGCGGCGGCTGGAGGATACTCATCAACGGCGTGCTGTACGGCTGCTATGCCCGGGCAGGGAAAGGTGCATAGGATAGTCATCAACAAGACGAATGGAACTGGCATCAGTGAGCTGCCGAAGCTCAGCTACAACCTCACCCAGGCAAGGAGGGAGGTGCTCATGAAGGTATCCACCAAAACTGAGAAGTCGATATCGGACCTGGCGAAGGAGCTGCATAAGACAAGGGGCATGGTCTACCAGCACCTGCGCGAGCTGAA
>CAVUGN010000008.1:0-17036 GCA_963741095.1 uncultured Microcaldota archaeon
TGATCGGCGCTTCGATCGCGGTCTTCGTGCTGATAAACATCTATTTCGTGCTCCTCTCCCCAGTAGCGACGATAACCAACATCTTCTCGCTCTTCGGCTCGACAAAGCTGCCGTTCTACGGCCCCAATGTGATGCAGTTCTTCGTCAGCTTTTACCCTATGGCGTACTCGTTCATGGAAATAGCCTCGGTGCTGTTTTTCATCTGGTCCCTTGCGATGCTTTTCCTCTACACCAAGACCGCGAAGCCCCTCCTGGCCATCGTGCCGGCGTTCATATTCTTCATATCATGGAGGAACATCTCGATATACGCAATACCCTTCGTTCCTTTGCTGCTGCTGATGTCGTACCACAGTGACGGGCTCGACAAAGAGGATAAAGACCTCATGCGGAGCAAAAAGCCGATGGTCTACTCCGCGCTTGCGCTCGTCGCGGTCATTTTTGTTGTCATGGTCAGCCTGCATTCATCCTACGCCAGCAAGGACACCCTGCGCATCAATCAGATGCTTCCGATAATATACGTCAATTTCAACAACTACACTGGTAGCTATCAGTACAGCCTCGGAGGCATACGCATGAACGTGACGAACAACGCCAAATCGGACGAGACGGTCTCATTCCTGATAGTTAGCAGGAATCCGAACGGCGAGGCATACGTGCTCGGTACGACAGTCAACACGCTGTCGCCGATGAGCACCGCGAACTACACCCTGAACTTCCAGCTCCCAATGATAAACAACAACACAAAGCTTTTTGTAGTCATGTTCAGTAAGGACTACATCGCAAGCAAAGAACGGGACATTCAGATAAACTATAAACCGTAGATCAAATGAGAACCGCAGATTTCATAACCCTGGTAAGGATAGCGCTGATCATACCCATAGTGTACCTTGTGCTGCTGAAGGTAAACCCGATAATCCCGATAACGCTGTTCGTGATCGCGATACTATTTGACGGATTGGACGGCTTCGCCGCGCTGTACTCGCAGAGCAAGGGAAAGATAGGCTTCATGGAGTACCTGAAATACTCGCTCGGAGACGAGACCAACGCGAAGAAGATAAAGGACCTGAAAACATCGATAGGCGAGACCGCCAAGCACGGCCCGAGGATGGACATAGCCGGAGACCGGATAATGGAATACTCGATGTGGGCACTCTTCCTCTTCGTCCACATAGTGCCGCTCATAATAGTGCTGGCAATAATCATGAGGCATTCGATTGCGGATGCGCTGATGGCCGCAAGGGGGACATCATCAAAGATGAAGACGCGCTTCGCCCAGGTCGTCTACTCTTCAAACATAGTGGGCAGGGCGGGGATAAACGTCGTAAAGGTTGTCACCTTCTCGTACCTGATGCTCGTGTACATAGCCAACTACCCGATAAGCATAGGCTACGCTCTCATAGCGATACTCGTGCTTTACATAATGGCCAGGGGCGCAGCTGAGATATACGAGTCGATTATAGACTGAGCCTTAGCGCGTTCAGTCCCACAGCTTCGACAGCTCCCCACTCTTGAAGATTATCTCGTTGAGCTTCTTGTCGAGGGCCTTGTCGTTCCTCCTCAGCCACTCGAGCAGCAGCGTCGCGTGCTCCTTCTCGTCGTCGCGGTTGTGCGCAAGCACCTCCTTAAGCTCCTTGTCCGAAGTCGCATCGGCGCGCTCGTCATACCACATTATAGCCTGAATTTCCTCGACAAGGGACTGTCTCGCCCTGTTCAAGTCCAGGGTCTTCCCGCTTATGTTTCCCCTCTCATTGTAGTCCATCCAATCACTCCAATCTAACTACAAATACAATCTATTTAACCCTTGCTTTGCCCAGAGGGAAAGCCTTAAAAGCATTAACTAAATATTAGAAACTACTTTGTCTTCGCCTCAGTCGTTTGTCTGTGTACGAGACAAAAATAGTGATTCCATAATCCTAGAAATTGCTTACTTTGCGGGAATATTGTCTCTAGCGGTCGCAGTGGTCCTCTCACTCTGGATCTCGAAACAGACGGTCGAGAACAAGAAGATGGAGGAGATAGCCAAGGCGATAAGGATAGGCTCAACAGCCTACCTGAAGAGGCAGTACAAGACCATAAGCATAATATCGATAATCCTGGCAGTCCTGCTCTACCTGGTCTTCGACCTGAAGACCGCGTTCGCGTTCATGCTGGGCGCGATATTCTCGCTGCTGGCGGGATACGTGGGCATGGATGTCGCTACAAAGGCGAACGCCAAAACTGCCTATGCCGCAAAGTACGGCATGGACAAACCACTGAAGATATCCTTCTACGGGGGCCTTGTCATGGGCCTGTTCAATGTCGGTCTCAGTCTTTTGGGCGTAACGACCCTTTTCTTGCTTTACGGCAACAACCCCTCACTGATTGTGGGCTTCGGTTTCGGAGCGTCACTTTCTGCACTGTTCGCGCAGCTTGGCGGAGGAATATTCACCAAGGCCGCAGACGTCGGCGCAGACATAGTCGGCAAGATTGATGCCGGAATACCGGAGGACGACCCAAGGAATGCTGCGGTCATTGCAGACAACGTCGGGGACAATGTTGGAGACGTTGCTGGAAGAGGTGCTGACCTGTTCGAGAGTATGACCGGAGAGAACATAGCCGCGATGATAATCGGCTTCTCGTTGTACCTTGTTACACATAACTTCTTCTTTGTGATATTCCCCCTGCTGGCAAGATCTGTAGGAATATTCTCTTCGATACTGGGAATACCATTCGTTAAGTCGAAGGGTCACAGGGACCCGATGATAGGATTCAGGAACGGCGTGATAGCAACATGCATCTTCGCCATGATCGGATTCTACATCCTGATCCATTACACAATACTGAACATCAACCTGTTCTACGCCAGCGTAGTGGGTCTTGCGGCAAGCCTGTTCATAGTGATGATAACCGAATACTACACGTCGAAGAGCCACAAGCCAGTGCAGGAGATTGCAGAGGCATCCAAGACGGGATCTGGGACAAACATAATCCGTGGATACGCCATATCGCTTGAATCCACGGGCATGCCGGTTGTCGTGATATCGGTAGCCATACTGCTGGCGTACTACCTCGGAACGCTCTTTGCGGCTTCGACTCCGGGCCTGACACCATACATGGGCGGCATATACGGCATAGCTGTCGCAACGATGGGCATGCTCTCAATAGCGGGCATGATCCTCGGAATGGACGGCTTCGGCCCGATCGTCGATAACGCCGGAGGAATCGCAGAGATGGCGAATGCCGACGAGAAGGTCAGGAAGGTTACAGACATATTCGATGCGGCAGGGAACACCACCAAGGCGCTCACAAAGGGGTATGCCATGGCCTCTGCGGGATTGGCGGCATTGCTTCTGTTCTCCGCATACCTGCAGGTCACGAACATAACCGCGGTGAACATAGTCTCGCCGCAGATCCTGGTGGGTCTGTTCATAGGGATATTGCTGCCGTTCGTCTTCGCCTCGTTCGCGATCCGCGCTGTAGGAAAGGCCGCGTACAAGATTGTCGAGGAAGTTCGCAGGCAGTTCAGGGAGATAAAGGGCATAATGACCGGCAAGGGAAAGCCCGACTACTCGAAGGCGATAGACATCGCGACAGTGGCTGCACAGCACGAGATGATAATACCCGGCTTAATGCCTGTCATTGTACCCATATTCTTGGGCTTCACTCTCGGCGCAGAGGCAGTTGCCGCGTTCCTGATAGGCGTAACGCTTTCAGGGTTCATCCTGGCGATGCAGATGAACACTGGCGGAGCAGCATGGGACAACGCCAAGAAGTACATCGAAGAGGGACACATGGGCGGCAAGGGCTCTGAGGCCCACAAGGCAGCAGTCACCGGAGACACATTCGGCGACCCGCTCAAGGATACAGCTGGCCCTTCACTGCACGTGCTGGTGAAGCTGGCAAACACCGTATGCCTGGTGTTCGGGACACTCTTCGTCCTACACGCACTGCTCTGATAAGGACAAGTCTTTCTTTTCCTTTTTTTCTTAGCTCCAGCCAGGACTAGGTCTGCTCTTTGCTCTTCTTCTCCTCTTCGAACATCTCGTCGAGGTCTATCTCCTCCATCTTCTTTATGCTCTTCGATATCCCGCTCTCGCTGTACTCCGGGAATTCGACGCCGCTGACCACTATCATGACTCGTAAAGCATCTTTCTGCATGTCCGGCTCTATCCTTGCGCCCCACTTGAGCATCGCGTCTCCGCTTATCCTGCCGGATATGTCCTGAAATATGGTCTCTGCCTCCCTGAGCGTGAGGCTGTCGCCGCCTATTATGTTGACCAGCGCCTTCTTCGCATTCGACAGGTCCGCATCGAGCATCGGGCTCTTTATCGCATTCTCCAAAGCCACGACAGCCCTGCTGGTGCCGTCGCTTGTCCCGACTCCCTCGCCGCTGCCTATCACCGCATAACCGGAATCCTTCAGGACTGCCCTGAGGTCTGCAAAATCCAGGTTTACCATCCCCGGCTTCGTGACCATTTCAACTATGCCTTTAGTAGCATTCGACAGCACTTCATCTGAAACTCTGAACGCCATGTTCAGCGGCAGGTCCGGCGCCACGGAAAGCAGCTTGTCGTTGTGTATTATTATCGTCGTGTCCGTTACCTTCCTCAGCTTGCTCAATCCCTCGAGCGCATTCCTCATCCTTGCTTTGCCCTCGCTTGAGAACGGCAGGGTTACTATCGCAACCGTGAGCGCACCTATCTCCTTCGCCTCGTGCGCTATCATGCTGATTGATCCGGTTCCGGTGCCTCCACCAAGACCGCACGTTATGAACACAAGCTGCGCATCGCCCAGCAGGTGCTTGACCTCCTCCTTGCTTTCAAGAGCCGCCTCTTCTCCGACTCTGCAGTCGCTTCCTGCCCCCATTCCGCGCGCCACTCTCTTGCCAAGAAGAAGTTTTCTCTCCGCCTTGGTTCTCACAAGATGTGCTGCATCGGTGTTCATGGCGACCAGAGTCGCGCCCTGCACTCCTATGCCCGTTAATCGTGATATGGTGTTGCTTCCGCTTCCTCCCGTTCCTACAACGTATATTTTCGGCCTGGCGCTCTCTATAAAACGCAGTATCTCTTCATCATCAGCGCTAAGCCTCTCTACCTTCTCTTCTGTCGCCATAGTATTATGACAGCCTAAAAAGATAAAAAGCTATTGCAAAAGAACGGCGACGTCGATTGCCCATTGCGATTGCAACGAGCAGCTTTTAAATTTTAGTTTCAAAGCATCTGTGATAGCATGTACAACAAGAAGGCGCTGCTGAAGAACGGCGTGAAGGATATCAAACTCAAGAAGGGAATGAAGGTCTCTGAGCTCATAAGCTCCATGAACGACATGGGCGGCTTTTCCGGGCAGCACATGGTAAGAGGCATAGAGATACTGGGCGACATGATCAAAGATGACTCGTCATACAACTTCCTCTCCTTCCCCGCGGACCTGGTTGCAACCGGATTGAGGGGCGTTCTCGCGAGCGCGGTCAAGTACTTCGACGCGATAATAACTACCGGCGGCACTCTCGATCATGACATAGCAAGATCGTTCCATGGCAAATACTCGATGGGCGAGTTCGAGGCGGACGATGCCGCGCTGCACAAGATCGGCATCTACAGGCTTGGCAACGTCTTCATAGAGAACAAGGAGTACGGCATGAGGCTGGAGAACGGCTTCTACGAGATCATGGACCAGATCTACAAGTCAAAGGACTACAAGAAAGAGTACAGCGCAGCAGAGCTCATAAGGGAGTTCGGCATGCGGATCAAGGACGAGAACTCTATAATAAGGCAGGCCTACCTGCACAAGGTCCCAATATTCTGCCCGGGCATACTCGACGGCGCATTCGGGACGGCGTTGAGCATATACTCGCAGAGCCACGACTTCAAGCTGAACCTGATACGCGACGAGCTTGACCTTAGCAACATCGCCTTCGACAACAAGACCACCGGCGCGCTCATGATCGGCGGAGGAATCAGCAAGCACCACACCATCTGGTGGAACCAGTTCAAGGGCGGACTTGATTACGCTGTTTACATAACCACCGCGACGCAGTTCGACGGCAGCCTGTCCGGGGCAAGGCTCACCGAGGCGGTTTCGTGGGGCAAGGTGAAGGAGAAGGCAAAGTACGTGACGATAGACGGAGACGCCACGATAATAATGCCCGTGATGTTCGCGGCCTTGGACCTTGTCTAATCAGCAGAATCGTCCTGCGCAAGCAATGTCCGGGTCTGATACCTGCCTCTCTTCTCTATCTCGCCAAGCCGTCCCATCACACCCACGGCATCTTTACCCTGTTCTTTATAACCAGCAGCAAAGGCGCGGAATTGCTCCGCGCTGATGCTGCGTTTCATCAGTAGCAGGTCCAAAGCCCTCTCCTCAAAAGAGACAGTCATCTCGGATAGGCCGAAGTCTATTATCCAAGGTGCGTTTTTCCTATCAATCATCACGTTGGCCGGCGTATAATCCCCATGCGCGATGCCTGCATTGTGCAGCATGCCTGCATAGGCGCCCAGATCGCGGAACACGCGGCTGCCTACCCTCTTTGAAGCCATCAGCTCGTTCAGATTTCTGCCATTTATCCTGCTCATGCAAATGTTGTACTCATCGACAAACAGCACCATGGGTGCGTTCACACCTGCGGCAGCAGCTGCAGTCATTACCCTGGCCTCCTTCACCGTTCTCTCCGACCTTATCCGTGCGTCCATCTCCTCCACTCTGTATCTTTTTCTTGTCCTGTACTTCACCACCGCATCGAACCCGAGTATGCCGACTCGGTATATGAACGCCTCAGCGCCTTCGGATATCTTGGTCACCATCCTATCCTCACCGAATCTATCCGATACCTCTGGTTTATCGTGCACCTCTTAATGTTTGCCTTAATGCCCGCATCCAGCATCTTCTCGGCAACAAGTGCTATCATCGCGCCGTTGTCGGCGTTGAACTCATCTGGCGCAACGCAGAATCTTGCCCCGTGCGAGCCAGCCATGATGCTCAGCATCTGGCGCAATCTCTTGCTCTGCGCCACGCCGCCGCACACTATCAATTCCTTCCTGTTCTTCAGCAGCAGTGCCCTTTCCGTTGCCTCGCAGAGCATGGCAAAGGCGGTTTCCTGCAGCGAATAAGCTACATCCTTCAGGTTCCTGTTCTTGAGCGTCTTTATCGCGCTTGTAAGCAGGCCGGTGAAGGTGAAGTCCATGCCCTTGACCGTGTACGGCAGCTCAATGTACCTGCCGCCCTCTGCGACTCTCGCAACACTAGAACCCCAGGCGGGGTCAAGCCCGGCGGACCTGGCGAAGCTGTCCAGCATGTTGCCCACGCCAATGTCAAAAGTCTCCCCGCACACGTGATAATGCCTGTAAGGCGCTTTCTCAATCGCAAGTATCTGGGAATTGCCGCCGCTGACATAGAGCACCAGCGGGTCAGCCAGATGGAAAAGATGCTTCGTTATCTCGATGTGCGCAACCGCGTGATTCACGTCATAGAGCGGCAATCCATACTTTTCCGAAAGGGCACTTGCGGCAAGCTGGCCCATCCTCAGGCATGATCCTATGCCCGGACCCTTGGTGTAGCCCACGGCCTCTATGTCGTCAATGCCCAACCCGCAGCGCAGGAACGCCTCTTTCAGCAGCCTGCCGACGTTCTTCGCGTGGAAATCCGCCACCTTCGAGGGTATCATGCCGCTGCTTCCCACATCGTACATGCGCTTTACGTTCGCAACTATCTTGCCGTTGTCGGCTATGCCTATGCCAAGGGTGTGTGCGCTGCTCTCAATCCCCAAAACAGCCATAGAACATGCCCAAAATCCGATAGAAAGCATTGGCTGGGAAACTTAATAACTTTATCAACACCTTCAGGATCAGGCGACGTCTATGCTGTCCGGCTTGTAGCCTATGCTCTCCAGGGCCTTCTTTGCTGCCTGCCTGTGCTCGCCCTGCAATTCCACATAATTAGATTTGTATGTCCCTCCGCAGGCAAGCATGCGCTTCAGGCTCTTCGCAGTTCTTTCTATCTCCTCCGGGCTTATGCCCTCGACGACCGTGACGACCTTGTCGAACTTCGCCTTCTTGATGTAGACCTTGATCTTCGTCTCCGTTTCCCTATCAAGTACGTTGCAGACACAGATTTCAAGCGGCAGGCCACACTTTGGGCAGATATCCGGCATTTTAGACCTTTGCACCTCTCTCTTTTAGCACCGTGTTGATCTTGGCGATAGTCCTCCTTATCTCGCGGTTCTTTACGATCTTGCTTGACACTCCCGTCGAGGCTATCTTCCTCCTCTCGATGCTCAGCTCCAGCGACAGCTGATCGATCATGCCGTTGAGCACGCCGTCAGACTGCTGCCTTATGTCTCGAATTTTTATAAAAAGCACCTTCTATAGTATTCTTCTCGCCAACGTATTTAAAACTTTCCAGAGAAGTCTAAGAGAAGATGTTTAGAGCAAGATCCTTTTAAGAACCTTCCCCACTCTCTAAACACCTTCAGCTTTTTATACTTATAACGCGTATTGTCGATAGTATGGCGAAGTCTAAGACCACCGCGAATGTGAAGATACCCAAAAACCTGATAGACCAGGTCATAGGACAGAGAAAAGCGGTCGAGATAATAAAGAAGGCGGCACGGCAGCGGAGGCACGTGCTGCTGATAGGCTCTCCAGGAACGGGAAAGACGCTGCTCGCGCAGGCGATGGCCGAGCTGCTGCCGACCACCGAGTTGGAGGACGTGCTGATCTACAGGAATCCTAACGACGAGAACGAGCCGCTGGTAAAGGACGTTAAGACATACCCTAACTACAAGCCCGGGGACAAGCTCGGCGACGGGCAGGGAAGGATGCTGCTGCAGAAGGAGAGGATGAAGAACAGGATGTCCATGAACAAGGGCAGCAGCTGGGTAACTCCGATAATAGTCATACTTGTCATAGCGATTTTTGCAGTATCGTTGAGCGGTCTGATAAAGGGCGAGGAGCTGATAGTCCTTGCGGCGCTGATGCTGGGAATTCTGATATTCGGCTCGATGATCATATTCATAGGAGGCCTCTCCAAGCGGGTCGGCATACCCGGCGCCGGGGAGATTAACGAACCCAAACTCATAGTCGACAACACCGGCCTTACCCACGCGCCTTTCATAGACGCGACGGGCGCGAAAGCCGGTGCGCTGTTCGGCGATGTCAGGCACGATCCGCTGCAGAGCGGCGGCCTCGGCACACCCGCGCATCTCAGGGTCGAAAGCGGCGCAGTGCACAAGGCAAACAAGGGAGTCCTGTTCATAGACGAGATATCGAGCCTTGAGCCAAGGGCGCAGCAGGAACTTCTCACGGCAATGCAGGAAAAGAAATATTCGATAACCGGCCAGAGCGAGATGAGCTCCGGCGCTCTTGTGAAGACCGCTCCGGTGCCCTCGGATTTCATACTTGTCGCTGCGGGAAACCTCCAGGATCTTCAGCACATGCATCCCGCACTTAGGTCAAGGATCCGCGGTTACGGCTACGAGGTCTACATGGAATCGACAATGGAGGACAACAAGCTCGACAGGAAACTGTTGGAGCAGTTCGTCGCCCAGGAGGTGCAGAAGGACGGCAAGGTGCCCCAGTTCGACGAGAGCGCCATAGACGAGATAACCGAAGAGGCGAGGCGCAGGTCAGGGAGGAAGAAGAGAATGACGCTTGTATTGAGGGATCTCGGCGGCCTTGTAAGGGCGGCCGGAGACATCGCGGCGGAGAAGAAGAAGGCATTCGTATCAAGGGACGAAGTGGTGGCGGCCAAGACGCTTGCCGCATCGATAGAGGGGCAGGTGGTCACGCAAGAGCTGGAATACCGCAAGGGCTACGACGTGTTCAGGGTTAAGGGCTACAGCATAGGCAAGGTCAACGGCCTGGCAGTCATAGGCGCGGCTCCGACCTATTCAGGAGTGCTAATACCGATAGTTGCAGAGGTAACCCCCGCGGGCTCGAGATCCGAGGGCAAGTTCATACCGACCGGAAGGCTCGGCAAGACCGCAACCGAAGCCGTGAAGAACGTCAGCGCGATAATAAAGAAGCACATGGGTAAGGAGACTGCCAACTACGACATGCACGTGCAGTTCCTCCAGATCGAAGGGGTGGAGGGCGACAGCGCCAGCATATCCGTTGCCGTTAGCATAATATCCGCCATGGAGAACGTGCCCGTCGACCAGTCGGTCGCGATGACCGGCTCGCTGTCGGTCAGGGGCGAGGTGCTGCCGGTCGGCGGAGTGACCAACAAGGTCGAGGCCGCGATCGACGCTGGCATAAAGACCGTGATACTTCCGGTGAGCAACCTCGACGACGTTTCGATAAGCAAGGACAAGCTGAAGAGGATAAAGCTGATACCCGTAAAGACACTGGCAGACGTGCTAAAGTACGCTCTAAAGAGCGGTGCAAGAAAGGACGCCATAATAAAGGAGCTTCGGGGCTACGAGAAAACGTGATCATTTGAAGAACAAAAAAGAGGCCGCTACGAAGCCCGAGGAGACCCTGGAACAGTTCGGAAAGTCCATACTGAAGGACGTCGAACAGGGCAGAAATCCTACCTTCTCTGCCACCGCAAGGACCAGGTCCAACATAATATTTGACGAGAAGAAGGGCTTCCTGTCACTGGGCAAGGCCGAAGAGGAGAGGAGCTTCCTGAACATAGCGCAATCGAAGAGGTTCATGCAGACCGTTGCGATAGCCTCGAAGTGCCACCAGTTCATAGATCAGAACCTGCACACCTCGATAAGAGGACTTTTCTACCAACTGAAATACTCGCTGGGAGAAGACATTGACGAAAACATATTCAACGAGCAGGCGGAATCCAATCCCCTGATCGAGGATCTGGAGGTCGCGCTCGACCTGAAGAGGGAGGACCTCAACCTCAACGCCAACAGGAAGGGCGTGCTTGCAGGCAATGTCAAGATAATGGACACGTTCAACGGCGAGAAGTTCGAAATCGATGCCAGCAAGCAGGGAAGAAGCGGCTGGGCGATACCAAGCGACGTCGATAACGACATAGAATTCGTGGACGTCAAGGCCAAATCCGTACTCGTCGTGGAAAAGGACGCGCTGTGGCAGAGGCTCAACGAAGATGGGTTGTGGAAGAAGGAGAACATGATAATCATATCCCCGCAAGGCCAGGCCTCAAGGGGAACGAGGCGTCTGATAAGGAAGCTCGCTGACATGGACCTTCCAATATATGTCTTCAACGACGGCGATGCCTGGGGCTGGTACATCTACTGGACCATAAAGACAGGAAGCATGAACCTCGCCTACATCGGCAGAGAGATAGCCACGCCAGAAGCCAAGTTCATCGGCGTCACGATGTCCGATGTGGAGCATTACGATTTCCTGAAGAACATGACTATGCGAGCCACGGAAGTGGACCTGAAGAGGGCACAGGAGATGCTGGGCTACCAGTGGATAAACAGGCACAAAGAGTGGGTCACGGAGCTGAAGAAGGTCCTCACGACCAAGCAGAAGCTCGAGCAGGACACGCTGCAGGGCCCAAGGCTGACCTTCGTGGACGATTACATAAAGGAGAAGATAAAGAACAAGGACTTCCTACCTTAACGGTCATCTGTTCTCATTCAGGAAGGCCATGATCTGCTCCTTTGTCGGCATGGGCTGCTTTATCAGCGGGCCCTTTTTGAGCGTTATATCCAACTCTTCATAAGTCGGCTTCTCCGTCTCATAGAAAACACCTATCGGCAGCCTCTTGTATTCAGACTCCTCCGCCTCAAACGCCTTCTCCATCGCCGCCTTCCTGTTCTTCGGATCATGGCCCGTGCCCTCTAGCTTGTAGACTCCATTCTTGAACCAGTCGTAGGTGTTCAGATAATTGAAGGTGACGCAAGGGCTGTAGACGTCTATGAGCGCGAATCCCTTGTGCGTTATACCCTTCTTTATCAATTCGGCAAGATGCGCGGGGTCGCCGGAAAAGCCTCTTGCAACGTAGGTCGCGCCTGCGCTTATTGCCAGGGCGATCGGATTGAGCGGATTCTCTATATCGCCGAATGGCGTCGACTTGGTCTTGTAGCCTATCAGCCCCGTTGGCGATGTCTGCCCAGTAGTGAGCCCGTAGGTCTGGTTGTCCGATATCACGTAGGTCATGTCTATGTTTCGCCTTGCTACGTGTATCAGGTGCGCCGCGCCTATCCCGTAACCGTCCCCATCGCCGCCTATTCCTAATACTGTCAAATCGTTGTTTGCGAGATTTGCACCCATCGCAACAGGAAGCAAACGCCCATGCAGGCTGTGTATCCCGTAGCTGCTGAACGCCTGTACCGTCGTGGAACTGCAGCCTATGCCCGCAACGATCAGCATGTTGTCCTTGTCAAGCTTCAAGTCCGAGAAAGCCTTCGTCATCGCGGCGAATATCCCGAAGTTCCCGCAGCCCGGGCAATAATCCGGTCTTATCCCGCTAGTGTAATTTTCAACCATAATATCACTGATTGCCCGCCATCCTGGCAGCATTCTCGACGATCTCGCCGCACGTGATGTTCTCACCGTCGTATCGCAATATCCTGTCCTTTATCTCAATGCCGGTCTCCATCCGTATGACCTTTGCCAACTGCCCCGTGTAGTTGCATTCCACATCGATCAGGTGCTTGCCGCTCAGCATGCGATTAGTCCTGCCTGCATCAAGCGGCAGCAAATAATTGAATGATATCAGGCCGAAGTCCAGCCCTTTCTTGTTGAGCGTAATCATCGCCTCCCTCGCGACAGACGTGGTCGAGCCGAAGGTGACGAGGAAATGCTTCGCATTCCCGTTCTCGACGGTCGGAACGAAAACATTCTCGTTTTTCAGCATCGTATCCATCTTCCGCATGCGCTTCTCCTGCATCTTCTTCCTCATTGCGACATGTTCGTCCAAGCCGGAAAGCACATCGCTGACAAGATCGCCATACTCATTGTGTTCATAGCTGGGTGCGACGAAAGAAAGGCCCTTCATCCCAGGCACGGAGCGCGGCGATATCCCGTCATCGGTCAGCGCGTATCTCTTGAACCTGCCAGAAACGCTAGAAGCATCAGCAATCTTCCCTCTATCTATCTTTATCGAATCGACATCGAAGCTTGCCACGCTTTCGACGCGCTCGGAGATGAATGCATCCATCAACACCAAAACAGGGCACTGATACCTATCGGCAAGATTGAACGCGTCTGCTGTAAGGCTGAAGCTCTCCTCCATGCTCCTTGGTGCTACGACTATACGTGGAAACTCGCCCTGTGAAGCGTGCATAACGAAAAGCAGGTCCCCCTGCTCGGTCTTTGAAGGCAGTCCAGTACTGGGGCCTGTCCGCTGTGACTCTACGACGACTATCGGCGTTTCTAGCATTCCCGCAAGTCCCAATGCCTCTACCATTAATGCAAAGCCTCCGCCACTAGAGCCGCACATGGCCCTTACGCCAGCAGACGCTGCGCCTATGGTTGAATTTATTGCCGCAATCTCGTCCTCGGTCTGCTTGTAGAGCACGCCCCTGTCGGCGTGTGCGGCGAACCACTGAAGTATGCCGCTTGCCGGCGTCATCGGGTACGCCGCGTAATACTTGCAGCCTGCCGCGTATGCCCCCAGCGAGAGCGCGGTGTTGCCGTCCAACAAGTATCTCGGCTTGCCATCGCCCCTTATGCTGTAGCGCTTTTCGACACCTTTGTAGTTGTAGCCCTCTGATGCCACCTTTATGTTCTTGTTGACCACATCGATGCCCTTGCGCAGGAACATCTTGTTTATGACCGCGTCGAACAGGCCGATGTCTATGCCAACCACCTTCAGGACGGTCCCAATCGAGACCATGTTCCTCATTATCGAATCCCCGCCAGCGGCCATGACTATCTCAAGGAATGGGATGCCAATCAGGCTGTAAGAGCGGCCTTCGAGCTCCTTCACGTTGCACTTTGCCGAATCATAGATCACTATCGCCTTGTCCGCCAGGTGGCTTTTCTGGTTTGTTATGGACTCCTGGTTCAGCGCGACAAGCACGTCGATGTTGTCTCCGGCACTGTAGAGCTTCTCGTCGCCAATCCTTATCTGGTACCAGACGTGGCCCCCGCGTATCACGGACTGATAACCGCGGTTGCCGAAGACCTCCATCCCACTGAGCGCGGCTATCTTGCCGAGCAGCGCTCCGGTTGATTCGACGCCGTCTCCGTTCGCGCCCGCAATACGTATGCTAACGTTCGCCATGAAAAACACAACCTAAAACACATTCGAATTTATGGATGCCTTGCCCTCCCTGCGGTGCAGTCGCACCGACAACAAATATTTTACGTAATGCATTAATAACCTGCCCCATCTCGGGGGTGGAATCGCATACAATTTCTGCGCCTTTACCCACCCAATGCGACGGTAACAACCGGCAAGCCAAATGCAACTTCGTCAAGAGTCAAACATCACAACAAGGTATAATAGGGAGCTAACCCCAATAATCATGGAAGTCAGCGATTCGTGTATTCATGGCAAACATCATAAGGCACACGAAGGCAAGGGCGCCAGGAGTTGTGAAGCTTTTCGGCGAGCATGCGGTCGTTTACGGAAGGCTGGCCATAGCAGCAGCCATATCCCTGTTTGCGTCCGCGCAGATCGAGGATGTCGAGGGCACCGGCCTGACCATAGAATTGCCCAATTTCGGAACAAAATACGAATTCTCAAAGGAGCGGCTTGACGAACTGCACGCAAGCTACAAGGGCCGCACCGACATAAAGGATTACATTATAAACAACTCGGACATCAAGCCGGAGGTGTTGCCGTACGCCACCATAGCATCGAAGGCGATCGGCGAATACGGCGCAAATCTGGCTGGAAAGAAGGCGATCCTGAGCTCAGAGATAACAACGCAGAGGGGCCTTGCCAGCAGCGGATCCTGCTGCACTGCTTTTGCGGTTGCCATACTGCACGCGAGCAAGATAAAGCTCGGCGACGACGAGGCAATTGAATTGGCGAGGGAGGGCGAGAAGATAGTCCACAAGAGCGAGGGTGCCGGCAAGATCGACATACCTGCCTCATACTATGGCGGCTACAGCAGCTACAGCGGCTCCTCGGGGGCGAAGAAAGAGGACGTCTCAACAGACTTGAGCCTCCTATTGATAGACACCGGCCCGAAGATAAGCACGGCGGAGACGGTCGGCAAAGTCGCGGAAAGGTTCAAGAACAACAAAGAGAGCACCGAGGCCATTTTCGACAGGATAAATTCATGCGCAATGGGGGGAATAGGCGCCCTGAAATCGGGCAACATAAGCAAGGTAGGGAGCCACATGACAGAGATACACAAGCTGCTGGCAGAGCTGGGCGTTTCAACAGAAAGACTTGACAAGGCAGTCAGCATCGCAATCTTGTCCGGCGCATATGGCGCCAAGCTCAGCGGGGGCGGCGGAGGCGGCCTTGCGGTCGCAATAGCGCCCAAGGATAAGCTCGAATACCTTGTTGACAGCATAGCCGCAGCGGGCTTCACCGCTTCGGTGACCCAGATATCCCAACTGGGCGCGAAAGAGCTGTACGAAGCGGGCAGCATCTCCTAAATTACGAGGTAAAATGAGGTACTTCGTCAATCGCCATACCCTACAAAAGGACATATATATCATGCATTTAAACCCAATATCGTGTTAACATGACGCAAAAAAATATTTCGGAAGGTCCAAAATTTCACGAGCTCAGCATACCGCAGCGCCAAGATCTCGTGATAGAAAAACACAAACTCACATCAGACGAAGCCATACTCCTAAGGAAAGGCGGCGGCCTGAGCTGGGAGCAAGCCGACAAGATGCAGGAAAACGTAATAACCACGATTAGCTTTCCAGTGGGGATAGTGCCCCACTTTCTGGTGAATGGCAAAACGTATGACGTTCCAATGGCACTAGAAGAGCCTTCCGTGATTGCTGCAGTATGCAACATAAACAGGATGGTTGTCGATGTTAAGCGCGGCATCACGGCCAGTGTTAACGGATCAATAATGGAAGGACACATACAATTCACGGGCGTACCCGACATGGATATGGCGATAAAGAGCATAAACTGGCACGCAGAAGAGTTGCTTGCCATTGCAAACGCCACGGACAGATACCTAGTCGAGCAAGCACACGGCGGTGCGCTGACCATAGGTGCGCGAGTGGTAAAGACGCAGCGTCGTGATATGCTTGCTGTATGCTTTACGGTCGATTGCAAAGAAGCCATGGGCGCAAACGCAGTGAACAAAATGGCCGAGGCAATCGCATCCAAGATCACAAAGGACCATATAATTACAGGAACTTGCGGAGTGCGCATACTTTCAAATCTGACTCCTGACAGGCTAGCAACAGCGAGTGCAACATTCGACAAGAAAATGCTGGGCGGAGAACAGATAGTTGAAAGGATAATTGAAGCAGCAGAGTTTGCAGATGCTTACATAAAGAGGGGCGCAACGCACAACAAGGGAATAATGAATGGCATAGACGGCATAGCTCTTGCAACAGGGCAGGATTGGAGGGCGCTCGAAGCCGACGCCCATGCATTCGCCACTTACGGCCACAGCTATGGTTCGTTGACGAAATACTTCTCAGACGAAGCGGGGAATCTCAAAGGCATTATAAAAATACCAATAGCCGTAGGCACGGTGGGCGGTTCTGCGAAGTCCCACCCGATGGCGATGCTGCTCCGGGAGAAAATAATGGGAATTGAGAATGCCGCAGAATTTTCCGAAGTCATGGCTGCAGTCGGTTTGGTGCAGAACGTTGGTGCAGTGAGGGCACTTGTTGCCGAAGGCATAGTCAAAGGCCACAACGCCATGCACGGAAAGAAGGATGAAATAAAGGAGATGGAAGCGGAAAAAGCAAAAATTCAAGAAAAGCCGAAGACAGATGGAGAATGCACCAAATAATCCACAGATAGCATAATATAATTGATCCTTAGATTAGGCGCACACTACGGTGCACTTGATCTTCCTGTCCTCGCCAAGCAGTACCTTCTTCATGTTTCCAGGCGTGGCTGCGTTGATTATATAACCAGTAGCGCCTGCTCTGCTTATCGCCTTGTACAGCGCCGCCAGCTTTCCCTGCATACCGCCAGTGACATTCGCCCTCCCTACCGAATCGCCTGCGCCGGCAATGCCCGTCTTG
>CAVUGN010000009.1:0-126755 GCA_963741095.1 uncultured Microcaldota archaeon
ACGTTGGTGCAGTGAGGGCACTTGTTGCCGAAGGCATAGTCAAAGGCCACAACGCCATGCACGGAAAGAAGGATGAAATAAAGGAGATGGAAGCGGAAAAAGCAAAAATTCAAGAAAAGCCGAAGACAGATGGAGAATGCACCAAATAATCCACAGATAGCATAATATAATTGATCCTTAGATTAGGCGCACACTACGGTGCACTTGATCTTCCTGTCCTCGCCAAGCAGTACCTTCTTCATGTTTCCAGGCGTGGCTGCGTTGATTATATAACCAGTAGCGCCTGCTCTGCTTATCGCCTTGTACAGCGCCGCCAGCTTTCCCTGCATACCGCCAGTGACATTCGCCCTCCCTACCGAATCGCCTGCGCCGGCAATGCCCGTCTTGAAGGTGCTCTTGTCTAGGCGCCTTATCAATTTTGCATCCTTGTAGACTCTGGGATCCTTCGTGAACACCCCATCGACATCGGTGCCCAGAATGATCTTGTCGGGTTTCAACCTCTTCGAAAGTCCTACGAGTATCTCTTCGGTCGAGGCGATGGACACGCCCTTGTTCTTGTCGATGACCACGTCGCCGTAAACTATCGGTATGAACCCCTGTCTTATCGCCGCTTTGATCCCATCTATGAATATCGGGCTCATGTGACCCGCTTCGGACATGCCGAAACTGTGGGCAGAGAATGGAAACACCGGGATTCCAAGCTTCATTGCCCTGTCGACTACTATGTTGTCCAAGTTGGCTGCCTCCTTCAGCGTTATCACGCTGCCCTTCATGCTGTTGCTGTACTTCAGTCCCTCATTGACCTTGTACTTCTTCGCAGGCACGTGCGCGAAGGAACCGCTGCCATGGCCTATTATCACATCGAATCCGCGCAGAGTCCTGGCTTCGTCGACCTCTTTCAGCAACCGGTCGATCTCGTGGACCTTCGCAGTGCTGCGCTTTTTGGTGTTGGTTATGACACTGCCACCGAATTTTACGAAGTAGAGTTTCCTGGCTTTGCCATCGCTTTTATTTTTCAACGAATCATCTCTTCAGTGGAGTCAATGCATCAGCATCTATCAGTGAATCCTTATAATCCAACAGCCTCGGCCCGCTTCCCGCCTTCGCTTCAATCGTACTCTTCACGCCGGGCATGCTCTTGAGCATCTTCATCACATCATTCCTGTAGGCGTCTGTAGTTATCAAGTGTGCGTTCGCACCGGCGTCGAACGTGTAAGCGGCCACGTACTTCCCTTTTTTTGCGTTCAGCTCGTGCACCCCGTAGATTATGTCCCTCGATGCATCGGTAAGGTACATTATCGGCGGCCAAGAATCAAGCATCGTGGCGTGCATGTTGTTGCTATCCCACATTATCGCCTCTGCCATCCTCTGGAAATCTCTTGCAACCACCGCTTCTGCGACTACCTGTGTGCCTCTCTCGGCAAACAAGGGCCTTTCTATGTACAACTGGCTTGTCCTTACTGTTAGTGCATGTCCTGCGCTCGATGGGACCTTCTTCACAGACGCATCAACTATTGCGATTATGTCCCTGAGTTGAGGCCAATATTTCTCGTCAACTATCTGTTCTGCAATGGAATCGGAGCCATCAGCCCTCCTGCCTTTGTTCCATCTGACTATGCCGCCATAAACGCTTCTGCAGGCGCTGCCGCTTATCCTTCTCGCCATAACGGACATCTGCTCGCGCGATAAGCCAAGATCCAACGCTTCGGACAGCGCGAACACGAGCGTTGCGCCTCCGGAGGCGCTCGAAGCCAGCCCGCTGCTTGAGGGGAAACTGTTCTCTGACACGACCAGGGCGTTCCTGTCGGTATGGCCCATGGATCTCGCATAATCGAGCATCTCCTTTATGAATTTCGATTTTTCGTTGGAGCCACCCGTCAAGTCTTCCTCCTTGCCGTTTATGAAAAGCTTATCCCTCTTTAGTTTGCCCGAGAACACAACACTAGTCTTAGTGCTAACCGTTTCGTCAAGCGTCATGCTGATGCTGGAGTTTCTTGGCGTATTTATCCGCTCGTCCAGCTTACCCCAGTACTTTATGAATGCGATATTCGAAGTCCCAATTGCGGTTGTGACTTCACCAGGCGCTTTTGACTGGGTTTTTTTCATTATTCCCGCACCTTTTACTGTCATAAACTCTTTTTTGATGCTATTTATAACTGCCTACGGCATTAGGTTTTTGTCGTATATCCGAGGAATTTTGCCATGTTAAAATATCCACTCAAAACGATCAAGCGATCACTGCAGTACCCGATTTGCCATTCAGGATATCCTCAAGCCGGTAGAGGCTACCTATCCGCGCGATCCTACCCCCATTTTCAATGAACTCAATGCAGGCCTCCAGCTTAGGTCGCATCGTTCCCTCCTGAAACTTTTCAATAGACGCCTTCAGCTCCTTTGCGCGTATCTCCCTTATCGTGCCTTTTTGTTTCTCAAAGTCGCCATAGACGCATTCTACGTCAGTGAGTATAATCATCTCATGCGCGTTTATCGAATTTGCAAGGAGTTGCGTTGTCATGTCCTTGTCTATTACTGCATCAACACCCGCATACCTGCCCCCATTCAGAAGAATCGGTATTCCACCTCCGCCGGCGGCTATCACTACAGCGCTATTCATAAGGCTTTTTATCACACCAACCTCAAGTATCCTTACTGGCACGGGTGACGGCACAACCATCCGGTACTTTGAGCCAACTTTGATGTAACTAAACTTCTTGAACTTCAATTCCTGCAGGAGTTCGCTTTTGGAGTACAATGGACCTATGGGCTTGGTCGGTCTCAGGAAAGCGCCATCCTTTCCATCGACGATCGTGTGCGTCAGCACTACGCACACTTCCCTGTCAACGTTCAGGTTCTTCAGCTCATTTCTCAATGCCATCTCTAGCACACTTCCTATCGATGCTTCGGTCTCGGCGTTCAGCATGTAAAGCGGCAGTTCAGGCACCGCGCCGCGTGAATTTGTGTTCTTGATCTGCTCGTCACCGACCTGCGGTCCGTTGCCGTGCGTTATCACCACGTTATAACCTCCAGTCTTCACTATCTTCGCTATCTCATGCGCCGCTCTTTCCGCATTCTTCAACTCCACATTTACCTTCTGGCTTTTCCCAGGGCTAAGCAATGCATTTCCACCCAAACCAATGACGATAGTCTTCATCAGATCATGTGCCAGATATATATAGTTTTCAGGCTGATACAATGAACATGATAAAGCTAATAATATTCGATATAGGCGACGTTCTAATCAATTTCAACGACGACGAATACATAAACTACATATCCAAAAAGCTGCACATAAACGCCAAGGACTTCACCAACTGCCTCAACCCTCTTGTGGTCAAGATGGAATACGGTGCCGCAAGTCTCAAACAGACCGAAGACGCTCTGGCAAAAAGGTTCAATACAAGCGACGGCAGCCTGGAGTGGATCCAATCCTACAGAAAGATAGCAAAACTCAACCGGCAGGTGTTCAATCTCATCAACTCCCTCTCAAAACGATACAAGGTCGTGCTGCTCTCGAATGTCGGCAGGGCGAGGTACATCGAGGGCCTTCAGCTGATCAAAGGGGTAAAGGTCGACCGGGTGTTCGCATCCTGCTACATAAAGATGAGGAAACCCGAAGCAAGAATATATCGATACGCACTAAAGAAGATGGACACTGCGCCAAGCGAGGCGGTCTTCATAGACAACATGGAAGAGAACGTCATCGGCGCGAGAAAGGTCGGGATAAAAGCAATCAAGTTCGTCGGCTATGAACAACTTGTCAAAGATCTGAGGAAGCTAAAAATAATGCGACAGAAGGCTTAAAGAAGAGCGCAGCGTAAAATTTGTACCGAAATCTTTATTCAAAAAGGTCATACGAATGGACGTCGAAAAGAAGGGAATAACGGCAAGGAAAGCCGAGAACTTTTCGGAATGGTACACGCAAGTGCTTATAAAATCGGAATTCGTCGATTACACTGCGGTCTCCGGTTGTCTGGCGTTCAGACCAGATAGCTATTTCGTGTGGGAATCAATACAGCGGGCTGTGGATGACCGCTTCAAGGCAGATGGAATACAGAATGTCTATTTTCCGATGCTTATACCAGAGAGCCTACTTGAAAAAGAGAAGACACACGTGAAGGGATTTTCTCCGGAAGTTGCATGGGTAACCCACACTGGAGATTCAAAGCTTGATGAACGGCTTGCGGTAAGACCCACCTCGGAGACCATAATGTATGACAGCTACTCAAAATGGATCCGCTCATGGAGGGATCTTCCGATGCGATTCAATCAGTGGAACTCGGTAATCAGATGGGAGTTCAAGCACCCCACCCCCTTCCTGAGGACGAGGGAATTCCTATGGAATGAAGGGCATACGGTGTTTGCAACTGCCGAAGAGGCCCAGGCAGAAGGAGACACAATTCTGAAAATTTACGAAGAAGTGCTCAAAGAAAACCTTGCGCTGCCTTGCATTCCGGGCAAGAAGACGGAAACCGAAAAGTTTGCCGGTGCAGTTGCAAGCTACAGCCTGGAGCATCTCATGCCGGACGGTAAGGCAATACAAGGCCCGGCCTTCCATTACGACGGGGAGAATTTTGCCAAGGCCTTCAACATAACTTTCATAGACAAAGACGAGAAGAAGGCATACGTCCATCAGAACACCTTCGCAATATCGACAAGGGAGCTGGGCGCGCTGATCATGATGCACTCTGACGACAAAGGGCTGGTGATACCTCCCAATGTCGCAAGGATTCAAGTTGTGATAGTGCCGATATACAAGGACCAGAACAGGAAAGAGGTTCTTGAATACGCGAACCGCATAAGCCACAAGCTCAAAGGCAAGTTCAGAACATTCGTCGATGACAGCGACGCGTACTCGCCGGGATGGAAATTCAACAATTGGGAGCTCAAAGGCGTACCAATCAGGATAGAAGTTGGTGGCAAGGAAGTGGCTGCAAACAAGGTCGTGGTGGCAAGAAGAGACACCATGGCCAAGACAAGCTTGGAGATAGATGCCGTCGAAGAGGGCATAAAAACACTGCTAAAGGAAATAAACGAAAACCTTTACAAGAAAGCGAAGGACATGTTCGAATCCAACACGCACAAGCTGAAGACATATGCCGAATTGAAGGACGTCATCGGAGGCAAAGGTGGGATAGTGCAGGCCGGCTGGTGCGGATCCGCAGAGTGCGAAGCCAAAGTGAAGGAAGAAACAGGGGCAAAGATAACCAACATGCCCTTCGATGCCCAGAAAGACGCGAAGGGCAAGAAGTGCATAGTGTGCGGCAACGAAGCCAAGTACATAGCAAACTTTGCCAAATCCTACTGAAATTCGCAGTTTTGCTCTATTTATAAAACTTCACGGGACTATATATTAGGTAGCCCCGTCATCTAGTGGCCAAGGATAGCGGGCTTTGGACCCGCGTACGCCGGTTCGAATCCGACCGGGGCTAAGTTCGGTGAACCGATGCTTCAATGGTACTACCTAGCACTAATATCGTCAGCGATGCTCGGCGTGGCGACCCTTCTGGAGAAAAACACTCTGAAGGCGGAGCATGCGATGGCTTACAGCACGAGCTTCTCCGTAGTCATGGCGCTGATATCCCTGCTCTTCCTGCCGCTTGCAAACTTCAACTTAAGCGCATTATCGATCGCCCTGATATACCTGCTTAGCCTCATGTCGGCTGCGATATACTGGCTACTTGCAAGGGTGTACAAGCATGGCAGCGTGTCGGCAGCCTCCCCAGTTTACAATGCGCTCCCCACCTTCTTTATCGTGATATTTGCCTTCCTTTTCCTCGGCGAAAAGCTCACCCTGTCGCAATACTTCTTTGTCGGCGTCTTCATCCTGGCGACCTACCTGATAATGTTCACCGGCAAGCCGCAATTCGAGAGCAAAAAATACGCCCAATGGCTGATTCTTGCGTCACTCATATCTGCAGTTCAGGCGACGGGCATGAAATACATACTGCTCAACGTAAATCCCTACACCTACTTGATAATCCTGGAAGCATTTGTCGCATTGAACATGATTATCGGGATGCAGTTGAAATACGGGGGCATAAAAGAGACCTCAAATAACATACTCAAATACAAGAAGGAGATAATCCTGATAGCCGCGTTCACCACCGCCTACCGTGTCTTCTACTACGTCGCTGCATCGATGGCGAACATAACCCTAGTGTGGCCGCTGAGCAACGTGCTGAACGTGATAATGCTGGTGTTCCTTGGAGGCCTGATATTCAAGGAAGGCTCGGTGAAACGGAAGTCGATAATCGCGATTGCTATGCTGATAGCAATCTACTTCCTTGTCGTGTGAGCAATAGAACAGGCTAAAGCGTCTTGGTTTCCGCATCAACCGCCTTGTGCTGGTACGCGAATGCAGCCTCCTTCAGGGTTCTAAGAGACAGGGTGGCGCACTTCAGCCTTGCGGGGCCGGGATCGAACCCTATAATCTTGAAAACAGACTTGACGTTCATGCGCTCTATTTCATCCAAACTCTTTCCTTTTACGGAATCGGTGAGCATGCTCGCAGCCGCTACGCTTATCGCGCAGCCGTCGCCCTCAAACTTCACATCCTCTACAATGTTGCCTTTTATCTTGAGGCGCATCGTGATGCTGTCTCCGCAAAGAGCGTTCTCGTTGTGCATGCTGACGCTTGCATCCTTCATGGCGCCTTTGTTGTGCGGATGCTCGTAATGCGTTATTATGTCCTCTGCGTACAGGTCCATCGGCATGTCATCACCCCAACTTGAACGTCTTTTTAACTGTCCCTACTGCATCAACCACTTTGTCGATCTCGCTTTCCTTGTTGTAAAGGTAGAAGCTCACCCTTGACAGCGCATTCTCGTTCAGGATCTCGGTCACGAGCGGCATCGCGCAGTGCTGACCCGCCCTTATCGCTATGCCCTCACCGTCGAATATCTGGGATACGTCGTGCGGATGCACTCCCTTCACCGAGAATGCTATTATACCGCACTTATCCTCCAGCCCCGCCGTGCCGAGCCCGAAGATCTTAACTCCCTTTATCTCGCTCATCCTCTCCAAAGCGTATTTTGTCATCCCCTTTTCGTGCCTCCTTATGTTGCCCATCCCTACATCATTTAGGTAGTCGATGGCTGCTCCGAACCCCACCGCTCCCGCAACATCTGAGGTGCCTGCCTCAAACTTCCATGGCAGGTCGTTCCAGCTGTAAGAGTTGTGCGTGACGCTTCGTATCATGTCGCCGCCAGTTATCAACGGCTCCATGGCCTCAAGAATCTCCTTTTTCGCATACAATGCGCCTATCCCCATGGGCCCAAGCATCTTATGGGCCGACATGGCGAAGAAGTCGCAATCAATGTCCTTCACGTCGACTTTCATGTGAGGCGCGGACTGCGCGCCATCAACAATCACCATCGCGCCAGCCTTGTGCGCCTTCCTGGTAATCTCCTTCACGTCGTTTATCGTCCCAAGCACATTCGATGCGTGTGTTATCGCAACTATCCTCGGCTTCTTCTCTAGCTGCTCCTCAAGGCTTTTCGTGCTAAGCCTTGCGTTATCCTTATCGAGCGCGATATAATCCAGCACAGCGCCCTTCTTCTTAGCAAGAACCATCCATGGCACAAGATTGCTGTGGTGCTCCATGCTCGATACTAGTACGTGGTCCCCTTTGCCTACATTTGCACTTCCCCAGCTCAACGAGACAAGATTTATCGCATCAGTCGCGTTCTTTGTGTAGATGATCTCTTGCATAGAGTTTGCGTTTATGAACTTCTCGAGCTTCACCTTCGAATCGGTGTAAGCGACGGTTGCCTCCTCCGCAATCTTGTATATACCCCTGTGGATGTTGGCGTTGTAAGTCTTGTAGTAGTTGCTGATTGCGTTTATCACGGAATGCGGCTTCTGTGAGGTCGCCGCATTGTCCAGATAGACCAAAGGCTTGCCGTTCATTTTTGTCTTCAGTATCGGGAAATCCTCGCGTATCCTTTCAACGTCAAATGTTCCGGTCATTTCTTTGCACCCTCCGCCTTCAGGTAAGAGTCATATCCTGACTTCTCAAGCTTTTCTATGAGTTCGGTCCCACCCTCATCGACTATCTTCCCATTCACCATCACGTGCACTACGTCTGGCTTCATGTACGACAATATCCTGCTGTAGTGCGTTATCAGCAGCAATCCCATGTGCTCCGCCTCTGCAATTCTGTTTATGCAGGCAGAGACGACCTTCACCGCATCTATGTCCAGCCCGGAATCCGGCTCATCAAGTATCGCTATCTTCGGCTTAAGCACGGACATCTGCAGCACCTCGGTCTTCTTCTTCTCGCCTCCGGAAAAGCCCTGATTGAGGGTCCTGCCTATGAAATCCTCGCTGAGCTTCAGGTCCGCTATGCTGCTCTTTATCTCTGTCATGAGCTCCTTGGTGCTCACTCCACCGCCGCTCAGCGACTGCTTGGCGGTGTGGAGGAAATTTATGAATCCTACACCGTCTATCTCAACGGGATTCTGGAATTCGAGGAACAGCCCCATCTTCGCCCTTTTGTCGGTGCTCAATCCGAGTATGCTCTTGCCATTAAACAGAACATCGCCTTTCATCACCGTGATTTTCGGATGGCCCATTATGCTCTTCGCGAGCGTGCTCTTGCCCGAGCCGTTAGGACCCATTATCACGTGGATCTCACCCTGCTTTACCTTGAGGCTGATTCCTTTTATTATCTCTTTTCCCTCTAGGGAGACGTGCAAATCCTTGACTTCAAGCATCGCATCATTGCTCATTCAACCATCAAACTGATGAAAGTATTCACTTCAATCCGCTCTATAATCTTTGAAATATGCCCAATATAAGCATTATTGTTTCTCGTACTTGTAATGGTCTTCGAGCATGTCTCCCTTCGGGGATCTGCCTCTTGCAATCCACATATCCGCGGTGTCCAACTTCGGAATCTTGCCGAAAGTCTTGTCCCTGAGCTTTTCGCGTATGAGCGACATCGCTATTTCCCTTGCGGTGTAATCCTCAATTCTTGAAAGCCCGTCCGCAAAGAACCCCGTGACAATGAGTTTTCTCACTTCTCGCTCGTCTATGCCCTTCGACATCAGGTAGAACATCGCTTCTGCATCAATAGGCGACATGGCGGAAGAGTGGGTCGCCTTCACGTCATTCTCATCAACCGACATGTCCGGCAGCTCGTACATCTTCGCGCCTTTGTCTAGCGCCATCCCGCGCTGATGCACGTACGACCTTGACTTTATTGCTCCTTTTTCCACTTTTGCGAATCCCTTCAGCATGCAGAGCGAGTTGTCCATCAGCACGGCCTTCGACGTAAGGCTTGCATCGGTCTCCCTTTCGGAATTTTTAATCAGCGTGTGTAGATCAAACTTCTGCTCTCCGGCACCAAGCGCGATTTCGTTTATTCTGATCACACCTTTTGGTTTATCCGCGCTTGCTGTCGTTCTGGCTCTAACATGTGAGCCGCCATTGTACAGCGAATTGAAGCAGAATGTGGACTCCTCACCGACCACTGCCTTGCAGAATCCCAACACCACCGTAGTCGCATTCTCATTATGCAAACTGTTTATCTCAATCGCAGACCCGCTGCCCGTCCTCACCTCGTGCATAACCCCATTTGACGAAACTTTAGCAGACCGCGAACAGTAAAGTTCAGACAGCTGCAGTTTCGAGCCCCTGCCGACACTGATCATCACCTGCACGTTCAGCGGCTTGTTGGAATTCGAAAATAGCAGGTTCAATTTCGCATCCTTTTTGTCCGGAATGTCGATGAACACGGCGCTCTTGGCGTACGCGTCTATGAATGCCATATACTTGTCCTCGCTGCTGTCGTGCATGCGCATCTTTACGTCCTTTTCAGAAAGATCCTCAGCACTTTTAATCTTGACGAAACTGCTGCTGTTGGAGAAATAAACATCGCTTCCGAACACCGCGTCGAACCGGATTCCCAAATCCTTCAGCTCTCCAGCCAGCAAGGCCTCTAGCGCCTGTTTTTCTGCGCCTGCATCGGCTTTTGCGCCAAGATAATCCTCTAGCTTGAAAGGTATGTTCACGAAATGGTTGGCGTACAGCTCGCTGCCTTCCTGCGGCAGCTTTGCGTACTGCTCGATTGCATACTCTCTAATCTTCTTGTAACTCGCCATAGTCAACCAACCGATTTCGGCATGTCCAACTTTATCAGCCTCTTCAGCTCTATCGAATACTCCAGGGGCAGCTCGCTCGCCAATGGGTCGATGAATCCCATCACCACCGTTGTGATTGCCTCTTCTTCGCTAAGCCCCCTTGACATGAGGTAAAACAGCTCGTCCTCGCCGACCTTTCCCGTCCTCGCCTCGTGCGTGATCATCGCGTCCTCGTTGTAAGCCTCCATGTACGGGAAGGTCTTTGTCCTTGAGGCTTCATCAAGCAGCAGCGCGTCGCACCTCACAGTGGATTTCACACCTGTCGCGTTCTTGTCTATGTGCAATAGCCCCCTGTAAGTTGTCATGCCGTTCCCCGCCGAAACGCTCTTCGATATTATCTGCGAGGTCGTCTCTGGCGCGAGATGGTACATCTTGCCTCCATTGTCCTGTACTTGGCCTTGGCCTGCAACTGCCACTGATAGCACAGAGCCCCTTGCGCCTCTTTCTCTCAGATAAACCGAGGGGTACTTCATGTTCACTTTGCTGCCGATGTTTGCGTCGATCCATTCGACAAAAGCGTTCTCATAGGCGAAGGCCCTCTGCGTCACAAGGTTGTAAACGTTCTTGGACCAGTTCTGTATTGTCACGTACCTGACGTGCGCGTTCTTCTTTGCTATTATCTCTACGACTGCGGCGTGCAGCGAAGAGCTCATGTATATCGGAGCAGTGCAGCCTTCCGTGAACGTCACATCCGCGCCTTCTTCGGCAACTATCAATGTCCTCTCAAACTGTCCGGCCTTCTCGGTGTTTATCCTGAAATAAGTCTGCAATGGCATCTTCACCTTCACGCCCTTCGGCACGTACAGGAACGTGCCCCCACTCCACACCGCAGTGTTAAGCGCCGCAAACTTGTTGTCCGTCGGCGGTATCACGGTGCCGAAATATTTCTTTATCATCTCCGGGTAGCGCTTGACCGCTTCGTCTGTGCTTACGAAGATGACTCCGTCCTTCGCGAGCTCGTCCTTTATGTGTGAATAGACTACCTCGGAATCGTACTGTGCCTCTCCGCCCGCAAAGAACTTCCTCTCCGCTTCGGGCACTCCCAGCTTGTCGAACGTCCTCTTTATCTCTTCGGGCACAGCGTCCCAGCTGCTGCTCTTCTTGTCAGTAGGCTCCAAGTAGTAGTAAATGTCATCGTAGTTTATGCCGCTCAGATCCGCCCCCCATTTCGGGGTCGGCCTGATCTGGAATTGGCTATAACCCATAAGCCTCTTCTCGAGCATCCAATCGGGTTCTCCCTTTATCTTGGATATCTGGCGCACAATACCTTCATCAAGGCCCTTCTTGCTCTTGAAAGTGTACTCAAACTTGTCGCTGAAGCCGTATCGTTTCTTGTAATCGGCGTCCTGCACCAAAGGGGCCTTGCCTCGGCCCTTACCGTCAACCATATTGCACCAGCTCTCGATATCTGCCTTGTTATAGATGGTCGTTAAACGTATTAAATCTTCTACTGCGAGCTCCGACTGATCGCATCAGAACGTGGCCCGCAATGTATGCGAAACAAGACCACACAACTTAAATACTTTTAATGTGCTAAAAAAATGTTCTAATTTTATCACGTGGGATAATGCCAAAATCAAATTTTGAGAACGAGTCCACCTACAGAAAGTTCGCGGACTCCGGCAGAGAGCAGGAATTCGATAACCTATTTGAAAAAGCGGTAATCGACGTCAAAAAGGGATTCGGATCGGTCCACCCGATGTACATCGGCGGCAAAGAAGTTTATTCTGAAGAGATGCTCACTGAAAAATCTCCGATCAATTCAGACATAATCATCGGCAAATTCCAGAAAGGCAATCGCGAGCATGCAAAACAGGCAATACTTGCCGCGCAGAAGGCATTCATTTCATGGAGCGAGCTCGAATACAAAGAAAGGGCGCTGCTGTTCAGGAAGGCCGCAGACATCTTCTCAAAAGAAAAGTTCAACCTGTCCGCAATCCTGAGCTACGAGAACGGAAAATCACGGTATGAGTCGATCGGCGAGGTGGACGAAGCGATAGACTTCATGAGATACTACGCGAACGAGCTCGAGATCAACAAAGGCTACATGAGAAAGACGTCATCAAAACCGGACGTGGCGAAAGTCGGTGCAGGGTTCCAGGGCGCCCCGTCCGCGGCGGAGAACGTTACGATATCCATGAAGCCCTACGGCGTTTTTGGAGTGCTTGCCCCATTCAACTTCCCTATTTCGATATCCGTGGGCATGGGCACCGCAGCGATGATCACCGGCAACACTGTCGTGTTCAAGCCATCGTCAACGGACAACATGTCAATGCTAACGGGACTGAAAATATACGAGCTTCTCAAGCAGGCCGGCCTGCCAGACGGCGTGTTCAACTACATCACCGGGCCAGGTTCGGTCCTTGGCGATGAACTCGCATCAAACGACGGCGTTGCGGGCATAGCCTTCACGGGTTCCAAGTCGACAGGAATGAGCATGATATCAAGTGCCTTCGGCGCCGGAAAGCAAAAGGTCTTCGTGGTAGAGATGGGTGGAAAGAATCCAACCATAGTGTCGAAAAACGCAAACATCGACGATGCGGCTTCTGGAATATCCAGCGGTGCGTTCGGCTTCTCCGGGCAGAAGTGCAGCTGCACCTCAAGAGTCTACGTCCACGAGTCAATAAAGGAGCTGCTGGTGAGCAAGATGATCGAGAAGGCAAGGACGCTGAAGATCGGCAACCCATTGGAAAAGGATGTCTACATGGGTCCGCTCATAAGCGAGAGCGCACACAGGCGTTATACTGAATCAATAGAGCGGGCAAGGTCCACCGGCCGTGTTCTGTACGGCGGCAACACCGTCAAGCCGGGCCTCAACGGATTCTACGTGGAACCGGCGCTGGTAGAGGTGCGGCATGAGAGCGACCTTGTGCACAAGGAGCTCTTCGTCCCCATAATAACGATCGAGAGCTTCAAGACCCTTGACGAGGCAATAAACATGGCGAACGACGTCGAGTACGGCTTAACCGCGGCGCTCTACAGCAGCAAGAGCCGCGAGATAAAAGAGTTCTCGAAGAGGATACAGGCGGGCACGGTGTACATAAACAGGGCCATAAGCTCCACCACCGGCGCAATGGTCGGCCTCCACACCTTCGTGGGATGGAAGGGCAGCGGCCTGACCGGCAAGGGCACGGGCAGCAAGCACTACCTACAGCAATTCCTAAGGGAGCAGAGCATCTCGGTTGTCAAATAATTTGGTGTGCGATTGTTCCTAAAACTGATACAATCAATGCAGCACTATTCCACTGCGCCCGTGCGGATAGGGGGCAAAACCTGCAGGGCATTGGTCGCGGACTCGTTCTTCAAGCGCGCCATAGGCCTCATGTACAGAAAAAGCATCGGCTGGGACATGTGCATGCTCTTCATCACCAACCGCGACAGCATGCAGAGCCTGACCATGCAGAACATGCTCTTCCCGATAGACGTGTTGTGGCTCAATAAGGATCTCAGGATAGTCGACATGATGTCTGACCTGAAGCCGGACAAGGGATTCTCGCTGAAGACTTACAGCCCGAAGGGCAAGGCTCGGTACATCATCGAGCTCAGATCAGGATTCCTGAAAAAGAACAGCATAACCGCAGGGAGTAAAATAAAGATAAAAAAGGAATAGAAAACAAATCCGAAAAGAAGAGAGGAGAATTACCTCCTTCCCCTCCTGTTCATCTTTGCCCTTGCAATGTAACCATTCTTGTCGATGAAGTACAGGAAACCCTCTTCCCTGCTAACCTTCTCGCTTCCTACCTTTGACTTTCTGCCCCTCGAGTTCGTCTTCATCGGCGTCCTCCAAGCATAGCCATCCTTTCCTAGGAAGTAGAGGTATCCATCTTCTCTTTCGATCTTTTCTCTGCCCACTTTTTCTGCCATACAATTCACCGAGAATACTTCTCCTAGTAGATTTAAATAACTATCGTCGGTAACGCCGTCGATAAGTCGAGGGTAAAACCCGAAAATCACGGGTATAATTCAATGTTTTTATATGTATTCAATCAAAGAGGTTTGTGGTATTATGATAAACATAAAGATTCTCAAGAAAAAAGATTTGAAAGGCTACACGCTAATAGAAGGTTTCCCGGGCCTCGGTCTCGTCGGCCCGATGGCCATAAGCTACATAATCGACAAGCTCGGCATGGAGTACATCGGCTATCTGGAGAGCGACGATTTCCCGCCGCTGATATCGATACACCACAAGACGCCAATGCCTCCGATCAGGGTCTACGCTAACGACAAGTACAAGATAGTCACCATATTCGCGGAGTTTGCGATGCCCATGGAGCTGATTTACCCGCTGAGCAATGCGGTGTACAAGTTCACAAAGGACAACGGCATCACAAAGATATTCTCGATAGGCGGAATACCGAAGCTGGACGGCAAGGACATAGTGTACGTCATGGCATCGACCCCCGAGCTCGTCAAGAGCCTCGAGAAATCGGGCTTCAAGCCGATAGAAGAGGGCGTAGCAACCGGAGTGAGCGCTCTGCTCCTCACCAGCTCCACACAGGACAAACTGTCGGACGTGAGCCTGCTGGTCCCTATAACTCAGAACATAATCGACCCCAAGTACGCAGAGCTTGCGATAAACAGCCTGAACACGCTGCTCCATCTCGACATAGACACCAACGAACTGGAGAAGGAGGCGAAGCTGGTCGAGGCTAAGATACAGGAGCTCATAAAGAAGCACACCGAAAGCCACGAGAACCTGAAGCAGGGCATAAGCGACTCGGGCCCGTCAATGTACGCTTAAATGCAGGGGTGGCGGAGTCTGGTCAGGCAAAGCGCCACAGAAAATCGCACGGGACTTAAGATCCCGCGGCCTTAGCGCCTACGTGAGTTCGAATCTCACCCCCTGCAATTTTAGGATCCGGAGCGTAGCCTGGCCATCAGGTTTGTGCCGGTGCCTTCATCGCTCAGGATCTCGTGGAGCAGCGCGTGGTCCTTCGTGCCGTTTATTATGCTGACTCTTCCAACCCCGTTGTTCACCGCGAACAGTCCCGCGCTCACCTTTGGCTCCATCCCGCCGTTTATGCGGTTGTTCTGCAGCATCTCCCCATACGCGCTGCCATTGACCTCGCGCAACAGGTTCTGGCCGTCCATGACCCCATCTATTCCTGTGACGAAAACCAGCCTTGCGGCTTTCAATCCCACGGCCACGGCGCTGGCGGCCATGTCCCCATTGATGTTGTACACTTGAGTGTCATCAAAGCCCAGCGGTGTCACCACTGGTATTGCGCCGGTCTCCATCATGCAGTGCAGCAGGCCCACATTGACCTCGACCACGTTGCCCACGTAGCCGTAGACCGGTTCTGCGGGCTCCACCCTGAGCAATCCATTGTAGCCGACCACGTGCTCCGCCTTCTCGCCCATGCTGTCGGCGATGGCCGTCCCTATCCTCGGCATCACCTCCCTGAGCACCTCAAGTGCGCCGCAATCGGTCACTCTCGAACCCCTGAAGAAAATGGGCTCCATGCCCTTCGACTTCATCACCACGCTGACCTCCTTGCCGCCGCCGTGGACCACGACTGGATCCAATCCCATCCCCTGGAGAAACTTCACGTCGCCCAACACCCCCGCGACGTAGGCATTGCCGAAGACGCTCTCGGTAAGGGAGCCTATCTTTACCACCAGGGTCTCGCCCTGCAGCGCCTTGATGTTCTTCTCGTTCTCCATAAAATGGCCATTAATGCAATGCATACCTTTTCGCCCGAGATATAAAGCATTTCTGATGCAGTTCCGCTAATACCGGAAAAGTGCCCGAAGCCCAAGCAAATCTATTTAAACCCCTACCGCATAATATATCCGGTGCTATTATGGCAGCATGAGCTCTCATAGGCTCTAGTATTCGAAGGCGTTTTTCTGCTTTGTGAAGATACGTGGTCTAGAGGGTGTAATCTGTCGTTTTAATGCTTGTGAGATCGTGCTTTTGTGCGATTGATGTGAGGAGAAGAGCTTGCAAATTTATTTTAAGCCACCTAGAGGATGGCTTGGCTGTAGTTGCGAAGAAGGTCGTGGCAAGCTGCGATAAGCCCAGGGTAGCCGCAAGTCAGGCTTTGAACCTGGGATCACCGATTTGTATCGAGAGATACGCGCACGCGGGGAACTGAAATATCTTAGTACCCGCAGGAGAAGAAAGCGAAAGCGATGCAGCAAGTAAAGCGATTAAAAGCTGCGAAGGGCGTACCGAATCCGGCCTTGCAAAAGGCTTGGAGATGTGGCGTAGCGCTCTATCCAAAGCACGAGTTGAACGTTCTGGAAAGAACGGCCATAGAGAGTGACAGCCTCGTAAACGGAGTGTGATGGACGATGCTACAAACGAGTAATTCTGCTTGATTATGCAGAGTGAATACGGGGGCATTAAACCCCAACCCTAAATATTGACTACAGACCGATAGCGTACAAGTACCGCGAGGGAAAGCTGAAAAGAACCCACACGTGTGGGATTGAAAAGATCTGAAACTAGGTGGCGACATGAAGGCAAGGCGCGAAAGCTTTGAAGTGACCTGAAGTGAAAATTCGAAAGAATCGAACGAAGGCCATGGAGCAGTGTCTTGTCATTCTTCTTGAAGCAAGAGCCAGGGAGTGTATTGGAGTGGCGAGCCGAAAGGCGCAGCGAAAGCGAGAGCACGCAGTATACGAGGTGCATGGTATGAAAATGCCTGAGTCACTCTTTTACGACCCGAAGCCATTGTGAACTACGCGTGACTAGGGCGAAGCTAGACTAACGTCTGGTGGAGGCCCGCAACCTATTATGGCATGCCCTATTGGGTGAGTTACGTGTAGCGGCGATATACCTATCGAACATGGCAATAGCGGGTCCCCTCTGAAGTATCTTTAGGATAGCTTTGGGTTAGCTTGCGTATGCGGTAGAGCGACCGACTGGTGGGAATTGTGTCGTAAGGCACAGCTCACCTATCAAACTCCGAATGCATGCGCTGCGTAGATCCCAAGAGTCGGCGATACTGGGTAAGCTAGTACCGCGAGACTGCAAAGATAGTGAATAAGGTTAAGGTCCCCAAATCCGGATTGAGTGTTCTAAAAGTCGGGAGTATCATAGACAGCTGGGAGGTAGGCTCAGAAGCAGCCATCCTTTAAAAAACGCGTAATAGCGTACCAGTTGAGGTGCTCCTCACTGAAGATATACGGGGCTAAATCCGGTACCGATACCCTATCGTGCGCAAGCACGGGTAAGAGGGCGCATGGCGTGGCAAGAAGTACCTTCGAAAGAAAGTATGGACCACGTCATAGAGAATATCCTGGTATTAGTAACAGCATATATGGGTGAGAATCCCATACACCGGAAGCACAAGGTTTTCTTCGCAACGCTCGTCAGCGGAGAGTTAGGCGATCCTAAGCTGCCTGCCAATTACACGGCAGCAAAAGGGAAGATGGTTAATATTCCATCCCCTGGGATGTAGGTGTGGCAACACAAGGCAGATTTCTGAAGTTTGGGGATAGTCCTTTATTTGAGTGCAAAGGGCTGCGGAGTCTCGTTATGAGGAGAAGCAGCTAAATGAACTGATAGGATGAATTCCTGAGCCCGTGAAAAGGGAATCTGCAACGATCATTCCAGTCCGTACCTAGAACCATTACAGGTGCTGCTGGCTGAACAAGCCAAGGTGTGACGGAATAACTGATGTTAGGGAATTCGGCAAATTGGTGGCGTAAGTTATCGATAAGCCATGTCTGCGTATGGGATATGCAGATGTCACTAACCAGGGAACGACAACTGTTTAACAAAAACACAACTCACCGCAAAGCCGAAAGGCCAAGCACAGTGGGTGACGCCTGCTCACCGCCAGTACGCGAAAGCCCTTTTCAAGGGGAAGAAGCGCTGGCAAAGAGCGGGGGTAACTCTGACCCTCTTGAGGTAGCGTAATACCTCGTCACTTAATAGGTGACTTGCATGAAGGGCGTAATGATCGTTCCACTGTCCCAACATTAGATCCGGTGAACTTACTACGCGGTGAATATGCCGCGATCTCTCAGTGGGAAAAGAAGACTCTATGAATCTTTACTACAGCCTGTAGTTGTTGTGAAATGGGTTATGCATAGTGTAAGTGGGAGCGTAGACGCATGGGCTTAGGCCCATGCTGAGCGACGATGTAACACCACTCTTAACCTGTTTTTCAGCTCACTTGAAAAAGGACATCTGCAGGTGGGTAGTTATACTGGACGGTTGCTTTCGATAATGAAACGAAAGTGACCAATGCTCTGCTTATGTGGCTTGGAAAACCACAGTTAAGCATAAAGGCAAATGCAGGGCTGACTGTATTCTGAAAAGCGTGGAATGCAGACTCGAAAGAGGGGCTTAACGAACTTTGGCAGCCCTTTTAATGGGGCTCCAAGCTGTCAAACAAGTTACTCTAGAAGTAATCGATTCGTCGCCGGCGAGAGTTCCCATCGACCCGGCGGTTTGACCCACCGATATGGACCCATGTTATCCCGGCCGTGCATAAGCGGCCAAAGGTTGGGCTGTTCGCCCATTAAAAACGTACGCGAGTTGCGTTCAGTCCGTCGTGAGACAGGACGGTATCATCTACTGGGAGTGTTAGTGCCAGAGGATAAGATCCCCCTAATACGAGAGGAACAGGGGATCGGCGCCTCTAGTGTACCGGTTGTGTTCGCATTGCCGGGTAGCCACGCGCCAAAAGGATAAGCCCTGAAAGCATCTAAGGGCGAAGCCACACCCGAAACTAGGCACTGGGACGGCCGCAATAGACGGCTTTGATAGGAAGGGGGCATAGATGGAGAGCGCAAGCGATCCATGAACCTACCTTTACTAAAGTCCAACAAATATTGCAAGCTTTTCTCCTCATCTTTTTTGATGAGTTTCTGCTACTCAGCGGACAGCATCGACAAAAGCCATATATATCTGGAAAAACGGAGAGTAGGCTGTGATTGCACGGCTGAAAGAAACCTTTCGTTTGATGAAACGCGCTCGTTGTTCGCCCAGATAACCGCAAAAGGCAGCGTATACCAGGCCGCTGCAGAAACGTGCCGGGTGCTGACTGCCTACGGCGGTCACGAGAAACTGGTATCAAACATCGCGATCATATTCAACATGTCCCACATGTTCAATGATTGCAATGCGTACATAAGAGATATCTACGAAAGAGGCATGTCTCCGGATGAACGCTTCAAGGATGCGGCAATGGAAACCGTACTGGATCTCAGGAAGTGCGGGTATGCTGAGGTGGCCTCGGAATTGGTCTCTGTATCCAACATAACCGAACCTGCCCTTGCGGACAAAAAGGCGCAGGTCGAGAAGCGCAGCATCAAAGAACGGCTGGACATATTGCATTGCTTCGAAGCGATGCGGCGCGGGGAACCCGTCAACCCTTCGGACTACGGCGAGTGGCTGAACATCTGGGCCAAAATATTCTCCAAAGCCGCCGCCGATCAGCGCGCTTCAGAAGCCGAAGAATTGCGTGTCGCAAGGCGCCAAGTGGCGGACACTATCCGTCTTTGTCTTCGTAAGCTGAAAGATGACGAAGGCCCGCCGCCGACCCAATGAGAGTCAAGTGTTAAATAACCAGAAAACATAAACCAAACATGCCCGTAAGAGCCCTAGTAGTGTACGACACGAAGTACGGCAACACCGAGGAGATTGCGGAAGCGATCGGCGACGCAATACTCGGGAAGGTCTTCAGGGTCGACGACACAAAGCACCTCGACCTGAGCAAGTTCGACCTCATAATAATCGGCTCACCAACCTGGGGCGGCAGGCCAACTGGGGCCATCAACGAATTTTTGGGCAGGATTCCCGAAGACGTTCTCAAGAAGAGCCTCATGGCGGCATTCGATACCAGAATACTCGGCGAGGACAACAGCTTTTTTTCAAGGTTTCTGATAAGGATAATCGGCTATGCCTCCTACCGAATTGCCAACCGTCTGCAAAAGATGGGCTGCCGCATGGCGAGCGCCCCTGAAGGATTCATCGTAACTGGGTACAAGGGACCCCTAAAGGCAGGCGAGCTTGCACGGGCCTCCAAATGGGCCAAGTCTCTGGTCAAAGCCGATTAATCGGGGCCAGAACAATCTTTAAATATCTCGGATTTCAAGAGAGTACCATGGCGTACAAGAGCATAGTGCTTTCAGGCAATCCGGGTGCCGGAAAATCAGCACTAGCGACGGCGCTCTCGCAAAAATACGACTGGCCCAGGCATTCTATCGGCAGCCTGTGGAGAGAAGATTACGAGCAGAAGCACCCCAAAAGAGAGATAACCTTCACGGAATACTGGAGCAAGACCAGCATGGAAGACAACAGGAAGGTCAACGAGCAGGCAAAGACCATCTTCGAGAGGGGCAACGTGATCGGGGAGCTAAGGTACACCAAGAATCTCGATCCTTCATTATGTCTTCTGGTGTTCGTCACCGCAGACCTGAAGACGAGGGCTGCGCGCTCGGCAAACAGGATAGAGCACAGGAACATGTCCTTGCAGGAGATAGCCAAGGCGCTGCAGGCTCGCGAGGAGGAAGAGCTGTCGATGGCGCGCGAACTCTACGGCAAGGATTACGACTATCGCGACCCTAAAAATTACCATCTGGTCCTGGACTCGGGCAAAATGTCCATAGCGGAAGAGGTCAGCGCCATAAACGCCCTGATGAGGAAGTGATCTGTTCTTCCGATGATGCGATGATTGAACAGCTGTTCAAGATAAAAGCCGGGAGCTTTATTGTAAAAGAGGCCAGTTCAGGCGACATTACCGAACTGCTCAATCGTGTCGACAAAGCGAACAATACGAAAGGCGACGTCGTTCAGGCCTTCAATTACGGCAACGTCATAGACAAGATGCACCTTTTCGCCGCATACACCAACGCACTGCTGTCCTTCAACAGCCATTCCAACAAGGCAAAGACCCTGTCTATGGAAATGCTGCTCTTCGCCGCGATGACCGACCAGATCGGAGCAGCCATCAAGAACATGGGCGCAAAAGAGGGCTCAAAAATCGTGGTCTTTGCAAATGGCAAAAGGGGCTTCAACCTCGTAAAGGAAGCGCTGGAAGATATCAAAGACTTCAGGCCAAGCGCGCAGCACACGCGAAAAGCTCTGGCGGGATTCGGAATAAAAGCCGCGAAGGATGCAGATAAGCAGTTACTGCAAAAGATGGCGATGTCAAGGCTGAAGCCGTAACTCCTTCAAAAACCAATTTTCTGCGTTTCGGGCATTTATCAACATTTTATTGACATATCCAATAATATATGCTCCAAAAGGAAGATTATTTAAACATAATGCTTCATAACTATAACGATGGAGCACATAGTCATAAGAGTTCTCGAGAAGCCGGACTTCAACGATCCCGAGAAGCTCATCAAATGGTTCGTCAGCGTCCTTGGCCTCTCCGGTGAAGGGGAAATCGACAGCATAGGCGAGCAGATACTCAGCGAGTTTGCAAAGGCGGCATACCTGGACAAGGGGCTCTCAAGCTCGGAACTAAAGCTGGACACGAGTCTGGCAAGGAGCACGGTCATCTATCATCTCAACAGGTTCATCGACTCGGGACTGCTGGTGAAGAAGGGCAGGAAGTACTACCTCAGGGCAAGCGAGATGTCGAAGGCCATAGAGGAGATAGAATACGACATAGACCGGGAGCTGAGCAGGATGCTAGATACGGCAAAGCAGTTCGACAAGCTCATGTCGATCCAGATGAAGAAAAAGAAGTGAATCGCGTGTCTGACGATAAACAGGAAAACAACAAGCAGGAGAAGGTCGCTCCGAAGGACAGCGACAAGCAGCAGAAGGACGAAGCAAAGCAGCAGCCTGTCCCGCAGGAAAACAAGGATAAGGATCTGAAGGAACAAGTACTCCGGCTTGCTGCAGAATTCGACAATTACAAGAAGAGGACAAAGAACGACGTCGATAACGCAAAGATGGTCGGCAAGGCAGAGCTCATGAAGAGCCTCTTGTCGATATTGGACGAGTTCGAGCTTGCCCTGATAGTGGTTAACAAGACCCCGGACAAGATTGTTGCGAGGGGTGTAGAGATGCTCTACTCGAACTTCACAGACCTGTTGAAAAAGGAGGGGCTTGAAGAGGTGGCCTGCAAGGGCGTGTTCGACCCGTACAGGCACGAGATAATGATGACTAGGGAGAGCAAGGACAAGGACGGCACCATACTCGAGGTGGTCAAAAAGGGCTACCTATTCGACAAGGTGCTGCTCAGGCCCGCTTCGGTGATCGTAGCAAAGGCTCCAACCCCCGCGGAACCACCGGAAACAGACAAAAATTAATGCTAAACACAAAGTGATAACATGAAAATAATAGGAATAGATCTTGGAACATCCAATTCAGCAGCTGCAGTCCTGGAAGGGGGAAGGCCGGTGATAATACCCAGCACAGAAGGCATATCGCTCTACGGCAAGGCCTTCCCGAGCTATGTGGCGTTCACGAAGGACGGGCAGAAGCTCGTCGGCGAGCCCGCAAGGCGCCAGGCCGTGGCGAACCCGGAGGGTACTGTAACCGCCTTCAAGAGGAAGATGGGAACTGGCTACACCTACAAGATATTCGGCAAGGATTACAAGCCACAAGAATTGTCAGCGATACTGCTGCAGAAGATAAAGCACGATGCGGAGGCCTTCCTGGGCGAAGAGGTGAAGAAGGCGGTCATAACCGTGCCGGCATACTTCAACGACAACCAGAGGCAGGCAACCAAGGATGCAGGTGAAATAGCCGGCCTGGAAGTCGTGAGGCTGGTCAACGAGCCGACAGCGGCAAGCCTTGCCTACGGCGTAGACAAAGCCGGAAAGGAGATGAAGATACTCGTCTACGACCTCGGCGGAGGAACACTCGACGTAACAATAATGGAATTCGGCAAGGGCGTCTTCGAAGTTAAGTCAACTAGCGGAGACACGCAACTCGGAGGAACCGATATGGACAACACCATAGTAGATTTCCTTGTCGGAGAGGTGAAGAACACCCTGAACGCCGATGTGACAAAGAGCCCGCAGGCCATGCAGAGGCTCAGGGAGGCTGGAGAGAGGGCGAAGATAGAGCTTTCGACAACCCTATCAACGGAGATAAATCTGCCGTTCCTTTCACAGGACAGCAAGGGCAGCCCGATAAACTTCACCTACACCTTCACAAGGGCGAAGCTGGAGAGCCTGGTGCTGAAGACGATAGAAAGGTCTGCCAAGCCGGTCATGCAGGCGCTAAAGGATGCAAAGATGGAGCCTAGCGGCCTTGACAAGATAGTGCTTGTCGGAGGGCCTACGCGCATGCCTATAGTGCAGCGCTACGTGGAGCAATTACTGGGCAAGAAGGCCGAAAGGGGTGTAGACCCCATGGAATGCGTTGCTCTGGGGGCTGCAATACAGGCAGGAGTGCTGACCGGAGAGGTCAAGGACATAGTACTCCTGGACGTGACGCCGTTGTCGCTAAGCATAGAGACGATGGGCGGCATAGCAACAAGACTGATTGAAAGGAATACGACAATACCAACAAAGAAGTCGCAGATCTTCACAACTGCGGAAGACAGCCAGACAAGCGTCGACATCCACATCCTGCAGGGAGAGAGGACCATGGCAAAGGACAACGTCGACCTCGGCAAGTTTACTCTCACTGGAATACCTCCATCAAGGAGGGGGCAGCCGCAGATCGAGGTGACGTTCGACATAGACTCTAACGGAATACTCCACGTCATGGCAAAGGATACCAAGACTGGAAAGTCACAGGGCATGGACATAATCGCGCCGAACAAGATGAACAAGGACGACATAGAGCGGAAGATGGAAGACGCGAAGAAGTACGAGGAAGACGACAAGAAGCTGAGAGAACAGATCGAAACGAAGAACGCCGCCGAATCCATGATCTATACGGCAGAAGGCACACTTGACGAATACAAGGACAAGGTGCCGAAGGATGTCGTCGACAAGATAAACGAGGCTAAGACCGCGCTCCAGGATGTGCTCAAAGGCGAGGATTACAACGCGATAAAGGAAAAGAGCGAATACCTGAAGAAGGCCTTGGAAGAGATAGGTGCCAGCATATACAAGGGCGGCACCACCAGCGCCGGACCGGAAGCTGGCAACTCGCAGGGCCCGGACGAAGGGGCAGGGCCGACTGACGGCAATGCAACGGATGCTGACTTCAAGGTCGAGAAATAAACGATAACATGCCGGAAGACTACTACAAAGTACTCGGTGTCAGCAAGAACGCCAGCGAAGCCGATATAAAGAATGCATACCGCGCTCTTGCGCTCAAACTGCACCCTGACGTTAACAAGAGCAAAGAAGCGGAGGAAAAGTTCAAAAAAATCAACGAGGCATATGCGGTTCTTGGCGATCCGGAGAAGCGCCAGCAGTACGATTCCTACGGACCTGACGTATTCAACCAGCGGTACACCCAAGAGGACATATTCCGCGGAGCAAATTTCACCGATTTCGACGACCTCTTCAAGAGCATGGGTATCAACTTCGGGTCAAACAATGATATATTCGGCCAGATGTTCGGCTTCACGCCGCAAAGGAGCGCAGACGTCGGGAATGACATCCTTGCAAGAGTGAACGTAACTCTCCAGGATGCTGCACACGGCGCGACAAAAACACTAGGAGTAAGGCATGTCAAGGTCTGCGACAGGTGCGGCGGCCAGGGCTACGAACCTGGGACTAAAGTAATAAGATGCGATAAGTGCAACGGCAATGGCCAGGTAAAAGAGACCAGAAGGACACCTTTCGGGGTCATGCAGACCATAGGCACCTGTCCGAAGTGTGGCGGAACCGGCAAGAGCTTCGAAACGGCATGCAAAACCTGCAGAGGCAGGGGTGCAGTGCAGGCCGAGGATAAAGTTAATGTAACCATACCAAAAGGCGTCAATACCGGCATGCGTCTAAGGCTAGCGGGAATGGGCGACTACGGCAAGGACAGGCGCGGCGACCTCTACATGGACATAAACGTCCAAACAGACAGAAGATTCACAAGAGATGATGATGACATTCATGCAGACCTTCACATACCATTGCAAACCGCGCTGCTCGGCGGCAAGGTCAGCGCACCGACCATAGACGGGGAGAAGAACGTAGACATTGCCGAAGGCACGCAGAACAACAGCAAGGTCGTTCTGAAGGACCAAGGAGTGCCCCACTTCAATAGGAGCGGCTCAGGAGACGAGATACTCAACATAATAGTCGATCTGCCAAAACACCTGAGCAAGGAACAGAAAGAGCTTGTGAAGAAGTTCTCAGACCCGGATGGCTATGTCGGTGGGAAAGGAAAGTTCTGGGCATTCTGATCCCACAATCCGATAGGTTTGGCTTCCTGTTTCTTTATCACAAGTCACTACAAATTGTTTAACTGCATTTTCGCGATAATACAAGCCTAGTTTTTTCATGCGAGTGCCGACTGCAGTTGCGCTTATCTCATAAGCCCTTTTCTCGTTTATCTTTCTTGTGATTGCGCTAATCGGTCCATTCGGCAATTCCTTCAAAACTTCTATCACCTCGTCATCCTTCAATTTACAGTAGCCATCGGGTGTAGAATACTGCAGCTTACCCAACTTTTTCACGCGCGTGCACAATGCCGAAGTCCCGATTCTTTTATCTGGAGGCAGCCGCCTTCTGATATCCGACACCGATCCACCCCCCTCACAGGCCTTTAGTATCTCCTCGTCCGTCACTTTCGGAGGACGACCCCAAGGCACCTTCAAACCTAATTTGTCAAGACGGTACGATAAAGTTGAACATTTGATAACATTGTCAAGCCTCTTTGCAATGTCCGACCGCGAACCGCCATTGCCATGCGCCGCTCTTATCTCCGCGTCAGTCACCACAAGATAGGAATTGATCGGTACGTTTGGCTCCGATTGCAACTTTTTGATACGCTTTGAGACACCAGCTTCTGTGAGCGGTTTACTAAGCCTTCTCCCAATCTCCGCGTTCGACCCGCCCTCGTTATACGCGGCCAAGAACTCTTCGTCTGTCACTTTGATTATTCCGCCGCCTTTAAGATGCGATTTCAGGTCCAACTGCATCAAGCGTTCCCTCACGGACGATGCTCCGAGAGGTGTCTTCAACCGTTTTCCAATCTCCGCGTTCGACCCGCCTTGGTGATAAGCTTCTATAATCTCTGCGTCCGTCACACTGGAATTCCCGCCTCTGTGCAAATGCGACTCGAGTCCCAATCTTTGCATGCGCCTCGATATCGTCGCCTTGGTTATTGCATTGTCCAATCTTTTTGCAATATCCTCTAGTGAACCCCCCATACTGTGCGCTTCTATCAAAGCGGCATTTGTCACTTTCGCGCGAGGATTTTCACGAAATTTCGAAGTTGGATTATCCGATGCACAAGGCTTTTGCAGCCCGATTGCATTCAAGTCTCCCCATCCCTCCCTGAGCAAATCAGAGATGGAGCTGCCATCACGGCCGCATACTTTTAGCTGCCGGTCTGGGCTAACCACGACATTCTGCTGTTGCCCATCGCTCGCCCTTTGCGAGTCTTTCGTCTGTACTACCATCATAGGACTTCCGCTCTACGAGATACTTAAACCTTTTGGCGGTTCCGCTATTGCCTGCGAATCAAAGAAAAATTAGACTGGATCTGTGACTACTTCAGTCTTATCGAGTCCAGGTTCATCGGCGCCCTTGCATCGCAGTGCAGAGCCCTTCCCAACGCCCTTGCGAGGTCTTCGCACTTCGATTCCTCTCCGTGCATCGTGAACACCGTTCTCGGCCTCGGCCGCATGTTCTCCGCGAAGCTCATCAACTGACGCCTGTCGCTGTGGCCGGAGAATCCTTCCACAGTCTGAACGTTCATGTTGACCTTTATCGGCACCAGCTTGCCGTTCTCGTCCGGCAGTGGCACCTCCTTGAGGCCGTTCTGTATCCTTCTGCCCAATGAGCTTGCACTGTTGTAGCCTACGAATATCATCGTGTTGTTCGGGTTCTCCGCAAGCATCTTGAAGTACTCTATGCTTGCGCCTCCGTTCATCATCGCGCCGCTCGCAAGTATTATCGCAGGGCCCTTTTCCATTATGCTCTGCCTCTCTCCCTTTATCACTTCGAAGATCTCGCTCTCGAATGGGGATCTGTTGTTGAGTATCCTGTTCTTCAGGCTGTCCTTAAGGTATTCTGGATAAGCGGTGTGTATTGCGCTTGCCTCAAGTATCATGCCATCCAGGTAGACCGGCACACCCAGCTTGTACTGGTCCTGTGTGGTCATGTAGTTCTCAAGCACCATCTGCAGCTCCTGGCTTCTTCCAACGGAGAAGACCGGAATAAGGACCTTGCCGTTGTTGTTGATTGTGCGCTTTATCACCTCCATGAGGTCGCGCTCCGCATCGTTCCTGTTCCTTGTTATGTCGTTTGGTCCTCCGTAAGTGCTCTCTATGAACAGAGCGTCAACTCTCGGGAACCTGACGTTAGCGGGATCGTAAAGCCTTGTGAAGCCGTATTTCATGTCTCCTGTGTGCACTATGTTGTACATGCCCTCTCCGACGTGCAAATGAACGGTCGCGCTGCCAAGTATGTGCCCGGCATTGTGATAAGTAAGCTTCAACTCGTCGGTTATGTTCGTTACCTCGCCGTAGTCGCGGGGTACCATGTGCATCAACATCTTCCTTACGTCTTTGTCTCCGTACAGCGGCGTGCCTCCGCTTCTTTGGACCAGCTTCAGATAATCGTTGAGCAGCAATGCTGCCAGCTCCCTTGTGGGTGGCGTGCAGTAGACCGGTCCTTCGTAGCCGTACTTGAACAGGTAAGGAACGAAGCCAATGTGGTCCATGTGCGCGTGCGTCAATACGACTGCATCAAGCTCGTTTATCGAAAGGTTGGCGCTGTCAAGGTACGGGAAGGCCCTGTTCTCCGTTTGCCCTCCTACTTCGAGTTCCTTCACCGAAGGTTCGGGGCTCACGCCGCAGTCTATTATTATCTTGGAGTTGGGGGTTTCAAGCAGAAGGCTGCTCCTTCCCACCTCCCTATAGCCGCCAAGGGCCGTGGCCTTCAGCCACTCGCTCTTCGGTATGACAGTGTTTATCTTGTTCCCTATGTTCATGAGGAACTTCTTCCTGAACTCGGACTCGTTGAACATCAACTGCCGCACGCCGGATATGACCTCGCTATTCATTGTCGGGGTCCTAAGCACCTTGGGCGTCCAGTTAGTCTGGATCGCTATGCTCTTCAGGGTGGATCCGCCCTTGCCTATGACGAGGCCGGGCTTGAGCGCCTCTATGTAAACCTCAGAGAACTCCGGTACGAACCTTATGCCGTTCTCCTTTATGACGGCCTCCTTGGGCACTATCTGCTCTATTATCTCCTTGGCCTTCTCGGGCTGCATCAGCAGCGCCGCATCGCTCCTTATCACCAGCTTCTTCTTTATGGCCGAGGCTATGCTCCTTATGATCGTCTCGTTCTCGTAGAGCAAGCGCGTGTTCTTCATGTACACGACTATGTCCGGACCCTCGAACTCTGCCTTGGTGAAGCCTGCTTCCGCTGGCAGCATCGACTTTATCTTGTCAAAGAGGTCGTCGGAGCGTCTCTTGCTTTTATACTCCTCATTCTCAATATCTTCCACTATAAAACCTGCAATAAATAAAATACAGACTTGGCTTACTTCGTGCTCAGGAACTTCTCCAGTTCCTTGTCCGAGTACTCGGTGTAGCCGTTCTTCGTTATCGAGGCGATTATCATGCCGTTGCCCGTGGCCGAATCCCTCTTCATTGCTATCGCAAGCGCCCTGGCGATGCCCCTTATCGCATCCTTGGTGCTCAGGCCCTTCTTGTACATCTCCTCAAGGTATCCCAGCGCGGTCAGTGAGCCGCTTCCGGTGGAGTAGAACTTTGTCTCGCTCATGTACCCTCCGATGGGGTCCAGGCTGTAGACCTGTGGTTCATCGTTCTCTCCCAATCCCGCGACTATGAGCTCGACGTAGAAAGGCATCATCTTGTTCTGCTGAAGTATTATCGAAAGCAAGGAGCTCGCCGACTTGGGCGACATCGACTTGTTCTCGTTCATCTTGTATATCTCGTTCTGCGCCTTGAGCACCCTTATGAGCTCCTGCGCATCTCCCACTGCACCAGCGATGGTCATGCCAAGGTTGTTGTCTATCTTCCAGACCTTCCTCACTTCCGTGCTCGCGATGAACGTGCCAGCAGTGGCCCTGGTGTCCGCGCCTATGACAACGCCGTCAGCGCAAACCATGCCCACTGTCGTGGTACCCTTCAAGTATTTGTCTCTTTCAGTTTGATCCATACTAACACCTAAATAACGCTATTCAGAAGCATCTCCCATCCCATAAACTCTACACACATGCAACAACTGGCAGCCAAGAATTTGCAGTAAAACAAAACAAATTCAAATATAAAAAGTCAAGATAATATTTGAACATATACCTATAAAAGGCTTACCCAGGCACCGGCCTAGGTGAAGTCTATCAGGCTGCCACTGCCTATGAACTGGTGCTTCAGGTCGTTCAATTCGGCATACGCAAACGTTCGGTAAACCCTGGTTACCTTGACCTTGTATATGTTTCCTATCCTGGTTTTCGCGTTCTTGACCAGCACGACGAACTTGCCTATCTTCCCTATGCCCTCGCCCCTGGCGCCCTTCGCGTCGACCCTCATGTCGTACACTAGCCCTTCCTCTATCGCTTCGTCTATTATCCCATCCATCCACTCACCCTAAACGTAAACGGGCACTTTCTGTGCTTGCCCAACTTCCACCAATTGTACTGATGGGCGTTCACTGCTTTTAAAGGTATTCTACAAAACACGAAAAATTAGACGGGTGTCGTACCCGGATGAAAGATTTAAATACTGCCTCACTTCTGTCGTCTGCCGGTCTTGCCCCTTCTAACCCTCATAAGCCGGTTTAACAGCACCACGAGCGCCACAGCCACCACCGCAAGCACCAAGACAGAATCGGTCCTGTACTGGCTGATGCGATCAAGCTGCTGCTGCGCGCTCCCCATCGCCTGGGCGAGAAGAGACCTGGCATACGCCGGATCGGTGCGCGACACGTTCTCGGCCTTACTAATGTAACCGTACGCTGCTGTCATGTTAGGGTAGAAGACAACGTAAGCGCTCTGGTTCACCATGTTGACGTAAGCCAGGGTGCTGTTTATGTCCGCTCCAACACCTGTCTGCGAGTACGAGTAATTAGCAAAAACAGAAAGTAGGAGAAGCCCGATAGCCAGACATAACAGACAGCTACCGGGCCTTCCCATCAAACCACTAGATTCAGAGGTTCACGTCTATGTTGAGCTGCTCCTTGAGCTCCCTGTACCGGTTCCTTATCGTCACTTCCGTGACTCCGGCGACGTCTGCCACCTCCTTCTGCGTCCTCCTCTCACCGGCAAGCGCGCCGGCTATGTAGACCGCAGCGGCGCTGACTCCGGTCGGGCTCCTTCCGGAGACCAGGCCCTTCTTCATCGCCTCCTTCAGCAGCTGGACCGCCTTGTCCTGTGCCTCGCCGCTCAGCTTCAGGGCGTTGACGTACCTTGGCACATAAGCGATTGGATCGGTCAGCGGTATCTTGAGATTGAGCTCGTGGGATATGACCCTGTAGGCCCTGCCAATCTCCTTCTTCGGCAGCCCCGATATCGTTGATATCTCGTCAAGCGTTCTCGGCATCCCCGCCTGCCTGCACGATGCATATATGACGGCCTGCACGACGGTTTCTATCGGCCTGCCCCTTATGAGGTTGTTCTGCACGCACTTCCTGTAGAGAAGCGCGGCGCTCTCACGTATGTTGTCCGGCAGTCCAAGATAACTCGATACCCTGTTCAGCTCTGGAAGCGCGATCAGGTAGTTCCTCTCAGAGGAGCTGGCTATGCTGGCTCTCTTGTGCCACTTCCTCATCCTGTACAATTGCGCCTGCCTCTTCGAGGGTATCCTTACACCACGAATATCCTTGTTGTAAAGGTCTATCTCGGTGACAAGGCCCCTGTTCGGCTTTGTGTACTTTATCGGCGCTCCGGTTCTTGCACGCGCGTTCCTCTGGTCCGCATCGAACGCACGCCATTCCGGACCCGTGTCCGTGACGTTCTCCTCAATCACGAGCCCACAGTTGTTGCATATCATCTCTCCACGCTCGTTATCGAATATCAAATCGGTGCTTCCGCAGCTCGGGCACTTCTTTATCTGCTCCTCCACTCTTGATCTGTCGACGGGTGCTGCCGGCTGCACGTCATGGGTGACATGCATCTGCTGCGCCTGCTCGGTCTGTCCGACCATCGTGTCCCTGCCCTTCCTCCTTGCCGGCGCATCCGCGATGCTGAGCCTGTTATCAGTCACAACGATCTTTCTGATCTTCGTTGATTGTCCGCTGTCCCTCTCTTCTGCTTTTTTTGGTGTTGGCTTCTTCGTCTTCATTTGAGTCACATTTTACCGAGTGGAAAAACTCGATTGAATGCAAAAGGTTTATAAATCTTTTCAAAATTAGTTAATATTTTTGTGAAGGAATAGATATATAAACCTTTCCCCCGAATTCCAGGGAAAACCGATGCAAAACACGTCGGTTTGAACTCGAGAAACGCGAAATCCACGGAACAGGCGCAGCGGATTCGCGAAAAGCCATCCAAACAACGCATTTAAGTTTTCGCAGCCATACCTATCCGATCCTATGCCAGCCAAATCCACGCTCAAACAGGTCGATTCGGAGATATTCGAGGCAATGAAGGGCGAGCTATCCAGGCAGAGGGACTGCCTGGAGATGATACCCTCGGAGAATTTCACGAGCATGAACGTGCTGCACGCGCTGGGATCGGTCCTGACCAACAAATATTCTGAGGGGTACCCCGGCAAGAGGTACTACGGCGGCAACCAGTTCATAGACATCATCGAGACTCTTGCAATCGAACGCGCGAAGGTGCTTTTCAAGGTGCCCTACGCCAACGTCCAGCCCTATTCGGGATCGCCTGCCAATTTTGCGGTCTATGCCGCGCTGTGCGGCCGCGGGGACACCATAATGGGATTGAACCTGACGGACGGCGGCCATCTCACCCACGGCTGGAAGACGAGCATGACAGGGCAGTTCTTCAACAGCGTGCCCTACCACGTCAAGGCCGACGGCTACATAGACATCGAGGAAGTGCGGACTCTGGCAAGGAAGGAGAAGCCAAAGCTCATATGGATAGGTGCGACAGCATACTCAAGAGCCCTTCCGTTCGAGGAATTTTCGAAGATAGCCGACGAAGTCAGCGCCTATCTTGTTGCGGACATATCCCACATAGCCGGCCTTGTGGCTGCGGGAGCGCACAAGAGCCCGGAACCCTACGTCCACATAATCACCACGACCACCCACAAGACCCTGAGGGGGCCGAGGGGCGCGATGCTGATGGTGACGGAAAAGGGTCTCAAGAAGGACCCCGAGCTCGGAGACAAGCTGGACAAGGCGATATTTCCCGGATTGCAGGGCGGACCTCACGATAACACCACTGCTGGAATAGCTGTGGCATTGCTCGAGGCGTCGAAGCCGGAGTTCAAGGAGTACGGCAGCCAGATAGTAAAGAACGCGCAGGCTCTTGCTGCAACGCTCATGAAAAGAGGCCTTAAGCTCGTGACCAACGGCACGGAGAACCACCTCATCCTCATAGACTTGACGCCATTCGGCAATGGAAAAGGGGTGTTTGCCCAGGAAGCGCTCGACCTAGCCGGCATAGTGGTGAACAAAAACACGATACCGAAGGAGCCTTCAAGCCCGTTCTATCCCAGCGGCGTGAGGCTGGGAACGCCCGCGATAACCACGAGGGGCATGAAGGAGCAGGAGATGGACGAGATCGGCAACATCATGGCGGACGTCATAAACGAGGTTAAGGACTACGACATGTCAAATGACAAGGCGGTCCGCATGGCGACGATAAAGAATTTCAGGAAGGAGATAAGCGCAAACGAGGTCATAAAAGCGGCAAGGGCCAAGACGCTCGAGATGTGCAGGAAATTCCCTCTCTATCCCGGCCTCGAATAGGTCATCTCGCTTTGTGCACATATTCCCTGTAAGTGAAACCGTCGAAGTCCTTCGTCTCCTTTTCCTCCCACAGATCGAGATCCACCTTCGGGAAATAGGTGTCTCCATCATAGGAGATCTTCACCCACGAGATGTGCAGCACGTCCGCCAAGGGCAGCATCGCCTCATACAGTTGCGCCCCTCCGATGCAGAAAACGTCATCCCCATATATCCTCGCCACCTTCAACGCCTCCTCAACGCTCTTGCAGACAATCGCGCCTTTTTGCTCCTGCAGGGTGCCGCTCACTATGATGTTTGTCCTGCGAGGAAGCGGCCTGTACTTGTCGGACAGCGAGAGCCAAGTGTTCTTGCCCATGATCACTGTGTTGCCTGTTGTAAGCTCCTTGAAGAGCTTCGAGTCGTCGTGTATGTGCCACGGAAGGGCCCCGTTCTTCCCTATCACCAGGTCTTTCGTCATCGCGACGATGATGTGGATCTTCATTTCAAACAGCTATCTCAAACTCTATCTTCGGGTAGCTCTGGTAGCCATCAAGAACGGTGTCGGTGTACTGCCAGTCGAATATGCTCTTGAAGTTGTCAGTCCTTATCTTAGGCAACGCATACTGCGAAGGATTCCTGCTCAGCTGCTCCTTCGCGCCGTCCATGTGGTTCTCGTAGATGTGCGTGTCGGCGAGGAAGCCAACGAGCCTGCCCTCCTTCAATCCGGATTCCTTCGCCAGCAGGTGAAGCAGGATTCCATAGCTTGCTATATTGAACGGCAGACCCAGCATCGTGTCAACGGAACGCTGGTCCCATAACAGATTGAGCTTGTCCCCTATGACCGTTACCTGGAAGGCGTAGTGGCAGGCCGGCAGTCCCATCATCGGTATCTGCGGCGGGTTCCATGCCGAAACTATCATGCGCCTGTCCGTCGGGTCTGTCTTGAGCTTCTTCACGACATTTGCCAGCTGGTCGATGCCCTGTCCTGTATAATCCGTGTCATAACTCAAGTACTTCGCGCCGAAGTGCCTCCACTGCCATCCGTACACCGGACCCAGATCACGCTCCTCAAGCATCTTCTTCTTCTCCTCTTCGGTGTGGCCGTACTTGACCTTCGCCTGATTCGCCCATTCGTCCCAAATATGATTGTTCCTGTCCTGCAGCCACTTCTTGTCGGTTATGCCTTTTATGAAGAACTCAAGCTCAGAGGCAACATTCTTGAACGGCATCTTCTTCGTGGTCAAAAGAGGGAAGCCCTTGCTCATGTCGTGCTCGAATATCGCTCCCGCTATGGACTTCGCCTTCACCCCTGTCCTATTGTCCTTCCACTCCCCCTCGTCGACTATCCTCCTCACAATGTTGAGGTATTGCACGTCCGCGATTGTGTTGGTTGTTTCGGCCATTCTTCCACCCCCTGATATCGTCTTCTGCATCTATTCCCCCCGTCCCGATGTCTATCAGAGTTATCAATTATTTAACCCTTATGCAGTGGCAGGCCGTAGCCCTCTTTTTGTTTTAGGCAGCATCAGTCTAAGCGGCTTTAAGCCTTGCATACTCACCGCACACGCATCGGCGCGTTTCATCCATCACGGCGCGCTCGTATTGTCATCGCTTTATGCGCCGCTCTGGTATCGTTTCTGTTCCGAATCAGGCCTTAAGCCCTCGTGTGCTCTGTATGAGAGGAGCTTCCTCCTTTCGGTAGGCTGCCCACCTGCCACCACAGCAATATATGGGACAAGCCTTTTATTAATTGTTACCGATAGATTTCCATGGTGACATTACCGGCACTGCCCGTCGGAAACACGCTTCTGAGTGAGGCAATCCTTGTGATACTGATCGCGCTGGTCCTTTTCATAATATTCAAGCTCGGAAAATCGCTGCTCAGGATAATCTTCGGCCTGATAGCGAACAGCATACTCGGCATACTTGCAATATTCTTGCTCGACTACTTCTTCAACATCGGCATACCACTTGAGGTGGCGACACTTGTGCCGACCGCACTGTTCGGCCTCCCGGCCGTGGGAACATTGATACTGCTGAGGTTCTTCGGCATACCCTTGTAACTCCTTTAGGCGCTCACCATGCAGAAAAAGGCGATTGGGGCAGTGGCGTTAATAGTGGTGCTGGCAATCGTTCTATCCTTTACCTTTTTGAACAATGGCAGCGTTGTCAAAACAACCGCTAGCACATCAACAATATTGGTCAACGCATCGGCGCGGACCTATGCGCCCTCAGAAGAGATTGCGAATGTTTCCGCCGTGTACCCAAACGCCACAACCAGCACATTCTACTGCAACACGAGTGCTGATTGCATTATCGTGCACACCACCTCCTGTTTCAACAATCTGGCCTCTCAGCAGGCATGCATAAGCAAAACAGATTCCAACCAGTACGCGACCTACTACAACAACTTCCTCAGCCGCAGCCCGGTGGCATGCCCACAATTCATAATAAACGCGTATGCAAGCTGCAGCTGCATAAACAATGGCTGCAGCCTGGTTTATGAAACAGGGTAAGAATATAGACTTGGTTCTGCACCATATGCAGAATCAACTGCATGCAAGCTTTATGTCCGAAACGTCTATCGTCTTCCTTTTTGCGTGATGCGACAGGAGCACGGCCTTCTGTGCCGTGTTGAAGGCGATCCTGTTCACGTACTTCTGCAGCTCCATGCTGGCATCCGACCTTACCCGGTTGGCTCCAGCCTCTCTTAATATTTTCTTGACAGTAGACTCTGATATATACACAAAATTCACCCGTGAGAGAGTATACCCAACAAACCTTTAAGAACACGCAAATCTTTTGTGCATTAGCGGAATAGACTACATGTTCAGTTGCTCGAAGACCCTTGCAGCAATGTCCTTGCCGAGCAGCTTCGTTACCTTGTCCTTGTTTTCCCGAATGTCCTGCACGGTCTTCACGCCGTTCGTGAACAGTATCCTCGCCCTGACGCGTCCTATCTGCTCCAATCTCACCAGGTCAAGAAGCTCCTCCTTTATGCCGTATCTCATTCGCACCCTCGTTTCGACGAGTTTCCTTGCCGGCACCTTCATTATGTGCGCCAACTCAGTGGCGGAATAGACCAGCCAGTCCGCATTGGTCATCTTGCTGTAAAGCCCTCCAGGCGTAGTGGAATACTTCTTCACGAGCTCCGGCTCCTTGACCTCGTCCATCCAGTCCTTGAGCATAAGGGCTGTGCTGAAGGCCTTGACCGGGTCATAATAGCCGTAATCCATGTTCATGTAGCCGTCAGAAATCTTGCTCTTCCTGAAATGCACGTAAGTAACGTATTCCAGCTCTGCTTCCTGCGTGGCCTTGACATAGGGCCGCATCTCAAGCGTGTTGGATATCATGTAAAGAACCCCAAGGGTATCAAGCTCCTGCCCCAGCGAGTCTATCATCCATCTGGCCGAAAGCGGATCAAGATAGAGCTGGCTTACCCGCTCGCCCATCTTCGTTGCCCTGTAGGTGCCTCCGCCGAGGTCCTCGATGAACTGCCATTCCAAAAGGTCCTCGACTATGTCATCGATCATGCTGTTTATGTGGCTCTGGCTCTTGTACTGGAAGCTGTAGAAGCTCTTTGCCAGAAAACGCTGCATCGCCTTCTTGCTGTTCAGGAAGTTCTGCGCCACGAACGCGAGGATGTGTGTTCTCATTATAGGTGCAATGCCAAGAGAGGACTCGACAGGCTCGAGTTTCGCGATTATGTAGCTGTTGTACAGCTCCTCTATGCGCTCCTTCGATGAGGCGATGAGCAGCGCTCTCCCTTCAGTATCATATTTCGGCCTTCCAGCCCTTCCAAAGAGCTGTGTGACTTCGTTGACGCCCAATCTCTCGCTGGAGCCATTGTCATACCTGCTGGTGTCTCGCACGACAACCGTATGAGCGGGAAGGTTGACGCCAAACCCGAGGGTAGTGGTCGAACATATCGCTTTGATCAGGTTCGCCTTGAACGCCTCTTCTATCAAGTGGCGTTGCTTGTTCATCAATCCCGCATGGTGGAACGAAACGCCCTTCTCCACCAGCGATGCAACTTTCTTGCACTGTTCGGTCGGCCGCTCCAGGACATTAAGAACATCCTCGCTGACCTTCTCAAGCGCTGCACGTTCCTCCTTCTTGAGCATTGCGTCAACGGTGTGGGACAACCTTACTGCGCCGGCCTCCGCATTCCTTCTGGCAGAATAGAAAAGCAGTATCTGCTTCTTCTGCAGCAGCGTATCTTGCGTTATCCTTGCCTCTGGGATCTCCGCCGTGCCCATAAGGTCCTCTTCTTTCACGATCTCCGTATCGTCATGGTAGTAGGCCTTGCCGTTGTGGATTATCCCCTTCACCAGTTTCACCGGCCGGTACTCGCTTTGCACCAGTTCTGCGCTCAGCCATTTCGCGATCTCGTCGCAGTTGGCTATTGTGGCGCTCAGCGCTATGATCTGCGCGTCGCAGGTCGTGGCCAGCTTCGTCATCAGCACCTCCAGGGTAGGTCCTCTCGAAGAATCGCCGATCATGTGCACCTCGTCGAAGACAATGCAGCCCACGCTATCAAGCCAGTTTATCCCATGCCTCAACAGGCTGTCGAACTTCTCGGTAGAGAAGAAGAGCATGCTGTAATCCGCGAGCCACTGGTCGTTAGAATCAAGGTCGCCTATCGATATTGCCGACTTTATGTACGGATACGATGCCTGGAACTCGCTGAACTTCTCGGTGGCAAGCGCTCGCATAGGGGCAATGTAAACCGCCTTCTTGCGTTTGGAGAGTATGGAATTGATGCAGGCCATCTCCGCCACCAGCGTCTTTCCGCTTGCGGTCGGGGAGGCAACAACCATGTTCTTGAAGGAAAGCAGCCCGCTCTCAACGGCCTGAACCTGCGGAGGCGTTAGCTTGGTTATGCCTCGGTCAACCAGGGACTCAAGCAGCTCGTTCGGGACCCTGCCTTTCAGCGACGACACCTCCATACAAACATATCTCATAAAAGATATTTAACTCATCTTCCATTTTCGCGCTAATCAACTTATTTATAGGTTTATTATGAATGTAATAGGAGTTCATGCCCGAACAAAAGGGAAACGCCCGTCCCAGAGCGCAGATAGCCCTTGAATTCGTTATAGTCTACTCATTCATCCTTGTCATTTTCGTGCTGATTTTCACCCTGATCTCAACGCAAAGAGCAGCCACCATGTCGGAGCAGGAATATTCGCTGCTGCAGCTGCAGGCGCAGAACATCGCAGACTACATAAATCAGGCACTGGGCGCTGGCAGCGGCTATTCAGCCGTGATACCCATAGCGGGCAGCATAGGCGTGCAGCAATTCAACATCTCGATGTCCACAACGGGAGTGGTGGAGGCGCAGACGAAAGTAGGCACGCAGATCGTAAGGGCCTACGCCTTCAGCAACGCGAGGAACATGGTGATAAACGGCACGCAGACCCAGACGGGCAACGGGATAACCGTCTATCTGCTGTCGATACAGATGGGCAGCATCTCCCTCACGAACTCAAACGGCGCAGTATACGTCGACATGCAGCCCCCATCAACAACTGGCCTTCCGAAAAGTGTTACGTTCACCAACATCGCAAACACAAAAACAGCAAACTTCGGCAGCGGAGGCAGCATATCCGTTCCGATAACACCATTATTGCAGATGCAGACTTTTACTGTTTCAATGTGGGTCTATATAACCCCCGGGAATCCCTGCTTGACGAATTGCGACATGTTCTTCATATCTTTTGGCAACAGCACCAACGTGTACCGCTTTTTCATGGACAAGGAGGGCTATAGCGGTCAATTACAATACGCCTGGCGAGCAGAACTTCAACCAACTGGTTCTGGTTGTTGCTCAACCGATGTCGACGGAGGCGGCTGGGTTGCAGGGAAATGGTACCATTTTGTTGCAACAGTCGATAGCAACGCAGATATGCTAAAAGTGTACATGAACGGAGTTTTCGTAGGTCAATCCCCCTTCACAGGGCCGATTATAACATCGACGATAACTGACCTTTATATACCCTGGTCCGCCTCTCAATCACAGATGACCAACGTTCAGGTCTATAATTCTGCGCTCACCGCGACTCAGGTATCAAACCTGTATCTCGAAGGCATCGGTGGCGCTCCCATCCTGCCAGCAAACGTCGTCGGCTGGTGGCCGTTGGAAGGTAACACAAACGATTACAGCGGAAACAATCAGAATGGCGTGCCAAGCGGGGTTTTAGCATACCAAAGTGTAGCTCAAATAAACGCCCAAGTAAAGGCTGGAACCGGCGCAAATGTAGTGGGGGCACCTATGGGCATTGTTGCAAGCAATGGCGTTCTAAGCTCAAATGGCATGGTGCTATCGCTTTACACAAACGCGACTGGCAGCAACACAATCTTCATTTCATCAAACGGCGTAAAAAAGATTGCAAACCTGACAGTCAACGTTTTCGATGATAACATCACTACAGCAAACAACCTTGTGGGATGGTGGCCTCTGGATGAAGGTTACGGCAGTACGGCATACGATTTGAGCGGCTATTATAACAACGGCGCATTCAGCAATCCTGCATGGGTTCCGTTCACGAACCAGACAAATCTTGCAGTTGCAAACTTCAATGGACAAAGTAGTACGATAACTGCTAACATCCCTAATGTTGGAACACACGCATTAACCGTAACTACCTGGATTTATGTGAACTCTATTAGCGCAAGCAGATATGGATTTATAGATGCCGATGGCGCATCTGGGAATAATTATGATACTTTTTATTTAGGCACAGTAAACGGCAACCCAACACCCTACTTTGCAGTAGCAGAATCTGCGGGCACTAACTGGAATTGGTACTCATCACCCTCAACAACTTTAAATCTCAATACCTGGTATTTTCTAGCGGGCAGATTTAATGGCACATACGCAAGTCTTTATGTTAATGCCAACCAACCTTTAATCACACCAGTAGGTAGTAACGGTCTGGGGATTCCATCAACTCCAACCGATATTGGCTGGGATGCGTGTTGTGGCGGCATGAACCTTCCGGGTCAGATGGCAAACATCCAACTCTACAACACCTCCTTGACATATTCGCAGATAACGCGGCTCTATCAGGAAGGCATTTCAGGATCTCCGATAGGTGATACGGGTCTTATAAGCTGGTGGCCGCTTGCCTATAGTGCTAACGATTATTCTAGTAAAGGTAATAACGGCGTACCAACAAGTGTGACATTCAGTAACGTTAATTACACCAATCCAGCAACAACAAGCAGTGCAATAAAAGTTGCAAGCTTCAACGGAGTGAGCAGCTACATCGATGTTGGAAATGCAGTGAACTTGAATCTTGGGGATTCGTTCACAATAGCTGCGTGGGTTTATATAAACAGTGTAACTCCACCTAGTACATATCCACGAATAGTTGCCAAAGATTATTATTCTGCTCCATCCGTTCAAGGATATGGTATTGAAATGATTGGTGGGACGACCACCCCTTCTTTTGATGTATGTAATGGCGCAGCACAAGGATCAGGGGGATTATCACAAGTTTATTTTGGTAATCTTAATACGGGCCGATGGTACTTCTTAGTTGGTACTTTTAATAAACCAATACAATCTACTTATGTGAATGGGCGATTTGTAGGGAGTACTTCTTACAACTATGATTTGGTTAATTCGGCATACGATTTACAAATCGGTAAATCTGTCTGGCGGCCAAGCGATTACTTCAACGGTCTCATCTCAAACGTCCAAATCTACAATACCGCACTTAATTCCAATCAGATAATGCAACTCTATCAGCAAGGTATGCCACTGTATAATAAAATGAACGTTTCGCTGGGTTGATTCTATGAGCGTTGATAAAACTTTCGGGAAAAGTTTTAAAGCCCAGTTCTGGAGCTTCGATGTGGTATTTGCACTTGTAATATTCGGCATAGCGTTGACAGTGCTCACGTTCACGTGGTATAATCTCAACAATCAGCTAGCACTGGCATACGGCGGCGGTGATACGATACTTCAACTTCAGACCAAATCGCTTGCAAGCGGCATACTGTCTACTGGTGTGCCAACGAACTGGCAGAGCATAACAAACACTGTAAACACTGCCACATGGAGCAACGTGAGCATAGGTCTTGCGAGCGCACCACTAGGCAGCAATATATCAACTAGCAAGCTCTACACCTTTATGTCAATGTCCAATTACAACTACCAAGCCTCAAAACAAACTCTTGGCATGGCATTTGATTACTACGTCACGATAACCAGCAATCCGACCGTTGGCGCGGGGCTGAACATAACAATAGGCAGGAATCCGCAGACCAATGGTGCGCTCACGACTTACGTCGAAAGAAGGAGCGCGTTCATCAATGGAATTCCAGTTTCAGTAAGAGTAATGGCCTGGACCAACACGACACTGGCGACGAGCTGAGATGCGGATATGATACAAACGAAAAGCAACTTCAAGGGATTCGTCTTCACCCTAGACGCGATATTCGCGCTCATAGTGGCAGTTGCAAGCATCTCCATACTGATGTACGTGCACTTCAGCAGCACATTACTCTACACTGCACCTGCAGCCGAGGCGTCCAGCATCCTTCAGAACCTCATGCAGACAACTGTTTACTCCGCATCGCTGGGCAACGTGTACGCCAGCTACCTGTTGAATTCATGGCAAGGGAATACCTATACCTGGCCGCAGTTTGGGCATGACCAGTACCATTCGTCGAACAACAGCTACGGGCCACAGACGGCTTCGCTGCTCTACACGTTCTCGGCACCATACCCGATCGTTCCATCTGTCGCGGTTGATCAAGGTGTTGTTGCCTTCGGCGCGGGCACGTACCTTTACGCGCTCAACGCGACGACCGGCGCCCCGCTCAACACGTACCCGCTCATAAATGTAGGGGCGGTGCAGGTTACACCACTCATATACAAGAACGAGATAGTCTACACCTGCCCAATCGGCTGCATAATTGCGGAAAGCATATCCAATTCGCTGTTGCAGCTATGGAGCACGGAGCTGAGCACGGACGTGTCCACACCTCTCCAGATAGAAGACGGCTACCTCGTCGCAGGCACTTCCAACAGCATATATCTTTTGTACCCGCAGAATGGCACCACCGCTGCTTCTGTCACCGTGCCGGCGGCTAGCACAGTGCAGCCACCTGTCTACATCAACGGCGAATTCATAGTGACTACCGGCAAGCCCGGCGTGCAGAACTACATCTACGCGTATGTGCTCACCGGGGGCACTCTGACAAACGTCTGGAGCTACCCGCTCAAGATCGCGCAGACCACTCAGCCAGTGGTGAACGGAAGCGTGATAGCTGTGGGCAGCGGGAGCTCACTCTACACATTTAATCTTGACGGGACTCTGATAAAGCAAAACGTTCTTCCCAACGCACAGATCGTCGGATTGGCATCATCAACCAACAACTTCTATGTCGAGACCGTCAATGCAATCTACCGCTTCTCGCCTTCGGGCAGCACAATATTCTCATACCCGACAATAACCGACAACCAGAACTCGACGCCGTCCGTGAGCCCTCCAATATTGTACACGCTGGTGAGCGGCACCAACTATCAGGGCTACAACATCCAGGCCGGCACGAACATATGGAACGTTTCGCTCCCGTACGCATCAGCCTACACGGGCTACTCTGCTGTTGCTCTTGCTTACGGCAACGCCTATGTGGTAAACGGCAATACGCTGTATGTCTTCGGCACACCCGAAGCGCAGCCAAGCGACAGTCTGTTGCAGACCGTTACCCGCATGTACCTGAACAACGAGAGCGCCTACTCCAATCTAATGTTGAACAAGATATACAACTCGTCGAATGTGGGCCTCTTCATCAATGGCACCTATGCGCCAACATTAAAGACCGCAAGCTTCAACGGCGCGAACAGCCATATCAATATAGGGAAGATAAATCAGGAGACATCCAACAATCCGATATCATTTACGGTTTGGTTCTACACGGCTTCACTTACGAGTAGTTATCCGATGCCATTCGGCGACACCATCAATAGTCCACGAGACGGATATGACCTGTTTATCAGCGGGCCAGGCAGTGGGTCGAACGGCATCGTTGGCGCAGAAAGATTCTGGGGCACAGCAGGGTGTCTTTCCTGCGGTATTGGCATAGGAACACCAAGTCCAATATCAATGAACACCATCTATTTCGCGACTTTGACCTACGACGGCAGCACATTCAAATTCTATTTGAATGGCGCTTTGGTTGGTTCGTTTGCAACGACAAACTCCATAACCCCCGATTCAATAATGAGCATCGGAGCCGCCAGCGGCTACGGATATATCTGGGACGGTAGTATTTCAAACGTCCAGATCTACAACATCGCTCTTTCCTCATCGCAGGTAGCGCAGCTCTACCAGAGTGGGCAGTACGGAATGCCGGTCAGCATGCAAAACCTCATAGGCTGGTGGCCACTCGAAGGCGATACAAACGACTACAGCGGTTACAACAACGTCGGCATACCCACTTCTGTGACCTTCCAGAGTTCGAATGCGCTTCCCGCATCCCTCAAAAATGCGTTCCAGATAAGCAAGGCTACAACGCCGCTCAGCATCACGTCAAACGGCGTCAACAAACTCTACAACGTGAGCGTGGTGTCATGGAGATAATACCCAAAAGCCGCAAGGGAATAATGCTCACGCTCGCCACTGTGGTCCTTTTCGTGCTCATGCTCGCAGAGCTCGTTACCTATGTGTCATTGAACATAAACTACAACACAATCGTATCGAGCGCGTCTGCGGTTACTGGCGGTGCATCCGCGATTACGACCCTGAATTCTGCAGTTCCAGTATTCTTACACCAAAGTCTCCAAAATGCGCTGAGTGCACTTCTACAATACGAAGGCACGCCTACTTTAAGGAAAGACCATTTCATCAACAACACCGCTTACGCATTGCAGTCGCTCATGTACAATGGAACCATAGCCAATGGAACAAGCTCTGGATACTTCAACGGGCAGAACACCTATATCGATGTTGGGAATGCAGTAAGTCTTAACCCTACAACTGCGATAACGATGGTTTTATGGGTAAAGCAATTTTCACAAGCTAACGGTGTGAGTTCTCAATGTTGGCAATGGCGCGCTCTCCAGAAGACATGGGTCACCTATAAGGGATATGGTATCCAAGTTGGGTGTGCTGAGATAGATGCTTTATTTGGTAATGATATTAGCTGGCAAGAGTACCAGGGTTCCACCTACAGCTTAAACACCTGGCATCAGTTAGTAGTAACTTACCAAAATTATGGGAATACTTACGGCTATTTGGACGGAAAACTGAATTATGGACCTATACCAGTGACTAATTTAGACCCTGGTCCAGGAGACCTACAAATTGGTGGACCATCAGCATCAGGAAACTGGTACAATGGTCTTATCTCCAACGTTCAAGTCTACAACGTCGCGCTCACGGTGAATCAAGTAGCGCAACTATATGCAGAGGGCATCAACGGTGCACCAATTATGTCTGCAAACAATGTCGGCTGGTGGCCTCTCAACAGCGATACGCTAGACTACTCTGGTAACGGCAACAACGGCGTCCCGACAAACTTAATGTACAATAGCGTGCTTTCTTACACGAGCTTTGGTATGCTTAATTCGACATTCAGCGGCTTCATGAATCGGATGACAAATCAAATATCCAACGACGGCTTCAATGTGGTCATAACAAACGCTACTCTGAATGTTTTCCAGAACTCGCCATTCACGATAAGTGCTAATTATACTGCGCTTGCTGTGGTCAACTCCACACGCGGTCTCTTCACATTCCCGTTAGAATCAACCACTAGCGTCTCGCTCAATGGAACACAGAGCCTCTACGGTCTCGAAGCAGGCGACCCGTTCACAATAAAGCCGCAGCCAAACCTCCCTAAGGCGGTGCTCGTAGGCAATGTTCTTGCCATGTCCAGTAATACAGGAGCAAACTTCAACGGCGGAAGTTCATACATGACATTGCCAAACATGGCCAGTGCGGTTGTAGGTCTTTCCCAACTAACCGTTAGCGTATGGGTGAAACCTTCCGTAGCGTTTGGCGGCAGAACAGAATTCTTAACGGATTGCGCCAACGAATTCTTCCTCGCTGCTGATGCAAATGGCAACCAGGAAGGGGACATGTGCGTGAACACTGGCGGCGCTTGGTACTGTTATGCTACCACAACCACGACAATAAACCCGAACAACTGGTACATGGTGACCGGGGTTTTCAACGGCGTTGCGAGCACGCTCAATATCTACCTGAATGGGCAATTAGGCAACGGCGTTACCGTCACTGGTACAATAACCAACGGCGGAGGCAGTGTCACGTTGGGAGAACCCCAGTGCGACTCTAATTGGTTCTCGGGCAGCATGGCTGACGCCCAGATTTACAACACCGCGCTTTCACCGACCCAGGTCGCAAACCTGTACAACGAGGGCATGGGCGGTTCGCCAATCCTTCCGGCGAACAACATAGGCTGGTGGCCGCTCAACGGCAATGCAAACGATTACAGTGGAAACAACAACAACGGCGCACCAACAAGCATAACCTACACAAACATGTTTTCATACGGCACTGCATATTATGCTAGCGGCACGCCCTCATGTGCATCGATACTCGCGCAATACAAGAACGCCAACTTCATACTTGTTACGCCCAGTGCGGCGAGCATAACAAGTGACATGTGTGGCATGGGTGGGCTAGTAACATACACACCTCCTTCGCCGTTGCCTACGGGGCCCTATCTCGTCTATTCAAGCTCGTCCAACGTCGTGAACGTGATAAAGGCGGGTACATCATTACTTTTGAGTGACAGGAGCGTGGGCCTTTTAAACATCTCAAACCTGCAAAGCGCAATACAGAATGGATACTCTTTCGCCTCACCTTACGTTCCATCATATCTTGACTGGGCTCAGGACAGCCTGACAAAGAGATCTACCAACGGCATGTTCTCCTTCAATTTGCTTAATCGGCAGATTGCAAGCTTCAACGGGGCAAGCAGCTATATTGATACTGGCTCTTCCGTTTCTCCAACTACTGCAATTACAGTTACATTATGGATGAATAGTGCTGGAGGCGTACAACAGAATCTGGTCACAGAAGGTCCATCTGGCACAGCATGGAGCTTCCGATTTTGGAATATTCTTGCCGAATACATGTTTAGAGTTTCTTTAAATGGCGAATCTCCAGCCTGTGGATACACACCACCAGCGTTACTAACCTTGAATACCTGGCATCATGTTGGTTTTAGTTACGATTCATCTACTGGAATAGTACGCATATACCTAGACGGAGTCAATGTTCAAACCTGTACGGGTTTCTCAGGTAATTTGAATACGGGAAGTGATCTCTGGATAGGAAAGGGCAGCAACTACGCTTATTTCAATGGTTTCATCTCTGACGTCCAGATATACAACACTGCTCTAACACCCTCTCAGATGTCACAACTTTATCAAGAAGGTATAGATCCCATTCCAATAAGTAATGCTGGTCTCATAGGCTGGTGGCCGCTCAACGGAGACTTCAACGATTATTCCGGGCAGAACAACAACGGCATAGCTGCAAGCGTGCCGTTCAACAGGCTGAACGACTACCAGGCGGATCCGATTTGGGGCGGATCGCTGTACAACAACAATGCATTGAATTCAAACGCGCTCAATCTAACCGAAGGCGTGCTGAACTGCGGTACGCTTGCACAATGTTACAGCACGAATCTAGAGCATTTGTACCTTGCAAACCTCTCGCTCACTGGTACCTATTCTTCCGCGTCGACCGAAGCCGCGTCATTGGGTCTTGCAAACTCTATTATGCCCCCTTGATGCGCATGTTCCTTAATCAGACCGTCTAATCTCTAAGCTCCGCCTATGTGGCCGAACAGGTTGCCAACCACCGAGACCATCACCAGGAAGATGGCTATGCCTATGAGCACGAAGACCGGCAGGAGCCTGATGCCCTTCATAGCCGATCCGGAGTTTATCGCTGAGACTATCAGGCTGGCGAAGGCGCATATTATCACGATGGCCGCTATCGAGAAGTCATGATAGGCTTCTACCGTTATTGTCGGCGGGCTGGGCTTCAGGAACGATATGCCCGCGGTGGGAAGGCCGCCGGGGTTCTGCGCAAGTATCCCCTTCCATACTGTGTCGGTGACGACTATCATCTGGCTCGTGAGGCCGTACAGCACCGGCGCGGCTATAAGGGCAGCGAAGAGTATGAATATGCTGTACATCAGCATCTGACCGGCTATCTCCTTCTGCATCAATTGCTGCTGGCGCATGTCCTTCGATATCTGCATCAGAAGGTCAGCAACGGCTCCTCCGTACCTCAGGGCCTCGAGAATCATCTTGACTGCATGGTTCAGCTGGTACGACCTGTACCTGGCTGCGAAGGTCCTTATGGCGGTCTCGAAGCTCTCCCCTCCGAAGACCCGCCGGTTCATCTCCTTCACATCATCGCTGAGGTAGCCGAACTCCGGCTTTGCGGCCATGAGCATGGCCCGGTCAAGGGCGACTCCGCTCCTGAGGTTCGCAGAGGTTATCTGCAGATAATCCGGCAGCATCTCCTCCAGCTTCGTTTTCCTGCCCTCTATCTGGTACTCCAGTAGCAGGTAGATCACTCCTATGTAGAGCGCTGCCGCAAGCAGGCCCGCGGCTGCATCCAGCAGCGTGTTCACCTTGAATATGAAGAGCGTGAAAGGCACGATGATGAGTATCGCCAGGGCTCCGAGTATCGCGACCCTCAGCAGATTCTCGACCGTCGTCTTTATGCCTGCAAGGTCAATCTCGTTGGATATCCTCCTCACAAGGCCTCTTGAGACGAGCCGTTCGAAGGTTATCATAGCATCACAATGTAAAGACAGGCCTTGAATTCCTTATCATCTGCAGGAATATGATCTGCAGGAATATTAACCCCACTATGACGAACTCAAGCACGGAATCGTTCATCGTGAATATCGCGACGAATGTTGTGAGTATCGTGACTACCGCGACTCCCATGCTTGGGAGTATTATCCCGAAGAGCATGTAGAACATTGCTATGGCGTTCAGGCTCTGGCCGTACCTGCGCAGTTCTATCACGCGCTCCTCCGCCAGCTGGTCTATGACGCTCTGGAGTGCTCCAACCACATCGGCGCCTGCCCTTATGCTCACCGATGCCTGCAGCATCATCCTCCTGAACGACTTGCTCTTGGTCTCGCTGACCGTCTGGTCTATCGCATCCTCGAGAGGCGTGCCCAGCTGAACGCGCTCGACTATCCGTGCGAACTCCTTGCTTGCGTCTCCGTAGCCTACGCTTATCGAGGTTATGGCATTGAACAGCGGCATTCCGGACCTGAGCGATATTATCATATCCCTTGCGGCGAAGAGGATGTCCCTCTCGATGTTCTTCGATGTCACCTTGCCCTTCTGGGTGGGGTAGTTGAGGAACGTTCCAAGCGCGGTGTAGAAGATCGATATCCCAAGGACGGCCGAAAACAGCACGGCCGCGAAGACCGACATGCCGAGCTTTATGAACAGGATCAGCATGGCAACGGCGATGACCACCGACAGGGCGACCGAGGCGATGAGCATGCGCTTCACGAACTCGTACAGGCTCTCCTTTATGCCCTGCTCCCTGAGCGCGGTCTCCAACCCCTTGTGCTTGGCGCCGATGCTCGATATGTACATCGTCACCCTGTTCGTGTTCTTCGGTGCGCCCGCGGCGGGTCCGGCCTGCTTCTTCGGCGCGGCTGCGCGGCTCTGCATCCTTGCCGCGAACGTGGCGGTGACCTGCTGAGGCTGCGGCGCAGTTGCCGGCTTGGGTGCGGCCGCGGGTGGCGTGCCGGCGAACCTCGCAGCGGGCTTCTTCCCGAACAGGGAGGCGGCTATGCCCTTGCGCGGCGGCTCGAGCTCTATGGTCTTGCCGCCGACGTCAATGGTCCTCTTCTTCTTGTTGAAAATCATGAGTGTCATCTCTTGATCAACGCCAGTGCCTCCCTGAGCCTGTGCTCCCTCATGTTCCAGAGCGACCTGTCCAGCTCGTTCAGGGTCTTCTTCTCCTTGGCCATCTCCGCGTCCAGCTCCTCCACGTAACGCTTCAGGCCCTCCAGCTCCTGCCTGGCAACCTTGATCTGCTCCCTGTCGAAGCTCTTCTCCCTGAGCGCTGCAACGATCTGCTCCAATTCCTGTATTTGGTCCGATATCGGGAGGTTAGGGAGCACAAGGTCTTCGATGTCTGCCGTTTTCATCTTCAGCTCGGTGAACTTCGGCGTCATCTCCTGCATGCCGCCGACTATGCCCTGCATCTCCTTCTTTATGTTTCCGCGCTTCGATGGCTGTCCCGACGCGGCAACCTCAACCGCCCTGCGCTCCTCCTGCTTCGCCGCCTGCTGCCTTGCCGTCATGACCTTCTGCGGCCTTGCCTCGATCCCGTCAACTATCGCAAGCATCCTGCCATAGCCTGGTGCGGGGGCCTCCTGCTCCGTCTCAGAGACTCCGGATATGTCCACGAGGCAGAGCTCCTCCTTCTTGGCGCCCGCCTCAAGCCCTTCTATCAGGGCCAGCATGTCCTCGTAGCTTGCGTCCGGCAATCAACCACTATTGAAACATCTCCTTCGAGAACTTCGCGTCGCTCGCCGCGGCTTCGATGACCTTGTTCTTGTCCCTGTAGTAGTTCGCGATCACGAAACCAGCGCCGTCGACGTCGGTTATACTGTTCTTGACCATCCAGTCGAGTATCTTTGTTTTCTCCTGCACCTCGTCGTCGATCTCCTTCCTGGCCAATCCACCGTAGAGCTCCAGCGTCTCGGCGAGCCTGGTCATGTTGCTGACGCTGTCGAAATTATCGGTCTTGAAGTTCCACCTGTCCAGCACGTTGACGTCTCCGCTGTCGAGGACTTCGCCGAACTCGAGAAGCCTTCGTATATCCCTCGTCCTGTGCCTGAAGAGCGTGACTATGCCGCCCAATGCGTTCATGTTAACCTTTGGGACGTTGAGCGGCGGGTTTATCATCCTTATGACCGTGTCCCTGGCGTTATCCGCGTGGACGGTGCCGTACACCGCATGACCTGTGTGTATGGCCTCGAACAGCGTCTCGGCGTCCTTCTGCGTTCTTATCTCTCCGACAAGCACTATATCCGGACGTTGCCTGAGCGCGTTTATCATCAACTGGTAGAGCGTGACCTCTCCTTTTCCCTCTGGGTTGGGCTGCCTCGCCAGCATCGGTATCCACTGCAGGAAGTTAGGCAGCGTCAGCTCCCTAGTTTCCTCGATAGATATCACCCTCCTGTTCGGCGGGAAGAAGATGCTTGACGCGTTGAGGAAACTTGTCTTTCCGCTTGCAGTGCCTCCGGAGTACATGAGGCTTATCTCGTTCTGTATGCACAACCAGATTAGCGCGCCGAGCTCGGAATTCAGCGTGTGGTTCTTTATCAGCGCTGTCATGGTCCACGGGTTCTTCGAGAACTTTCTTATCGTGATCGTGTTACCGTTCTGCGATATCGGCATCAGCGTCGCGTTGACCCTGGATCCGTCGGTGAGCACGGCGTCCATGAGCGGCGCGAGCCCCGTTATCTCCCTTCCGGTTATCCTGCCTATCTGCGCCGCCTGGTCGTAGACCAACTCGTCGGTCGTCGGCTTTATGCTGGTCTTGCACCACTGGTACTTCTTGTGGAAGACCCATATGAAGTCCCTCGACCCGTTTACCGCTATCTCCTCAAGGTTGTCATCGGCCAGCGGCGCCTCGAGGTCGCCGAGCCCGAGCATCATGTTGAGCACGTACGCTATCAGAAGCCTCTTCACCTCCTGGTCCGGCACCGACATGTACTTGTCTATGAGTATCTCGCTCGCCGATACGTACTTTTCGTTCAGGTCCTCGATGTAGAGCTTGTCCTGTATCCTCGACGGGTCTATCGGGACCATGGAAAGAAGCTCCTCCCTGAGCGACATGATCATGAGCTTCGTTGCGGAGCCGATGCCCCTGAACGTGAGGTTGTAGAGCGGTACGAAGTCCGGGGTTTGCACTATGTCTATGTGGACGCGCATGCCGTGCGCATCAAGATCGTAAGATTCAAGCACCTTGTCCTCAATCATCATCACACCTCTTCGCTGCTTAGCTTTTTGTTGGTATCCTCTATCTTCTTTCCTATCCTTGTGACTTTGGCTCTTGTGCTCCTGTCCTTGTCGCTGAGCTGGTCGACCACCTCGGCCCGCTGCTCTACGGAGAGGTTCGCGTTGTTAAGTGCCTTCAAGGCTTCTGAGATGTCGGTGAGCTCCGTCTTGGTCTCGGCGACCTGCTTGTTTATGTCCTCCACGTCCCTCCTCAATCCGCGCACTGTGTCATCAAGCTTCGAGACCTCGCCGAAAGCGTTCTTGAGGGTGCCTATCTTCTCGAGTATCGTCGCTGAATTCGAATCCACTATCTTGCTGTTCTTGTAAATGCTCTCGTTGAGCTTCTGGTACCTGTCGGAAAAGGCTATCCTGGCGCTGTTCAGCGTTCGCTTCGCGCTCTCGCTGTGCCTCTTGAATTCCCTTATCTGAGTTGCCAGGTCCTTTGTCGTGCTCGCCTGGTTGCTGACGCTGCCGGCTATGGCCGCTATCTGCTGAGTCCCCAATTTCAGCCTCGACTCTATCTCGGTGCTCGTCGCATCAAGCTGCCTGTTGAACTCCCTTGCCTGCGCGTCCATGCTCTTCTTCATCGACTCGAAAAACCTGTCCTTCGTCTTCCTGAGCTCCTCTATCTCCGATATCGCCGCGCTCGACTTCTTGAGCAGCTCGTTGACCTTGTCTATGTTGGCCGAGACTCCCTTCTCGCCCCCTGCGGCCGTGAGCATGTCTATCTTGGATGACAGATCGTTTATGCGCCTGTTAACGTCGCCATAGGCGGTCTCGACGCTCTGCTTTATAGTGTTGACCCCTTTCTGCTCCGATTCGACCATCGCGTAGGCCTTGTTTATCTCCGCGAGCATCAATTGTACCTCCGGCATTCGCTGCCTGTAGACGCTCTCTATGTTCGCTACCGACATGCTCAGTCCGGTTATCCTCTCGGCGAACTTGTCCAGTTCAGCGCGCTGGACGTTCGTGCTCTGCTCAAGTATGCTCTCTCTCGCCCCTAGCTTGACCTTGACGCTCTGCACTTCCTCCTTCCCAATCACTATCGGCTCGAGGTACATCCTGCCTACCTCGTAGCTTATCCTGGCCATCCCTCCGCTCTCGAGGACCTTGGCCCACCTCTCGACTATCTTAGGATCAGCGCCCAGCTGGACCGCTATGGTGTTGAGCTCGCTCTTGCCCTTGGTCCTAAGCAACTCCACAAGAGCGTCTATCGAGGTTCTCGCCTCACCCGCATCTTGTCCAGTCGCCCCAGGCATATGACAACACGATTACTAATGAGCAACAAATGTTTAAATACTATCTATGGCTCGTCGGCACCCAACGTCAAAATTCTACAGGGCTATCCTGTAGAACATGGAAAACACCAGCGCGATCAGCAGCATGAACGCTATGCTCCACAGGGACACCACGTTGAAGATCAGCATCAGCACGAAGATGGCGCCCATGACTGCGAAGTACACCGGCTTGTTCCACGCGAGTATCTTGCTGCCGTCGAGAGGGTATATCGGCAGCATGTTGAAGAAGGCGAGCAGCAGGCTCACGAATATCGTGAACGTCAGCGTGGCGTAGAGATAGCTGCTTGAGGCGGGGTTGAACAGGTAGAGCATCGCCGCGAACACCGCAAAAACAACGAAGTTCGTCATCGGGCCTGCGAGCGACACGATGCCGTTCTCCCTTTTCGTGAAATTGCTCGCGTATATGACCGTTGCGCCGGGTATGCCGATCAGGAAGCCGAGCGCGCCGGTGAACAGGGTAATGGCAAGCCCGTTCATCGAGGTCTGGAAGCCAGCTATCGCGCCATAATGCTGCGCGACGAACTTGTGCATCAGCTCATGCAGCACGAAGCTTAGCGTCACTGCAAGCGCGGCAATGGGCAGGAATCCAACGAAGGTGCCGATGCCCGACGAGGCGATGCCGGCTATGCCCCCTGAAAAGCTGAGCGAGAAGGCGACGATGAGAACAACGTCGGCTATGACTATGTTCTTGAGCTCCTCCATCCCCGTTACGTTCTGCCTGAACGCCATACCACTAATTTGCAAATGCTTTATAAAACAGATGCGTGACAATATAGTGTATTTAGCTCCATCGTCTAGTGGTCATTGCAAACAAACGCAACCAAAAAAGGACGGCGGCCTCTGGAGCCGTAAACGCCAGTTCGAATCTGGCTGGAGCTAGATTACGTTTATCAGAATCAACCAGACGCCTGAAATCCATCGGAATGGACGGAATCAAAAGACGGGCAACAAGCAACAATATCAACTGATCTCATGAAACAGGGCAACAAGAAAAAAGCCAGCAAGACCTCCATGGCTTCGTCTGCCACCACGCCGATCATCATAGCGGCGGTCGTAGTGCTTCTCGCCGCTCTTGTGTTCGCTTTCAATGTTGCAAACGTGCAGGGAACGCTGAATGCCTTCGCGCATCCCAGAACAAACGCAACTCTTTATTATTGCGGCATCGCCGTTTCGGAACAGCAGTACGCGCTTCTTAATTCCACAGGCCAGTACCAGTTTGAAGGTAATCCATGCCATCAGTATTACATCAACGGCACGATAGGCGCATTCAACACCGTGCTAAGCGGAGGCATAGATGGACCAATCACCCTATACAAAAACACACTGCTTGTGCCCATGGAACCGCCCGCCTACAATTACACCCCGCCTTCATACTACCCGCCAAACATGAGCATGATGTGGGGCGGGCTTGCCGCAGTAAACGCAACCACCGGAAAGCTCATCTGGCAGGACAATTTCACCAACCCGGTCATGACACAACCCTTGGCGGTAAACGGTATCGCCTACGTGGGCACGGGAGACGATTATACGTCGGTCGGCTCGGAACAAAATGGCATGTTTGCAATAAACATAACCGATGGGCGGATAGTGTGGGAAATAAAAACTACAAGCCAAAACATGCCCACATTCGTCTATTACAACGGCTCCATAATAAAAATGTCCACCCTCTGGAACGGCTTCAATCTCTGGAACAAATCCACTGCGAATTTCACCACCCATGCCCTACAAGCATTTGACCCATTAACCGGCAATCTGAAATGGCAGATGGGCTTGGGCGGATTTTCTGCAATGTCCTCCCCCGTTCTGATAGGCAACACAATCTATTTTGGGGAAATGCACCAAAACAGCAACACCCTTGTTCGCCCCAACCCCCCATACATCCTCAATCATGGTATAATATATGCAATAAATTTAGACACCCATACGGCGGTGTGGAACACGACCTTCCCCAACGGCGCAGATAGGGCAACGCAGGATACAACACTTGCAATATGGAACAACACCCTGATTGACGGGTATGCCTTTACTAATTACTCCCTGCCCATCCAAAACATGATTACAAACTTGACATTGGTGGGCATGGATCGAAATAATGGAAGCATAAAATGGGAATTCAATGAAGGCCGAGGCCCAAACACCCCGCGAAGCATGCTACCGGTATTTACTGCCTACAACAACATCGCGTTCTCGGTCACCACGGAGCTGGGTTGGCTGTACGCATTGAACATGTCTACGGGGCAGCGGCTATGGAAATTCCATACCGGCCCTTCCCTGCAGAATCCGGAGGTCATCGACGGACACGTCTTTGCGGAAAACCAGACGGGTACGGTGTTCATACTGGACATGAACGGCACGCTCTACAAGACGATCAATCTGGGAACGCCGATGGGCTGGTGCGGGAGCGCAGGGATCGCCCAGATAGGGGATAAAGTGGTCTTCGGGGGCGATGACGGCAGGCTTATAGTGCTCCCAATATCAAGTATCATATCCCAGAATTAATACCTGGCGAAGTAACTTTTCCTGCACCCACTTGCAGCATAAATTCGCTTGCCGATCCCTGGTTCCTTCCAATCGCCTCTGCCCCTGCGGAAGCACCCTGCTCAAGGCGGCAGAAAGTTGACTTGGCCCTTCGAAACATAAATATTTAAACTTGCCCTTGAAAGATTGATTGGATAGGTGGCACACATGGCAAACAGAAAATCAAGACCAGATACAAAAATGATGATGATAATCTTCGCGGCCGTTCTTCTGGTGATCGGAGCGATAATCTTCTCGGCCATAGCAACCATCCCTTCCAGATCCGGGTCAAACGGCGGCACCCCGCTTGTCAGCAGCAAACAATCTGCTGTTGTGCCAACAAAGCAGACCGCTTCGGGCGCACTCACGGGAAATCCGGCAAGTTCGTCTTCGGATCAAAACAGCGGGACTTCGGTCCAAAGCGAAGCGGACAAGTTAAAGGACTATATACTGATCTGTGCATCGTGCGGCGGCGGTCCATAATCCTCTAATCGTCTGCCACTTATCGTGCATAGTAACGACGTGCCCGAAGATTGGATACGCTACACACTTCCATGGGTAAGTTATGCCTCGCAAATCTTGACGAGCCATTCAGACGATTCTAAGATGGTTTAGAATCATCAGACTTAGTATGCCCACGATGCAGGCCTTCATACCCACCGTCGGGCACCCCCTCTTTCGGTCAACAGGACTCTGCTAGATGATTATTTAAACTTTAATAGTGTGAAGATACCGATTCAATGCCAAAGGCTCTAACCGATCATGTGATCGTCTGCGGCTACGGCACGCTCGGCGAGAAGGTGGCTGACGTCCTGTCGGGCCACAACGTTTCCTTCATACTCATCGAGATAGACACGAAAAAGGTCGAGAAGGCCAGACAGCTCGGCTACAATGTGATGGAGGGCGATGCCACCAGGTCGCAGGTGCTGAAGTCCGCCAATATAATGACCGCGAAGGCGATAGCGATCGCGCTTGACGACGACGCGAAGAACCTGTTCACCGTGCTGACCGCCAGGGACCTTAACAAGAGCATATTCATAGCCGCCAGAGCGAACGACGATTTCGTCAGGGAGAAGCTCATAGAGGCGGGTGCGGATTACATAGTGATGCCGCAGAGGGCGGCAAGCAAGGAGATAGTCAATGAGCTCCTCAAGCCAGAATAGCCTGAGTTCGCGTGTCGGCGTTCCACCCCCCACCATAACCGACAGGGTGATCGTCCTGTTGCTCATCGCGGCAGCTCTCTTCACGATACTCTCGATAGAAGTCATATACGGCGTGACCCACAACTTCTCCGCTTCGAGCTACTACACCTTCGCAGCGCTTTTCAGCACCAACCTCTCGACCAGCGGTAGCATAATAGCATCTGAGATAACTCCATTCAGTGGCGGCTTCTACGTTGTACTTGCGATGTCGATGCTTGACGGGCTCATCAAGGCGGTGATAATCGGTTTCGTAATAGCCGCGTTCACCAGATCAATAATGAACATAGACATCTCCTCGAGGATAAACGCCGCAGCGGCGAGCAGGATGAAGGGCCATGTGATAGTGTGCGGCTATTCGATGCTTGCGGAGCGGCTGTGCAAGGAGCTGAAGAGAAAGGGCGTCCAGTTCGTTGTCATAGAAAAAAATCCTGAGATAGCGGAGCTGCTGGAGGAGCTGGGCTACCACACGGTGAACGGCGACTTCACGGACGCGCGCGTGCTCAACACTGCGATGCTTAAGACTTCAAAGGCCATCGTGTTCGCCACGGAGAGCGACTTCAACAACCTGCTGGGGGTCGTCACCGCGAAGCACACCTACCCCAACGCAAAGATCATAACGAGGGCGGCGGAAGAGATAAACATAGGCAAGATGAAGCGTGGCGGGGCACGGCTCTGCCTGGTGCCCGAGATAGTGGCTGGCCAGGAACTCGGGGACAGCATGCTGAAATTGTGATCGGATGGTAACACTGAAGAACGCGTGGATAACCCTTCTGACCGTCGCAGTGATACTTTTCCTAATCTCCAACCTCATCGACATATACTCCGGCATCCGGCCGGTGTACGCGCTGCTGGAGAACACCTTCGGCTCCCTGCAGATCACCGATTCATTGATACACCTCTACGCCAACGTGAACGAGAATGTGTACACACTGACATCAAACCTCATAAACATCGTAGTGTTCGCGCTTGTGACGGTGATGCTCGCAACATGGTTCGTGAACCTGATAAGCGGCTTCAGCATAAAAGGCAAGCTCCTGCTCTCCAGGATAAACCGCACAAAGGACCACGTCATAATCGCGCCCTTCAATCCCCTCGCCCAGGCGCTCCTGGTCGACCTGAAAGAGGCGGGCATAAAGTCGGTGGTCATAACCGAGAACAAGGGCGACCTTCCGGACCTGCACGACCAGAACGAGATGGCTCTCGTCGGCGTTGTAAAGTCGACCGAGGTGTTCGAGACTGCGGGCATAAAGCGTGCCAAGTACGTCATCGCGTGCAGCGACGACGACCTGCAGAACGCGCTCATAACTGTCACCGCAAAGAACGCGAACCCGAGGATAAAGATAATATCGAGGGTCAGCGACGAGGCGGACATACCCAAGCTGAGCATAGCCGGAGCCTATTGGATGATAAAGCCCGAGATCACTGCCGGCGAGAAGGTCGCCGACGAGATACTGAAGATAGTCGTGTAGCGCACTTCGCTGATTTTACTGGGGCTAGGGGCGCTCTACTTTGAAGCGGCGCGGCTTGGCAACTGTCTTGAGGGTCTCACCAGCAAATCTGGCCCATCCATTAATCCCCGTCCATTCGCCTACTGCAGGGAAGGGTGTGTACGTCCTAATCAGATAACTGCGTCTTGGGTTCTTTGCGTACTCGCTCAACAGCGCCTCTAGCCTCTTCCGATCTTCCTCCTCCAGCTCTGCGACCTTATTTTTGCCCCTGTCCACCAGGAACTCCTTGGTCACCGCACCCTCGTTAGCCATCTGCCAACTCGATTTAGGCATTTTAGGCACGGGTTCACCAGATTCTCCTACCGAACTTGCCGCATTTCTGCCGACTGTCCGCACAGCCAGCAGCAGAGTTGCCGCAGCTACACCGTACGAACCGACAAACGGAACCCTGCTTGCGCCATACCTCCATTCTGCTATGTTAGCAGCTTCCGGCCCATACGGCTCATACTTTTCACTCACCTTATTGCGCAGCACGGTGTTCAAGTACCCATTCTTAAGATACTCAGGATGCTCTGCCGTGCGCATTTCGGCTTCCTTTTCCTTCATCATCCTTCTGATGTCCTTGCTTACCGAGTTGCTTATGCCAGACTTTAGCGTTACTAGCTCCCTCCAGTTAGTCCAGGCCATGGGCATATTCCAGCCGCCTGCCCACTTCCCCATTGCACCGGTAGGCGACTTAATATTGTCTTTGTCTTCCTCCAACGCCTCTCCCTTCTTCACGTGCCTGAACCTTGGGTTGAACTGGGCTCCGCCCGGGCCAGCCATCAGCCCGAGATTGACCCTTAAGTTGCCAACACCGAAGCCCTTGCCCTCCGTTCCTATCTTAATCTTGTCTGTGCTCACAAGAAAATCCGAGGCTTTCTTTCTCCAATCTGTGCGGGCATTGAACGCATCCCGTCTCGCCTTTGTCATGCTTCCAGTCGGATTTGCGAGTATAACAGTATATAATTCCTTGCGCTGGGCAGCGTTCAGATCACTCACCTTGGTTACCCCCTTCGACTTGAGGTAGTCGTCAGTAGGCTTTATATTTAGGAACGCAGCCTGGCGCGCCGCGTTCTTCGTCTTATTCTGGGCCCTTACGGTTTTGCCAAGCCCGGCTATCTTTGGCTTCGCGCCTCCTGTCGGAGTCGACATCTGCTCCTTGAATTCGGTTGCCTTGCTTATTCCCTTTCCCGCGCCGCCCGTGCCGAAGCCGGTCGCCATCTGCATTATCGTGCCGAACCCGAGCAGGGTGAAAAGGTCCGCGCCGCCCCTCAGTCCTGCGGCCGCGGCTATGAGTATGAGTATTATTATCACTGGGATCAGCGCGTACACAGCGCCTATGCTCAAAAGATCAAACACCAGCATATCCACCGATAGTATAGCGTCGCAGGTGATATTTAAAGATTTTGTCACCATTAGACAGGCGTCATACATCCCTGCAGGAAAAGGCGATCAAACAAGGCGCTGGGAGTGGGAATCGAACCCACGAAAGCCATTTCTAGCTAAACAGCTTAGCAGGCTGCCGCCCTTTAGTGAACTTTCCTTTCGTTAAAAAGTTTTGTTTACCACTAGGCGATCCCAGCACGGTAATAATTTGCAGGGCAACTTTAATAATAAGTGCGGCAGAAGCCGACCTTGCAATACTGGACATCGTCAAGCTTACTGCACCAAGGCTTGGCCCTGTATCTTAAGAGCATAGTCTTATTGCACGCCCGCTTCCTCTTGAAGCTTGGGCTATATGCTTAGGGTTGCTCCTTCCGGCCTGGCCCGGTTTGCACATGAGACCACCACCTAAGGCAAGGCTTCACGGCCCTGATGCAGACTTGCCGAGATCCAAATATCACTCGATCGGCATTGGTTCGCCTAAAGGGATTTGCGAACGGGAAACCCTTAGCTTCCCGACCTATCTGCCAGATAACTCTTTGAGTTAAGTATATTAATAAGTTCGCCCAATACCATACTGCACAAGGTGCTTTTGATTGGGCAATGACGAATATAATCAGCTGATTGACGACGCCTTCGCGAAGATCCCGAACCTCTCGATGGAGAAGGCGGACTTCGTGATACCAAGGGCCGACGGCCTCACGCAGGGGGCCAAGACCGTGATAAGGAACATCGCGGCGATAGCCGACAGGGCGAGGAGGAAGCCGGAGGAGATAGCGAGATACCTGAGCAAGGAGCTCTCCGCTCCGGCAAGCATAGCCGAGCAGGGACTGATAATAAGCGGGAAGTTCTCGGGAGACGAGCTCGACAAGCGCATAACGAAATACTTCGAGACCTACGTAATATGCAAGGAGTGCCACAAGCCCGACACCCATCTCGAGAGCGCGAAGAACGGCATGTACCTCGTCTGCGAGGCGTGCGGGGCAAGGTACTGGGTTAAGAACTATTAGGTGTATGAATGGACCGCAGCGGAAGGACTCACGATAGAAGAAGGGGCGCAGTGGTGGAGAGCAGGCTCAAGATGCCCATAGACAACGAGGTTGTCGGCAGGGTCATGAGGATAGCTGGCGCCACTAATTTCTTCATCAAGTGCAACGACGGCAAGGAGCGTCTCTGCACAATACCTGGCAGGCTGAGAAGGATGTTCTGGATCAAGACGAACGACATCGTGATCGTCAAGCCATGGATAGTCCAGAGCGACCAGCGCGGCGATATAGTCTGGAGGTATAGCCTTCTTGACATAAGCAGGCTCAAGGAGAAGGGCATGATGCAGAACATATGACCGCTTTTCGCTTCGGAGGCCCAATCACGGCAGCAAGACACTAATTCTAAGGAAAGGATTTTAAGCTTAAGATGCGATACCCTCTTACTCTGGGGGTTTGATGCAGTCTCTTAACGACCTACTTGTCGAATCAAAAATCTTTGCCGACAGGGAGGTGCTTTCTCCGCACTACATGCCGAAGAAGCTGCTTTTCCGGGAGAAGGAGATAAACAACATAGAGAAGGCCCTGGCGCCATCTCTCAAGGGCGAACGAGGGAGAAACCTGTTCATCTACGGCAAGACCGGCACCGGCAAGACCTCGTGCACAAAGTATGTCATCGACGAAGTGAAGAACATACCTAACACGAAGGCAAGGATTTCATACGTCAATTGCAGGATATACAACACGCGCTACAGGGTTCTCAACAAGATAGTCAGCGACCACCTGCCCACATATGCAAAGCGCGGGTACGGCGCAGTCGATCTGTACGAAAAGCTGACCAGCTGGATAGAAGAAGATAGCAAGATACTGGTCATCGCGCTTGACGAGGTCGACGTGGTGAAGGATCTCGACGACCTTGTTTACACCCTCACAAGAATAAACAGCGACATAAAGGCAGGGGGAGTCACGATAATGGGCGTATCCAACAAGATCTCATTCAAGGAGATACTAGATCCAAGGAGCCTTTCGACCCTGTACGAGACGGAGCTCGTCTTCCCGCCCTATTACGCAACAGAACTTTATGCGATAATAAAGGACAGGGTGCAGCACGGCTTCAAGGCCGACATCGTCAGCGAGGACGTTTTGCATCTCATCGCAGCGACCTCCGCCAAGGAGGGCGGCGATGCAAGGCTGTCGCTGAAGATACTCTCAAGGGCGGGCGAGCTTGCAGAGGAGCGCGCAAGCAAGGAGGTGACGATCAAGGATGCGGAAGAGGCCGTCAAGATAGCGGAGAACGAGATAGTCTACGACCTGATAGTCACTCTGCCGGAGCACCACAAGCTTGTCCTGTACTCGATAGCGCTGCTGACGCAGAGCGGCGGCTCCTACAAGAAACTGACCGACGGTGTTGACACCTATCTTTTCAGCGGGGAGGTCTACAACAGGTACAAGAGCATAACCGAGAGCCTGCACAAGGAGGCGAAGAGCGAGAGGTGGTACAGGAAATACCTTTCAGAGCTTGAGATGCAGGGCCTGATCCTGGCGTTCGAGTCCGGAAAGGGCATAAGGGGCCACACCAAGCTGATAAAGCTGATGTACCCGCCGCAGAAGACAAAGGAGGTCCTGGAGAAGGACATCTTCGGCTCCGATGCCGCCAAGGAGGTCAAGGAAGAGGTCAAGCAGTAACGGTGTTCTGGTGGACTATTACGACATCGTCATGGATTCCTGCAGCACCGACGAGAAGCTGGCGCAGAGGCTCGGTTTCAAGAAAATATTCTCAACAGGAAAAGACGTAAGGCTCGCGAACCTCAACGACCCAAAGATAAAAGGGGCTTCTGGAGGCATCATAATGGGCGAGGACAAGAACAAGCTCTTCACCTGCGCAAGGGGGGACGTCAAGGCGGTCATAGTCACCGATTTCAGGATAGACAAGAAGCTGATGGCACACATGGCGGAGAATGACATCGCATTGTGCATACCACTCAGCACGATAACCTTCAGCTACGGGCTGTCGCGGTCAAGGGCGATATTCATGCTCAACACGCTCTTCACCTACGCAAGAAAGAGCGGCATAGATGTCAGCTTCATCACGCTGGCGAGCACGGACATGTACCTTGCATCTGTGATGCAGCTGATCGAGTTGGCGATGCTTGTCGGCGCGGACGAGAAGTACGCGAGGCACAGCATCAGCGAAATTAACAGGGCGTTGATCGAATGATGCGAAGGAAGATCAGGTACATCCTGACCGAATCGGCCAAGCCGGTCTTGGAAAGCGACAGGTCGCAGTTCGAGCAGCAGCTCTACAGGGCCATGCTGCATTCCATAGGCGAGATCAGCTACCACAGGACCAACCCGAAGATCATGAAGTTCATCGACAGCAAGACCTTCATACTGCGCTGCAGCCTTGACGGCTACAGCAACGCGCTGCTCGCCCTTTCCATCATAAAGAGGCTTGACGACAAGGAAGCTGCATTCTACACCCTCAAGTCCTCGGGAACAATAAAGGCGCTGCTGAAGGAGCCAAAAGCCAAATGACAACTCCATCCTTTCTTCCGCAATTTGCAAAGCCCGTCGGCAGCTATAAATATTATACGAATTCAAGCCATACCTAAGATCAAATGACCACAGAAGTTCCCATAACAAATTCGTACACCGGCACGCCCTTCACGATAGAGGATGCTGGGCGCCAGACGAAATACCAAGCCAACAGCTATTCCGGCGCGGGGCTTGATTTTGCGCAGTCAAAGGGCGAAGCAAACAAACTGAGTACGTTAAACAGCACGCTGGAAAGGATTTTCAAGCTGGAAAGGGGATACTTCGGAAAAGAGGATAGATACGAGCTGCTGCCGGCCAAAGAGGTGAAGCTGGAGATAGCATCGAAGGGCAAACTGTACCAGTCGCTTAGAAATGTGATGAATCCAGGTGACAAAGGGTACCTATTGGACGAAGTAGCAGAAAAGGCCTCTTTGGCAACGTGCGTGTATCGTACGTCATCGCCGGATGAACCTCTTATCCTTGTCACCGGCAAGCCTGACGTTGCCGTCAAAACAGTTATCATGAGATGCACAGAACCCGGCAACAAGGCTGTTTCCCCGCAAGCCGAAACAGAGAACCTGCTCCGGCCAAAAGAAGACTAAACTACTCCTACTTCTACGATTGACGAAGGCCGTCGGGAGGCATAAATATCAGGAAACCGCAAATTCATGTGATATCATACCAACAATCAGGGCAGCGACTGCACTAACGCGAGTAGCCGCAAGCGGGAAGGCAACGGCATGCTAGCACAGACCTTCTCATGGAGATAAGATGGAAAGCAATGCAAACAAGGACGGAAAGATGACTCCAGACAGAGTGGACGCGATAAAGATCTTCCTCAGGGGGGTTGAAGCAAATGGTGGCATCCCCGATAAAGCCGCGGTATCGCAAGAAAAAGCAAAAAAGCCTGTTCTGAGCAAGGACGAGGCAAAAAAACTCGGCTTGGAGTTGATCACAGAGTCGAAAAAGCTGGATGCAAACCTCAACACAATTAAGGAGCTGTTATCCGAAGGGGCGGACATAAACGCCCAAAACGATACCGGCATGACGGCGCTGATGTGGGCGTCTTCATGGGGCAATGGAGAGGTTATTGAGATATTGTTACGCGGCGGAACCGATGTGAACTTGAGAAAGTGGGATGGAAGCACGGCTCTGATGTACGCTTCGGCGGACGACCACGAGGAGGCAGTCAAAACGCTACTAAACCACGGGGCGAGCGTGGACTGCAGGAGCGCGAATGGCAAAGATGCCATAAGTTACGCCAAAACAGAAAGCACAAGGAAGCTACTTGTGGATGCGCTGCACAAAGAATCGGCATGGTAAGATGGAAACCAACGCGAACCAGGACGGAAAGATGACCACGCAAAGAGCGGAAACGATAAAAGCATTCATCAGAAGCGTGGAGGGGGCATTTGAAAATGCAATCAACAAAGAAATTGCGGGATCGGGGATCAGTGCAAGGATGTTCGTCGATAAGAAGGAGGCAAAAAGGCTTGGAAAAGAGCTGGTCGAAGAGGTAAAAAAGGATGTTGCGGGCATCGACAGAATCAAAGAACTCATACGCAACGGAGCAGATTTAAACGCGAAAAACCAGATCGACATGTCCGCTCTTATGTACGCTTCTTGGTATGACCAAAAAGAGATTGTTAAGATATTAATCGACAACGGCGCAGACGTCAATCTAGGAAATAAATTTGACAATACAGCGCTTCAGTTTGCTTCAAGGATGGGGCACATAGAAACGGTCGAAATACTACTGACCAAAGGCGTCAATGTGAAAAAGTATGATCAAGGCGCGAAGTCATTGATCGAAGCTTCATTGCTCAATCACAGAGAAATCACTGAAATTATGATACGCAGCCACGTAAATCTGGATAAAATGGACAGAACTGGAATGACTGCGCTGATGCGCGCTTCAGAGGGAGGGCACAAAGAGATTGTCGAGATATTGATGTGCGCCGGCGCCGACGTGAACCTGAAGAGCGGTCTAGACAATAATCGAAAAGAACTTGCCAAAATCTTCCCAAGTACCCGTACTCGGGTCAACCAGAGCAATGATGGCGGTAAGACCGCTGCAGATTACGCTAAAAACGAAGAAATAAAAAAAATGCTCGAAGACGCGGCAAAGTGCAAATGAGATGGAACGCAACGCAGACAACAATGGAAGGATGACTACGCAGAGGGCGGACGCGATTAAGGCATTCGTCAGGGAATCGAAGGAGATCCTGGCAAATTTACCAATACCCTCGGGCTTTAACGAAATAAAACGTTCAAGCAAGCCCTCATTATTTTATTCGGCGCGGAAGGCGAATTATCCCGAGACAACCAAAATCCTCACCGAAGCTGGGCTTAAGGCGATCAATTATAAAGAGGCGCTATCATCGGCACAAGAATTAATCGGAACGCTGGCAGAAAAATATGGTAAACCAGAGACCTTGAATGGAAGATGGTTCTACTTAGGAGGCAGCAGCATCTCTGGCCCCAAAGGAATGAGAAAATATGCTGCATACACCGTCACGTTTAATGCACGCGGCGAACTCTTACCCCTAACTGGAAAAGAAAAGAGTTTCGACCAGATGGTCAGCCTGTTCCCCGGCCGTGGTAGGATCGCTCTTAGCATCTATCCCGAATACTTCGGCATCAATCGATTCACCCTGGGCGTAGACGATAAAGGCAGGCGTGACATTGCTCCATTGGTGGTCGGCCTTAGGGAAGAAGATGCCGTGAAGCAGGGGTCTGTGCAGCCGTAAATGCTGCCCAAAGGCCCACATCCGTGAAGTGCTTACCCTACCCGTTTCACATAGCCTTCCATGCCAGGCAAAAGGCTATAAATGTTGGCGCAGAGTATATTATTCTACTTATCACTGATAGATAATTAGCGTTAAAACGGTGAATATAATGTATCCAAACGTGCAGGCATACGACAGGGGTGTGATGTTCAGCCCGGACGGCCGGCTCTTCCAAGTCGAGTACGCGAAAGAGGCAGTCAGGAAGGGTGCTACTTCAATAGGCATAACGACGACAGAAGCGGTTGTCCTGCTGGCCCATAAGCCCAACCTGGACCCTCTGGCGCTGCCAAGCACGAGCCAGAAGATATTCAGGATAGACTCATACATAGGCGCCACTTACAGCGGGCTGGTCTCAGACGGCCTGCACGTCATAAACACCATGCGCGGCAAGACGCAGAGCCACCGCATGGTCTACGATGAGACCGAGTCTGTGGAATCGGTCGCAAAGGAGATCTCGGAAGAGATGCAGATGGCCACGCAGTACGGCGGAATAAGGCCCTATGCCATATCATTGCTGATAGGCGGCATAGACAGCAAGCCAAGGCTATTCGAGATAGAGCCAGGAGCTTCGTACCTGGGATACATGGCTGACGCCATCGGGTCGGGTAAGAAGCTGGCCGGCGACATGCTGCTCAAGGGCTACAAGGAAGGCATGAGCATAGATGACGCGATAAACCTTGGAGTTAGCATAATAAATAAGGTCAACGAGGCAAAACTCACCGAAAACAACATCGACATCGCAACGATAAAGAAGGATGTCGGTTTCGAGGCTTTTGGGCCGGAGAAGGTAATGAAATACCTCTGACCGCAGCATAGTGAAAGTCATGGCTCCTTCAAAAACAGTGATAGTAAAGGTCAGCAAGAACGGGGACGATTTCGAGATATTCGTAAACGCCGACATGGCCTACGAATACATAACCGGCAAGCGAAGCGACCCGATGAGCGTGCTCGAGGACGAGGAGATCTTCAAGGACGCACGGAAGGGGGAGCGCCAGAGCCCCGAGAAGGTCAAGAAGGCCTTCGGGACCAATGAATTGCAGAAGGTCATAGAGGCCATACTCAAGAGCGGAAACGTGCCCATAACAACTGAGCAAAGGCACCAGCTCACCGAAGAGAAGAGGAAGCAGATAATAAACATAATCGCAACCAACTCCATCGATCCGAGGACGAATGCTCCCAACCCACCAACAAGGGTCGAGAACGCGATGGAGGAGGCAAGAGTTTCGATAGATCCGTTAAAGAACGCGACCGAGCAGGTTGATGCGGTCGTGAAGAAGATAAGCGTGATAATGCCGATAAAGTTCACCACGGCGAAGATAGAGGTCACGATACCGCCGGAATTCACCAACAGGTCCTACAGCGTGCTCAAGAGGTACGGGCTGAAGTCGGAGAAGTGGCTTAGCAACGGAAGCCTCCAAGCCCTTCTTGAGTTCCCTGCGGGCATGCAGACCGAATTCTTCGACAGGATAAACAGCGCAACACAGGGAAAAGCTGAGGTCAAGATTTTATGAGGCGCATAGTACTACCGGGAGAGCAGATCTCAGAGAAACCGATCCGAGTCGCGAACGGCTTCACCCAGGGCGGCAAGGCATACTCGAAGATACTCGGGCTCTACGAGGACCAGGATCGCGAGGTCGTGCCCTTAGAGGGAGTCTGGGAGCCGCACATCGGAGACACTGTAGTCGGCATCATATCGGAAAGCAAGAACAAGGTCTACGGAGTCGATCTTTCATACTTCAAGAGGAGCATACTGGTCACGAGCAAGTTCGACCGTTACGAGTTCATGTACGGAGACATCGTCGAGGCCTCGATAAAGGACATCGAGGGCAACAAGACGATAATACTGTCGGAGCCCAAGCTCCTGCACGGGGGCATGCTGCTGAAGATAAAGCCGGTCAAGGTTCCAAGGGTAATAGGGAAACAGAACACGATGGTCAAGCAGATCATAGAGGCAACGCAGTCGGAGATAGTGGTCGGGGTCAACGGGATAATCTGGATAAACGGCGGCAACGACACGCTCGCGATAGAGGCGATATTGAGGATAGAGAACGAGGCGCACGTGCCCGGGCTCACCGAACGGATAAAGAGAATGCTAGAAACAAAAGAGGTTAATTAAATGGTAGCGAAAACCGACAAAAAAGAGCTCGTAAAGGACGGCAAGAGGATGGACGGAAGGGCCTTTGACGAGATGAGGAAGATAAAGATAACCGCTTCGGTGCTCAAGAACGCCGACGGCTCTGCGTACATAGAGTGGGGCAACAACAAGGTGCTCGCAGCGGTGTACGGGCCGAAGGAGGTCATGCCAAAGCATTTGACAGACCCATCGAAGGCGATAATCAAGTGCAGGTACTCGATGGCGCCGTTCTCGAACGTTGAGGACCACGGCCGTTCTGCTCCGTCAAGGAGGAGCATCGAGATATCGAAGGTCATAAAGGAGGCCTTCGAGAACGTGGTTCTGCTGGGCGAGTTCCCGGGCAGCGAGATAGACATATTCATCGAAGTGCTTCAGGGCGACGGCGGCACAAGGGCTGCGGGCCTCACTGCCGCTTCGGTCGCGCTTGCAAGCGCGGGAATACCGATGAAGGACCTGATCTACGCGGTCTCGGTGGGCCGCATAGGCGAGCACGTCACGATAGACTTCGACATGATCGAGGACAACTACTCGGACAGCGACATGCCCATAGCGATTGCGCCAAGGAACAACGACATAGTGCTGTTGCAGATGGACGGCGGATTGACGAGAAGCCAGTTCGCGCAGGCCGTCAAGATGGCGGTCGATGCCGGGAAGACGATAAGCGAGCTGCAGAAGAACGCGCTGAGGGACGTGTACGCGAAGGTTGCAGAGAAGTACGAAAAGGGTAATTAGATGGACGCGATCGACATAGTCAAGGTAAACTACATCAAGGAGCTTCTTGCGAAGAAGACGCGAGAGGACGGAAGGGAGATGCTGGCGATGCGGCCCATATCGGTCCTAAAGAGCCCGATAGAGCACGCAGAGGGCTCTGCACAGGCCGACATAGGCGCCACAAGGGTTCTGGCCGGAGTCAAGCTGATGGTCGAGGAGCCGATGAAGGACACGCCGCTGCAGGGAAGCCTGAGCGTCTCCGCTGAGCTGCTGCCTCTGGCATCAGCTGATTACGAAACCGGGCCGCCAAGCCCAGAGTCAATAGAATTCGCAAGAGTGGTCGACAGGGGCATACGAGCCGGAGAATGCATAAACCTTCCCGAGCTGTTCATAGAGGAGGGCAAGGTCTGGTGCGTCTACGTCGATCTTTACGTGCTTAATTACGATGGCAACCTCTTCGACGCCGGCTCTCTGGCTGCGATGAGCGCGCTTTACAGGACGCGCATGCCGAAGTACGAGGACGAGAAGGTCATAAGGGGAGAGACCTCGAAGCAGCTGAAGATAGACAACGTAATAACCTCCACAACCTTCGCGAAGATAGGCGGCAACATACTTCTCGATCCTACGAAGAACGAGCAGGATGCGACCGATGCAAGGCTGACCATCGCGACAGACGACGAGAACATAAGGGCGATGCAGAAGGGCCTGAGCGGCAGCTTCTCCGTCAAGGAGGTGAGCGAGCTGGTCGAGGAATCCTTTAAGAAGCACAAGGAGCTTAAAAGTTATACAACCGTTGATTGAATGGCAAACTACAGCATAAGATACGGAGCCAGCCTCAGGAAGAGGAACGCCGAGATAAAGCGAGAGAAGACCGCGCACTACAAGTGCGAAGCGTGCGGCAAGATGACGGTCAAGCGCATAAGCACCAGCATATGGAAGTGCAAGCACTGCGGCAAGACCTATGCGGGCGGAGCGTACACAATGACAACGCCGGCAGGAGAGGCCGCAAAGAGGCTAATCTCGGAGATGGCAAAGAAGTGAACTGATGGTAAAGGTAACGTTCTCGCCGGTCAAGGAGCTGGTCGTCCACGAAGCGGTCAGGCTCGGCTACGAGGATCTGCTGATGGAGCGGATAACCCCATCGGGCAACATGCCGCTCTACTGGTGCAATGGGCTGTTGTTCAGCTTCTCGTCGGTGCCGATGACGAGGGACATAATAAAGGACTACCTCAACGGCACGATACACTGGATGGAGATACACTACACGGAAATGCAGGACTACAAGCCCATCCTCGAAGTCAACGACGAGAACTACAAGGCGATGCTCAAGATAAAGGTGATAGACACGAGCAAGTCCTTGCTCCACAGCGACGTCACCAAATGGCTGAAGGGCAATAAAAAAGAATGATGTGGCAGAATGGAAACCAAATCACCGCAAAAGTCGGCACAGGATCAAAGCCCTAGCATAGCCGCATCAAGCCGCATCTCCAATTTCCATTTGAACGACGGGGCGAAGTGGGGCGATTACGGCGCCAGACGCCACATGGCGGAAGTCGAAGGGAGGATAACGCACGCAATCCCGACCTACATCGGGACATGGTCCCCAAATTATCCGACCACTGGCCTGTTCGAGATGTTCGTAGAGAAAAGAGTCGGAGTGCGAATATCTGGCACGATAAAAGACGTCATAGGCACTGCAAGCTTTGATGGAATAATCAGGAGCAACACAGTACATGATGGAATAATCGGGGCTACCACGATACATTTTTCGAAGCAGTATGACCAAGATGCGATACTGATCGGCGGCGAAAAGAACCCCATACACTACAAAGGAAAGCAAAAAGACGGGCGGACAATCGGCACCTATACGTTCGAAAGCGATAAAACAGATATAAGACCGTTCTGGATGTATGAGTTCGAGAAAGTGGCGGGGTCTGTATACCAATTATTGAGGGCTGATAAAACATTGTGATGTTGATACTATGGCTTACGTATGCGCATATTGCGGAAAGAAGGCAAAGCAGTTGGACAACTTCATCAGATGCTCCTACTGCGGATACAGGATACTGATAAAGGGAAGAACCAATCTGGCGCGGGAAGTCTCCACTGATTAGACTCCCACAACGCTGCGGTCATCAGCTGCCTGTTCGTCCTTAAACCGCAGAATACACTTTCAGGAAAAGCTCTGATGCGAGCTTAAGCTCGCAAAAGGCCTAATTTCTTTCGGTCCCGACTATTATGGTCTCCGAAACGCTCTTGACCCTGTCGTAGCGCACGCTGTTCTTCGCGAGTGCCGTGCGGCTGCTCGTTCCCTTCACCAGGTCGTCTATCTTCGCCAGAAGGAGGCTCGAAACGCTGCCGTTTTCAAAATCGAGTACCACGTCCTCCACCATCCCGATCTTCTTTCCGGTGTTGCTTAGTATCTGCTTGCCGTACAGCTCTGATATTAGTATTGCCATTTTTCCACCTTATCTTATGCGCATTATCTTCTTAGATGCGAATATTCTTAATATGTACTCCTCCAACTCGTTGACAAATGCGTCATGGTTGTCGTCCAACTTGGCCAATTCGCCCTGTGCAAACAGGTTCTTGTTCCTGCTTATCAGATAATCCAGGTATCTGGTAGTCAGGTGATAGCTCTTCTTGCCACAGCTCTTGCAGAGATATATCGGCACGACTGGAAGCTCGTCCCCCGAAACTGATCTGTCCAATCTCTCCAAAGAGCTGCTTCCGCAGCTCGGGCACGGCTTTTTCAGCTTGACGTCCTCGTACGGCATGCTCTTCACCTCCCGCGCCGCAGCTTCCTTGAGTTCGCGCTCTATCAGCGCCTCCAATCCGTTGCCCTCCATGTCAAGCAGCTTCTGCTGGAGCACCGCGCCGTTCTCGTCGAAAACGGTCTCAAGGATGCGTTTGCCCTTCTCCTCCCATTGCTTTACGACCGCGATGCCCTTCGCGCTGTACTCAAGCCTTACCCTGCCTTTATCCTTGGATACGAACGCTACCCCTTCGATCATTCAATCTCCGAACTTGAGGCGATAGGTATCGACATCCTCTTCGGTCACCACGTCGCGGTTATGCGCCTTCGCCCTCTTCACCGCATATTCCGCTATCTTCTTCGCCTTGGCCTCAAGCAGCTTCGCGATCGATTCGATGGCGGTATCGCTTATCGCTATGCCCGAGTTGTTTTTCACCAGCCTCTTTATCTCCGCCTTCGATACCTTTCCCATTCACGCACCGCAGCACTAAAACATTGATTTGTCTCTTCTAAGAAATAAATACGTTGCTATGCGGCAAAACATGCGACGAACAGCGTAACGGATTGCAACGCAACTTTTATAAGCAGTCTAGTACGGCGATATTAGCAAAGATGCTGATGGAAAACGAAAATGTATTTATACCCATGCGGTTCAATTAGTTCTGTAAAAAGTGAATCCTACTTGAGCGTGTTTTGATGGGCATAACCGACGTAAACGAGGCTAACTTCGAGAAGCAGGTGCTGAAGTCAGGCGTACCAGTTGTGGTCGACATATGGGCCGAATGGTGCGGTCCGTGCAGGCTCTACGCCCCTATCATAGAAGAGGTCTCAAAGGACTATGACGGCAAGGTGAAGTTCTTCAAGATGAACGCGGACGAGAACCAGAAGACTCTTGAGAAATACGACATCATGAGCATACCAACGACTCTGCTCATAGAAGGCGGGATAGTCAAGGCGATGAACATCGGCGCGATATCGAAGGACGCTTTGAAGAAATGGCTAAAGAGCAATCTCTAATTCTTCAAAGGCAGGGAAACCTGCCCGAAACGGATATATATCTCCTAGAATGTAATATCCTCACCAGAGACAAGGTGAAAGTGATGTCAGTCCAACACAACCATACCGTTCTCGTTACAACGGGAGACGGCTGTATCTGTCTGATGCCCAGCGTCTGGGAATAAGTCTAGTCATAACCAAAGCTCTCAACAAGAATCAGCTTCTTATCCTTTCAAACATCGGCGAGTACACCAACATAACAGACCTACTCGAGAGGCTCTCCGAACGGTCGTCAATTCCTCTCTCTACTCTTAAGCTCAACGCAAGGGTGCTACGCAGCCTCGGCCTCATCAAATATGATGTGCCTCCAGTAAAGGTAACATCCACGGGCAGGACCGTACTTGAGATTATAAACAGTGATACCAATGGTTGAAATAACAAAGGCGGGCAATCTGTGCAGTTCTGCACGGAATCCAGAACGCGGAGAGAGCATAGCAATAGGGCGATGCACCCAATCCTTGTTCACGGGGAATGCAAACGAAATTGCACTGCTCTACATAAAGGTGTTCGGGGGCGGGCCATGGTATGAGAAGTACCTGGTCCAAATCAACGGGAAATGGGAAAGGGTGGGGTCGCCACAAGAGCTTGAACAACTCGAAAGACTGAAGGCAAGCGGCGTTGTCAAAGAGGAGCAGATCAAATCCTACTACCAAACGAGCGATGTGCTGGACAACATACGCAGAGTTGCAGAATCGAAAGGATTTGTGGCATCAATCGCATGGTGCAGCGGCAAGATCATAGCCGTATCGTGGGGCATGTCCGCATCGAGCATCCCTTCCGAAGAGAAAATGGCATGCGTAAAGACGGTGTTGGAAATGCAAAAACTGTCGCCGGATAGAACCACCTATTTCGACGAAACCTTTGTTGACCCTGACTACCAGGGCAAGGGGATAGGCAAGGTGTTGGTGAAAATCAGGGGGACATTGGCTGCAAACGAGATGGGGTGTACAAACGCGATTGTTCGCACCATCAATCCGATACAGATCAGGGCCCTTTCAAGCGAATTCGGAAAAGATAACGTCAGGCCAGTTTATCAGAACAAAGAGGACATCCAGGCGGAAAGAAAGTATTATGTTATTAATCTTTTGAGGGGATAATCTTGGGGTGCATTTTTTGGATAGCCAGGTAGCAAAAACATTCTGCGAACTTGCAGCAATACCTTCGCCTAGCGGGCGCGAATCGGAAGTGGTCCGGTACATACAAAATTATCTCAAGAAGTTGGGTTACGACTCGTACATCGACAACGCTGGAAAATTCAACAACAGCAACACCGGCAACCTGATTGCCAAGATAGGTAAGGGCAGCCCAAAACTGTGTTTTGTAGCCCACATGGACACGGTCGAGGATGGAAAATCAAAGGTCAGGCCCGTTGTACGCAGAGGCGTCATAAAGAGCGACGGCAACACGATCCTTGGCGCTGACGACAAATCCAGCGTAGCCTCTTTGCTTGAAGCGATCAAAGATCTCTCAAAAGAGAAAAATCTGCCCGCCGTGCTGCTGGCATTCACCATACGGGAAGAGGAAGGATCCATGGGTGTCAGATACATGAACATCGGCAAGATCCCGTTCGTTTTTGATGTTGACGGATCCGACAAGGTCGGCGGATTCATAAATCGGGCGCTCGGTTACCTCAATTTCGAATTGGACATATACGGCAAGGAGGCGCACGCGGCAAAGAATCCCGAGAAAGGCCGCAACGCGATCAAGACCGCGGGCCTCCTTGTATCAAAGCTCCAGCTGGGCAGGATGCCTGATGGCGGCACGATCAACGTGGGTAGCATCTCGGGAGGCACCTTCCCTAACGTAATCCCTGGGTATTGCAAGTTGGTCGGCGAGGTCAGGGGATTCAGCGTAAGTGCGATAAACAAAAACTTCGAAAGGGTCAGAAGGACTGCAGAAAGTGCCTGCAAGACAACGCAGTGCAGATACCAACTCAAAAAAATGAACGAGGTACCCCCATTTTATACTCCGGAGACTGGCAAGATAATCGACCTCTCAAAACGGGCGTGCAGAGCGGCTGGCATAAAGTTCATGGCCACAACGCTTAACGCCACCATACAGGGCAACATCCTGGCAGAAAAGGGTTACACTATTTTGGGCATGTGCAAAGGCGGAAAACTTCCACACTCCAAATCGGAAAGCATAACCATAAGGGAGCTTGAACAGACGAAGAAGCTGATCATGGCGCTGATAAAGCAGGCCAGGGAATAGCCATCAGTGAACTACTTATAGTTATCTGGATTAAAGATTATGAAAGTGAACGGCAATGCCTGAGATACCCTTCCCAAGAGGCGTAAGAGACCTGATGCCAAACGAAGCTCTGTTCAGGAACGAGCTGCTCAAGCGCATAGAAGAGGTCTTCCAGCGCTTCGGCTTCATGAGCATAGACACGCCCACATTCGAGAGGCTGAGCGTGCTCAACGCGAAGGGCGGCATAGGCGAGGACGCAAAGCTAATCTTCGAGCTCAAGGACGAGGATCTCGGCCTAAGGTACGACAACACGGTGTCGCTCGCAAGGTACATGAGTATGCACCAGGAGCTGCCGCTGCCGTTCAAGCGCTATTACATCGGGAAGGACTGGAGGCGGGAGGAGCCGCAGAGGATGCGGTTCAGGGAGTTCACGCAGGCCGACATAGACATCGTCGGGGGCAAGGAGATACTCACAGATGCGGAGGTCATAGCCGCGGGCGCGATCGCGATCGAGAGCGCGGGCCTGGACTACACTATAGAGATAAACGACCGAAGGCTTACTGAGAAAGTCTTCGAGAAATTCGGGATAAACGAACTGATGTTCATGGGCGTGCTGCGCGCCATAGACAAGATCGACAAGATGGGCGAGGAGAAGGTCGCCGAAGCGCTGAAGGGGCTCGGGCTCTCCAACGAGCTCGTCGACCAGATCATCGCATTCATAAACCTGAGGGGCGATGCCGAGGAGAAGCTCACCTATGCGGACAACCTCCTGGGCAGCAAGGATTACACTGACAAGCTCCGGAAGACGCTGGAGCTATTGAAGCAGTACAACATCCGGGGCGAGGCGCGGATAAATTTCTCCCTGGTGCGCGGGCTTGACTATTACACGGGCATGGTCTTCGAATACAAACTGGCAAACACCGACCGGAAGGACACAATCTGTGGCGGAGGTCGGTACGACACGCTCATAGGCATGTACAGCGGCAAGAACATACCCGCGGTCGGGCTCGCGTTCGGCATAGACCGCATGCTCGAGGCGCTCAAGTTCTCCGATTCGACCGCTTACACCTACGCGAAGGTCTTCGTTGCGTTCGTGAACGACGGCAACTACACCTACGCCCTGGGCATCGCGAACCAGCTCCGGGCCAACGGGATACCCGCTGACATAAACCTGGCTTCGAGAAACCTGTCCAACCAGTTCGCCTACGCTAATTCGCTGAAAGTCAAGTACGCGGTGATAATAGGCGACATGGAGATGAACTCGGGGAAGGTGAAGCTGCGCAACCTGATAAGCGGCAACGAGCAGACCCTCTCCTTCGAGGACGCGGTTCAAGTTATAAAAGGGTAATCTGATGGCAAAATCTGACGTTGAAATATTGACCGAGGAGAAGATCTCAAAGGGCGGAGTGCTCGCCAAGCTGTACTTCGACATGCAGCACAAGGAGGGCGACAAGCTGCAGCCATTGCTTGTCGAATTGATAAACGAGCATCTGCTGAAGGAGAAGGGCGTGATATACTGCTACGGTGCAATAGAGGAGCCCATGGAACAGGGCGGCATATCAATCACAAGCGCTGCGCTCACGATGCTTTTCGAGAGCTTCATGCCTCTCGTGAACGTGGCATTCAACTACGCCCCGGCGGGCATAGAGATACTGAAGCCGAACAAGGAGATGACCTTCAAGATCAGTGATCTGCAGTCGCTGCTCATGGACCTCTCGCAGGTCTCTGTCAACTACTCGAAGTACATAGCCGAGCACGTGCTGAAGCCCGAGGACATGGTCGGCGTGGACGAAATGCTCACACGAAGGCTGGCGCTCGGGAAGAAACTCATTGAGAAGAAGGATGACAAGAAGGCCTAACCCTTCCTGTACCATACCGTGCCGTACTCCGTGTCATCAAGGCTTATCCCGCTCTTTTCCTTCAGCTCTGCGCGTATCCTGTCAGCGTCTTCGAACTTGCCCTGCTTCCTGAGGTCCTCCCGCTGTTTTATGAGCTGTTTCGCCTCATCGGTTATCGATTCCTTGTAAGTGTCCTTCTCCAGTATGCCGAGTGTCGAAGAGAGTTCCAGCACCTTTTTCATCGCATTGTCCTTCACCTCCCTGTCGATGGACACGTGCGTCTCAGCAAAATTCCTCAGCTGGTTTATCGTCTTCATAAGGATCGACTGTGCAAGCGGGGTGTTGAAGTCGTCGTTCATCGCCTCGATGAAATCTTTATTCAATTCCGCTATCACCCCATCCACAACGACGTCATCGCTGCCCCTGCTGGATTTCATGTTATAGAACATGCCCAATGCTATGTACATGTAGCTAAGCCGCTTCGCCGCGTCTTTCATCGATGCCTCCGTGTAGTCCACGCCCTTCCTGTAGTGCGTCGAAATCACGAGAAGCCTGAGCGCCTCCGGATCATAGGACTCGAGCAGCTTTCTTATGGTGATGAAGTTCCTGAGGCTCTTGCTCATCTTCACGCCCTTCATGTTCATCACGGCGACGTGCATCCAGTATTTCACGAAGGGTTTTTTGCCGAACGCAGCCTCGGCCTGCGCTATCTCGTTGGTGTGGTGCGGGAATATCAGGTCGGACCCGCCTCCATGCAGGTCGTACTGCGCTCCGAAAACCTCATGGGTCATGGCAGTGTCCTCGATGTGCCATCCCGGCCTGCCCGAAAGCTCCCTGTCCTTGCCGTCAATCTTTAGTTTTATCTTCCATGAGGGCTCTCCCGGGGTTGCGGCCTTCCACAGGGAGAAGTCATAGACGTTTATCTTGTCCGGATTCGGCTCTATCCTGTGCTTCTCCAGCTCGTCGAGCTTTACCCCGGACAGCCGGGTGTAATCCTTGAACTTAGCCACGTTGTAATATATGTCGTCGCCTATGGCGTACGCGTAGCCCTTGTCCAGAAGCAGTTGTATGTGGCTTCTTATCGCATCGATGTAGTCGTGCGACCTCAGGTATTCGCTCACGCCGCGCTTGACTCCTATCGTATCCATATCATCGAGGAATCGCGCCTCAAAGTGCCTTGCAAGTTCTATCGGTTCCATCTCTACTTCTTTCGCCCTCTTGATTATCTTATCATCGATATCCGTTATGTTCTGGACGTACCTGACCTCATAACCAAGATGCCTCAGCCACCTGGCGACAACGTCAAAGAATATGTACATGCACGCGTGGCCCAGATGCGCGTCATCGTAGACCGTCTGCCCGCAGACGAACATGTTAACCTTCTTGCCGGAGATCGGCGTGAACTCCTCTTTTGATCTTGAAAGGGTGTTGTAGACAAAAAGCGGCATTTGATCACAGCACGGATTGCGTATGGTAAGATTTGCTTACTTGCTTATTTAGAACCTTCAGTATGCGCTCCTTCTCGATGCCGTCGGCTTTTGTCGATTTGACTATCTCGGACATTGCCGAAACGACATCGTCGTAGTCCTTCAGGTTTATCGGGTATGGTATGCCGTCCTTCCCGCCCAGGTTGTAGGAATACATTATCGGATCGCGCTTGTACACCTCGTTGTCGTATATCAGCGACGATATTATCGCCAGAGATCGGAGCGTCTTCCTTCCTATGCCCTTGATGGACATCAGCTTCTCGTAGCTGTCGAGCTGCAGGTCGTTCGCCGTTTTTAGCAGCTCAACCGCCTTCTTCGAAATGTCCGTGTCGATTATCTCATGCCTCTCCGGCAGCACATAGGCTTTCTTCATGTTCTCTATCTCGCGGAAATCCTCGTTCACCAGACGCAGGCTGAGCTGCTTTGCCCCGTCGTTCTTCCCGAAGGTGAGGTCCATGGTGCTCTCGCTGAAGCCCGAAGCCACGGCTGTGTTGGTCTCCCTGGTTATGTCCTTCGTGTCGACGGTCTTGCCCGATATCTGGAAGCGCACCGCCATGTTGGATTTGCCGTGCATCCCCTGCTGGATGACCGCCCAGTCCCTGCCTTTTGAGAATAGGAACGCATGATGGTAGATGCCGAGATTGTCATAGATCAGCGCGGAATCGATCTTCGCCGCCATCCTGCTGTAATGCGCGAACTCGTCATTGCAGCCGGGTATGGACAGGTGGTCCACGCCTTTCATTATCTGCTCGGGGGTCGATGTGCCCTGCTTGCCCTTGCCCCCAGCTATGAAAATATCGGAATTGTAGTTGAGCGCCTCCTTGAGCGCGCCCACCACCACGGTGGTCGTGCCGCTGCTGTGCCAATCGTAGCCTATCGCGCAGGCAAGGGCCTGAAACCACATCGGGTCCGTCAGCCTGTCCATCAGCCCCGACGTGCCGTACTCGTCGATCATCACGCCCGATATCAGAGCGCCGAGCCTGACCATCCTCGAGAATAGCCATCTGGGTGCCTTGCCCCCGTGGAGCGGCAAAACAGTCAAGTTCTGCATAAGCGCTCACCCTCCATTCATGAAGGTGAGGTTAGTTACGATGCCCAGCTGCTGCACTGGCTTGTCGGAGAGTGCGAAATCCCCAACGGCTATGAAATTCTGGCGCTGGTTAAGTATCGCAGAGACGATCCTGACCTGCACCACCTTGTTCACGAGCGTCGACAGCGGTATGCTTGCGTTGTCGAAGGTAGAAGCGGCATAGATCCCAACCGATATGTTGAACGTGTTGTAATGCACCACGATCTTCGGAGTGTTGTTCTCAAGCACCTCGACATAAATGTTCTGGTTTTCAGGGCTTATTATCCTGAAGTTCAGGAACGGATCCGAGGCGTTGACATAGAACTTGCTTGAGGTCAGATTGCCCGGCGCTATCGAAGTGCCGCAGTTGTAGGTCGTGGCGAAGAAGGTGCCGTTGTAGTTGCTCCAGGTCCTGTTAAGGTAGCAGCCTTCTGCATCCGCTGCAGTCACGTTCAGCGGTCCGGGACCCCATCCCACGCCGCTGCTCAGGAACCATCCGGTGTACTGCCCTGAGCCAAAGTCGCCGTTGTAAACGGTCTTGTGCACAGTTATGGGCAACACCGTCGTCGTGTTGAGCTTGACAAGCGCGCTGCCGCAGTTGCCTCCGGTCGTCGGCGCTGTCCTGAGTGTCATCAGGTAACGTTGCGCGGGCGCAGTGAAGTTCTTGTACAGGGTAACGCAATCGTACGGAGAACTCTGGTTAATGTACGTTTTGTTGTCAGCGCCTATCACCGTTACGAACTCGCGGCTGCTGTTCCCGCTCGCGACCCAAAGGCCAAGGATGCTGTTGCTCGCCACATTGCAATCTCCGGTGGCAATGGCGTTGAGCGCGGGCTCTTCAAGCTCGAATCCGTTGCACGGGTACGCGTAATTTATCGTTGTGGTGGCATTGAAGACGTTGCTCGGTATGGTTGACGTCGTTGGGATGGATGTCAATACCGTCGTTGACTTCGTATGTGAAAAGTTGAAACCAGTCTCAAGGTAGCCAACCACGGCCAGCAGCACAATTATTATTATGAAAGCGATTATACCCTTGCTTGCTATGATAACACCCGAACGTTAGTATTGATTAACATTAGAATAAATATTTATCCCTGCTTATACATACCAAGCACAATGGTGTTATATTGGGTAGCATACCTAGAAAATGGAAGAAAAAAGGAAGAATGCGCTGGAAGTGGAAGAAGAAGCGAAGAAAACGCTTGAAACGCGCACAGAAGAGGAGAGTCGGAGAGCTCTGATTCTCCTGTCTACTTTCAGCGGAAGGCTTCGGCCTTCCGCTACAGTAAGATTACAAAATGCAGGCGAAAGCAAGCTCACGGAGCGCAAAGGATCTTCTGTTGGTCCAAAGAGCGTAAAAAGCGCTTCCACTGGGCGTTAATCGCCTTAAACCCCGTGCCTGTCACTGCGCTATCTTTGCGAGGAACGGGTAGGTCTCGTACAATCTCTCCTGCTCCAACTGCTTGTAGAGCATGTAGATTATGCCCACGGTAAGAAGGATTCCCATCCCCGAGCCTATGGCTCCCGATAGCGTGGCCAGCGCAGCGAGCAGCCCTACGAATATGCTGCCCAGCGTTGTTAGCGTCGGTATGTACTTGTTGAGAACGTTCTCGACTATCCTTGGGTCCCTCCTGAAGCCCGGTATCTGCCAGCCGTAAGTGCCCAGCTGCTCAGCGACGTTCTTCGGGCTCTGGCCCGTAAGCTCTATCCAGAACCTGCCGAAAACGACGCACAGCGCCACCAGGACGACCGTGTATATTATGACGTGGATCCATTCGGGCACCGGTATCACTCCGCCCCATGGAAGGAAGAGCTGCGTGGTGCTCTGTGCCAGATAGGTTATGTAAGGCCCGTATCCGCCTATGCCCCCGTAAGATGCCGAATAGGGCAGCGGGAATGTCGGTGATATGAGGTAAGCAAGCCCGCCCTTGAGCGTCAATGTTGTTGCGCCTGAAGTCGTGGCGGTCGGCTGGTAGAATGCGATGAACCTCGCCAGGCCCTGCAGCGAGCCCTGCACGCCTGCAAGGAACCTGAACCAGACCGTGAAGCTCAACTCAAGCGAAGAGGCGAGTATGACCGGCAAGACGCTAACATAAAGGAACGGCAGCGGCAGTCTTCCGCCCATGCCCCTGAACTGCTCGAACGCCAGCGGCAGCTCGACCTTCATCTCGTATGTGTATATGCTCGCGCAGAAGACCACTATCGCGAAGAAGAGCGGCCCGAAGGCTATCAGCGCGCTTGAGAGCGCGGCTGCGCCGCCGCCCTGCACCGCCGCTATGGCTTCAGGAAGCAGTATGCTGAAGGTTCCCGCGACTATCGCGTAGGAGACTCCCGCAGCGATGAACATGTTTATCCCCGAAGTGACGCCGTACTTGGTCATCATCTCGTCTAGGTAGATTATCGTTATGGCTCCGATCGCGAGCTGCAAAACCACGATGGGTATGCTGGCCGCGTTGCCTATCGGCACGTAGCCGGTCCAGACGAATATGACTGATTCGACGACCGCAAGGCATATGGCGGCTATCTTCTGCAGGCTTTGGAAGCGCGCTTTCTGCGTCGGGTCGTTCATGTCGATGTCTATTATGCCCGAACCGGATACCAACTGAAGCACTATGCTCGAGAGCACTATCGGGCCTATTCCAACGGTTATGAGGCTGCCTATCTTCGATGCGAATATTATGCTGACCAGCTGAAGGAAAGGCTGGTTGACCGCTGCGGGATTCACTCCGATCGCGTAGGTGTTGTACAGCAGGAAATAGATCGCTATTATCGCGCCAGTCCAGTACATCTTCTCTCTGAGCGAGAGAGGGCTGGCGGGGTCCTTTATCACCGGTATGAATCTCGATATACTGTCAATAAATTCCAATCCCATAGGCTCATCTTCTGTTTACTGCCTTCTTTTCTATAAGTTTAACATTATATCTGTTTGCATTGGTCACCGCGGTCACCTCCACCCGCGAATTCTTGCCGATCGTGCCCGAAAGAAGGCCATCGAGGAAGGGCATGGCCATGCTCACGAACTCCTCCCTGGCTCTCAGTCTTGCGTAGGATACGCTCCCATTCAGTGGCCTGAGGCTCGCTATCCTCATCTCGCCGAGGCCGAGCAGCCTCACCACGTTCTCGATGTTGGACTTCGTTATCGGCATGCTGCCCGCAAGCCTGCTTCCCATTGTCATCATTATCTGTTTTACCTCGCTGGCGTAGTCCTTGTTCATCAGCATCAGCGATGCCAGCAGATAGTACTCCTCGGGCATGTGCGCGCCCTCGTTGTACTGCCTTTCAATCTCATGCATGTGCCCGCCGATGTAGCCGAAGAACCTCTCGGCGGTCTGCGGGTCTATCCAGCCCGGCGAGTACCTGTCTGAGGTAACGAACCTGCAGAACTCCGAATCGTTCTCGCTGCAGAGCACCTCGTTGACATGCACCAGCCGCCTTCTCGCCGCGGTCAGGAAGCCTGCCATGGTGCCAGCCTCGAAAGCGTGCATGTTGGTGCCGAGCTTCATGCCCGTCTTGTGGTGCAGAAGTATCTCGACCCTGCCGGGGAATACCTGGTAGGTCACCCTCCTGTAGCCCGCCCTTTCCAGGAACGAGACGAGATCGTGCACGCTCTCCTCATACCATTCGTACCTCCTTTTCTTCTCGTAGAGCCGGTAAAGCGCCCTGCCTATCGACATCCCGTACCTGTAGTTGTGGTCGCGCATGCCCTCCGACAGATTTGACAGCACGGAGCTGAAGAGAGTGGCGCATTCCGCCACGCTGTGCCTGTGCTCGGTCTCGAGTATGCTATCCAGAAGCACATCCTCATAGCTGAGAATGGGCGCGTGCGACTTCCTGATCTCTCTCGTTGCGAGAGCCTTCCTTTTAGGCTTTGGCGCCGCGGCCTTCGCCGCCCTCTTGCGCTCCCCGGCCTTTTGCCTCACTCTCGCAGCCACTCATACACCTATGCCATCATGCGATTATGCCCTCCATCGTCTTTATCGCGGGCAGGCTGCACGCCGACGCCGTGTTGTTTATGGCTATGCAAACCTCGGCTACATAAACGTCCGCAGCCGCGTACTCCTCAACAGCGAACTCGTTTTTCATGCTGCCGATCTGGCCCAGTATGCCGCTGTGCGTCATGTAGGTCAACGGCGCCAGCTTCGTGTTCTGCTGTGTGGTGCTGTTTGCTATGCCGAAAATCACCGCATCAGCTCCGCCAACGAGCGTTGTGCCCCAGAAGCTCGTCGGAGTGCCCCTGAACGCGCTGAAATTGGCCATGTACTCCATCGCAAGCTTGTCCGACGAGTTGCTCGCGGCCTGTATGAAGGTGTTGTAGCCCGCGCTCGGAGCCTGGAAGCTTCCATTTATCGGGGAATCATACTCTCCGGTGAAGAAGTTTATTGTGTTGCTGGTGAAGTAGTTTGCGAAGTCCACGCCCGTCCCAGTTATATCCTCACGTGCCCAGTAAAGGGTCGGCACGTCGCCGTCTCCCAGCGCACTGTAGCCCTGGTACAGGGAGCCAAAGCTGCCAAAGCGCGATAGCGCAAGGGCCATCGCCCACCTGTTCTCCGCGCAGTATATGCATGATATCGCCCCGATGTATATGACGCTCGGCTTGCCATTGATGATGAGTGGTTTGTACTGGGTTTGCTTCATCAGGTACACCACGCCCACATAGGTGCCGTTGCTTATGGTCTCGCCCGGTATGCTCCCGTTGAGCAGCGCCGCGCCCGCGCTCTCGAAATAGCTGTTGGGCACGTTGTTTATCTCAGCGAGTTCTGTGCTGCTCAGCGGATTGTTTATCCCGGCAAGCGTGTCCCCGACCGTCGATCCCCCCGCGATCGTGGTTGTGGTCTTCCCGCCAATTCCAAAGAGCGGGTAGACCGAATATGCTACGGCAAGCACCAGCGCTATGGCCAGCACCACGCTCAGCATCTTGAACATCCTGACCTCCTCCTCAAGCTTGCGCTTGGTTTCGGCATGTTCGTGCTCCGTGTGCCCTGCATGTTCGTGTTCGGCATGCGCCGCGCTAGTATTCTCTGCCATAGAATCATCTTCCTATCCCTAATCAATTGCAGCTTTCTGTATTTAACCTTTTTGCAACTATATATTTGGGCATGGAAACCAAGGCTCTGCAGAAGGAAAGGGAGACGACGCAGGCAACCATAATTGAGATGGCTGACGCGCATTGCCATCTTGATCTCATGGACCCATCGGAGATAGCCGACTGCATCAAGGCCGGGGTGATGACCCTGATCACGGACGGCGTGGACACGAAATCCAACGCCAGGGCGGTGGAACTGTCTGACGGCAGGCACATCTTCGCCGCGCTGGGCATAGACCCGGAGCATGTGCCGAACACGAGCGACGAGGAGCTCGCATTCAACATCGGCCTAATAAGGAGCAACGCAAAGAGGATCGTCGCGATCGGGGAGATAGGGTTGGATTACAAGTACAAGCCGGACTTCAATGCCATGGAAAAACAGCGAAGATTCTTCGAAGGTTTCCTTGATTTGGCGGAGAGCCTCAAGCTGCCGGTGTGCGTGCATTCAAGGAACGCGCTTGACGACGTTCTATCGATAACCGGCGAGCGGGACAGCAAAATGGTGCAGATCCACTTCTTCGAGGGCAACGTGCAGCAGGCAAAAGAGATAGAGCGCCGCGGTTACATGGTCTCCATCCCCCCTCTCGATTCCGGCAAACGAATGAGGACATTGAAGGAGATGGCCATAGACAACATAATGGCGGAGAGCGATGCCCCGGTGGCAGTCGGTTCGCCATTGATGGTAAGGAAATCCATAGAGATGATAGCAGCAGCAAAGGGTATGAGTTTCGAGTCCACGGCTGAGGTAGTGGTAAACAACACGAAGAGGTTCTTCAACCTGCGCGCGAAAGCGGGCCTCATGCGTGCATGACCGCCCATTAATAAATATTCGGTGCGCAATACCTTATGCGTGGGCCTGTAGCTCAGCTTGGATAGAGCGACACCCTTCTAAGGTGAAGGTCGTGGGTTCAAATCCCACCAGGCCCGGCGTATTTTACGACGACAAAGCCGGGCTCGAATCTGCCAGTCAAGCAAAAGAAGATCGTGCCAAAAGGCGGGTTCGGGGTGCGTTTTGGCCGTCTTCCAAGCATTCAGAAAGTCGGGAAAACCAGGGTTCGGGGTTGGATTTTCAGGACTTTCTGCACCAAACAGAGGATTTCAGCAACAATGTGTCAAAACACCCGTTGGAACAGATCAGAGCCATAGTTGCCAAAGTTCACACAAGACGCTTCAGACGCAGAAAAGAGCCACGTTACGGCACCATCAACAAAGGCTTCACCGAACTTGAGCTGCAACGCTTCCTAAGAAGCGTCAAGAACGACAAGTTCGGGCTTCTTTTCAAGTACCAGGCCTTCATGGGCCTTCGAGTTGGAGAAGTCAGCAAGTTGCACGTAAGCAACATCGACTTCGACAAACGAGAGCTCACAATACTTAGTGAAAAATCTTCCAAGATGGACTCTCTCATAATTCCTTTGGACTTGTTCAAAGAGACCATATCATTCATAAATCAGAACAAAGAGGCCATTGAGTCAGCGCACGGCTTCATTTTCTTCAAAGAAAACGACAACAATCACAACGAGGTTCCGCACGTAGACCTTGATTACGTCAGAAAGGTCTTCCGAGAATCTGTAGCGCGAGCCAATGTAGACCAAATCTATGCCTATTCAGAAGAGACAACCGTCGGGCATAAAGAAAGACCATTACATCGGCTTACAACGCACAGCCTACGCCACTACGCGATAACACACTTCGCCAAGGCTACGAATGGAAATATCGTCTTATCCTCTAGGTTCGCCAGACATGCCAGTCCTTCCACAACTATGCGCTATATCGCAAAAGACAAAGAACAGCTTTACAATGAGATAGATAACGCATTCACAAACAGCAAAATCGAAGCAATAAAAGTTCTAGCTAATAGACACAGATTATAATCATGCTGTCCTGCACTCTTCAAATGGCAAAACCCAAGTAATCGTCAAAAGCCGAAACTAAAAGTAAGTTATAAATATTATATAAATCACAGCACATAATAGTGATTATAATGTCAGTACAAGGATCAAAAAGTGTTCCAACATCTCAGCAGGTGCGAGAAGGGATTTCCGAGGTATTTTTCACTGAAAAGACTGTAAAGAGCTCGGAGGCAGTCGCAGCAGTGCCGAAAGGCTACAGAATGGCTCGGCCCGATGAAGTTGCTTTAAACTGGAAAGAAAGTCCAGCATTTCTGAAAGCATTGTATGATCTTCCATGCGCGGTTTGGTCGGATCAAACAGGACTGACTTCTTCAGGACCTCATAAAATAGATGAGAATGGCAAATCGGTAAAGATAACAGAAGCTGAATTTATGGCACTTGACGCTAAAGACAGAAGCTGGCATTATTCAGGAACCGGCCTTGTGGCCCTCCTCGGCTACCACTACTGGGGCGGGGGCGGGAGCTTGGACGTCAATGCGGGTGCGAGGTCTGACCTTGCTGCCCGGGTGGCTTATGTCGCCCTCGAAGAGGGCGCGCAAAAATCTGGAAACTCGAATACTGAACTAGCCTCCCTGGTTCGAGAAACTCTACCTCCGATAATTGCTGTGCTAGAGCCATCAACGAAGCCAGAAATACTAGAGAATCTAAGAAGTCTGCTAAGAGCGGCATCAGAAACGAAGGAATAAATATCTGATGCTGTCTTACTCTTTTTTACCTAGGTTTGCATGGAGAAATCCTGCAAAACATCGCGGAAGCGATGGGTGTAAGCCTAGGAGCCACACACCCGTCTACAGTGCTAGCAACAATTAGGCATGCTAGACATGAAATTCAGCAGCGACACTGAGTAAGTATCAACTGAAATCGTGAAGCTGCGGTGCGCCACGAAAGTGGCATATAAAGTAGATGGATTAGCATTGCGGCCTTGTGGCCCTCAACGGCAACTACAACAACTGGAACAGGGACAGAAGGTTGAACGTCAATGCGGATGCGAGGTCTGACAATGCTGCTCGAATGGCTCTTGTTTACATCCTAGGTCCACATTTGGTAATCCTATGGAAACCTACAGAGACCTTTACACTAAGCTTTGCTCTTATGATAACCTTGAATTGGCTTGGTTAAGAGCAAGAAAAAGAAAGACACTCAAGGAATACGTCATAGAATTCGAATCGGATTTAGACTGGAATATAAAACAGTTGAAACACGAGCTAGAAACCTTCACATATTCACCAGCTCCGCTTACTACATTCATCATAAAAGACCCAAAAACCAGAAAAATAAGCGCAGCGCATTTCAGGGACCGCATCATACACCATGCGATATGCAACATAATAGCACCCATTTTTGAAAAGGATTTCATCTACGATTCCTTCGCCAATCAAAAACACAAGGGGACGCACATGGCAATCAAGAGACTAGAGAAATTCATGAGAAAAGTAAGTAGCAACCACAAAGCGGTGCGGGGGGGCAAAGTAAACTTTTTATCAACAAAAGCAATACCGGATACGCCCTTAAAGCCGATGTGCGTCATTATTTCGACACTGTCGATCATCAGATATTATTGTACATTGTAGAACGTAAAATAAAGGATGCTAATCTTATTTGGCTAATAAAAAAGATACTTGAAAACCATAAAACCGTTATTGCAGGCAAAGGAATGCCGCTTGGTAACTTAACCTCGCAATTTTTTGCAAACGTCTACCTAAACGAATTTGACCACTTCGTTAAACAGGTGCTAAAGGCAAAATATTACATCAGGTACGTAGACGATTTTATAATTCTCCATAAAGACAAGAAAGTGCTGGAAAAATGGAAAGTCGCGATAGACACATTCTTGAAAATTAACCTGAAGATAGAACTTCATCCAGAAAAATCAAGAATAGTGCCCATAGTGCGGGGCATAACCATGTTAGGATTCAGAATTTTTCATCATCACAGGCTCCTTAAGAAGAGCAACGCTCGAAGAATTTGGAAACGCTTAGAAAGATTCCAAGAAAGAACTGATACGGGCAAAATGACCGTAGACGAAGCAGCACGAAGCATGGAAGGCTGGCTTGCGTATGCCCGCTTTGCCAATACGTATAACCTGAGAAAAAGAGTTGCTGCAAGATTTAACGCTTTATTCATAAAGAATCCTTCAGTCCTTCAAGCATATCCCGTTCGCTCTGCTCCGCAAGGCCCATAATAAACTCGTTTCGACATGCTTAAGCCAACAACCTGTTAAACTCGTCCACTGACAGGTCCGCTTCCCGCATTATAGTACGCACCATCCCCTTGCCAATCGGCTTGTGGGCAGGCACTACAATCATGTTCTCGGGATTCCTTTCTCCAAAAATAGAAGCATATCTTTCCATGTCTGCAAGCTGCATCACGATATGGCTGCCCCTCTGGTGGCTGATAATGTAGCCTGCTCTGGTCAGGGCCTTCACCACCCTGTCATAATCTATTGGTACCAGCCTAGACACTTACCTGCACCATCGCCACGGGCACAGGGTTGCCGTGTTTTTTGAGTGCTTCCAGGTATGCCTGTATCGCTTCCTTGACGTTCTTCATCAGTTCCTTGCGCGTCCTGCCTTCGGTGGCGCAGCCCGGAAGGTCAAGCACCTTTGCTACATACATGTTGTCTTCGTCCTTTTCTATTATGACCCTGTACTTCATCCTTTCCATGGTTATATCATGGTTGTGCGGATATTAAATCTTTTCCTCGGGTCGCACATCTCTATCGCCTTGCTTTGCAAGGCTCACGAGGTGCCTCCCTAAGCCAGCAACCTGGCAGTTCAAGGAACCTTACTGCGCCGCTTTTTGCCCCCACTCAAAAAGCGGCCGTTTCTGATGAAACTCTTTTTCAAAGAGTTTCCGCTTGAGCCCGCCGACCGACGCCGAAGGCGTCGCTGGAGGCGGGCGAAGGCTTCTTAAGACGAACTGTGGGCGTATGTAGGTCGTAACTTAATGGTAAGTAGCTCTCTCGATAAAATTTCGCTCCAAAAAACCTGTCGACGAAGCCGTTCTTAAGACGATTTCAAAAAATCATCTTAAGTCTCTGGCGTCATCTTTAGTTTTTTGATCGGGTCGAAATTTGTACGGAACCGCACCCGAAATGCGTATAAATCCTAAGCGCGTAGAAACATTGAAATTCGTGGTTCAATTGCGTCAAACGATCAGGGTTCGGGGTTGCCATGGAAAACTCAAAAAGACGAGAGAATTTGCTTGGAAGAGAGGTGAAGGTCGTGGGTTCAAATCCCACCAGGCCCGCTGTTTCAGTGATTCCATACCGGACAAAAGATTTTTCATAGGCGTAAAGGCGCTGATCACCGACTCCAAAGGCAAGTTGCTCATAATGCGTAAAGCGCCTGGGTCTACCGACAGATGGAAACCTTTCTGGGACCTTCCAGGCGGCAAGATGCAGCAAGCCGGGATAAAAGAGACGCTGCTCAAGGAGGCGAAAGAGGAACTGGGCATAAGCAACTTGAGGATAGGGCCCCTGTTCGATGTCGCGATATCCAATTTCAACATACATGATCGCGAAGGCGCAGTCTTGGGCGGCCTGCTCTATGTCCTGTACGAATGCAAGCTACCCGCCGGTTCAAAGTTGAAGCTCAGCGAGGAGCACAGCGAGTACAAATGGGTCAGTCCAAACGAGGCAAAAGAGCTGCTGTCCTTCATGCTGCCCAGAGATCTCCTCGAAAAATTGGCTACAAGTTTGTAGAAAAGACTTAAGAACGATTGCATTCTAACAAACACTTACGCGGTAGAATGTCAATAACATCATTTGAGTTTAGTCAGAGGAGTATGCCTGCCGGATGGCGGTATAGCTTCCTCTTGTAATGTCCCAGACAGCGCAAGCAGCCTCTTTCTCATGTTTCTATGGCAAATTGCATAACCCATAGAGCATCTTCTCCATCAGTTTTCGATCATAACACACCAAGCAGCTCTGCTGCTTGCGCTATTTCTCGCTAAAGTGGTTGAAATGACAACGATGATAGGAAGAACGGATAGACAAGACACAGGGACTGTTGTAACGAACGCGGTCATGGTAGAGTCATCTTTCCAATTGTACAGCCGGCAGATCGACGTGACGCCGCATACGATGCATGGAAGAAAGATAATGGAAAACGGCTGCATACTCGATACCTCAAAGCCAGTGCTGGCCAGCAGGAACTGGAAGCATGAAGACACAACTGTGCAAGTCGGGAATGTGAGAATCGGCGGCGATAAATTAGTCGTCATGGCCGGTCCCTGCTCCGTAGAGAGCGGGCAGCAGATGTGGGATACTGCGGTTGCCGTAAAGAGATCAGGAGCTGCGATGCTGCGCGGTGGAGCCTTCAAACCCCGCACCACACCCTACTCCTTCCAAGGATTCGGAGAAGAGGGCTTGAAGATATTGAAGGACGTGGGAATGAGGCTCGACATGCCTGTTGTATCCGAGATACTCTCGCCCAATCAGATTGAGATGTTCGAGCGCATAGGCATAGACATGATACAGATAGGCACAAGGAATGCGCAGAACTACGACCTGATAAGCGAAGTCGCAAGATCCGGAATACCAATGCTGCTGAAAAGAGGGCCGGGAAGCACGCTGGATGAGTGGATGGGCGCGGCGGAGTACGCTCTGCTTAGGGGCAATGGCAACGTCGTGCTCTGCGAGCGCGGCATCAGGACCTTCTCGAACGACATGCGATACACCTTGGATATTCCCGGGATATTCTCCATGCAGCGCATGACGCATCTTCCGATTGGCGCAGATCCGAGCCATGCTGCTGGGAAAACCGAGAACGTGGCGCCATTGACGCTTGCTGCGAATGGAGTTGGGATTTCGTTCCTATTGATAGAGGTGCACTGCAATCCAAGAAATGCTCTGAGCGACGCCGAACAGCAGCTCAACCCCATGCAATTCGCGGATCTGATGGAAAAACTGAGAAGATAAGATGAGAAAATGGCACACGGACACCACCACTATAAAGGGCACAACCACCACGACCACTTCGACATCAACAGGTGCTACGGGCATCTGTTGCGTAATGACGGGACGCTGCGGCCTTTCAATCCATCCTCTAATTCGGGGCGTGCATCAGAAGCGCTGAACAAGCAGCCAAACGTGGCGCCACTAAGAAATCCGCACATCCAGAAGAGATGATCAATGGCATGCAAACCAGTTAACTATAAATATCACATGCAACTGACAAGAAAGCGATGGAAATGGAGAAGTCAACTGCATCGCGCGAGCAACTCGGAAAAGATATTATATCAAGCATGTATCAGGAGCGAATGGTGCTTACCTGGTATCGAGATAAACCCGAAGGATGGACCCTGGCAAGTGGACTATGGAGTCCCTTCTATGTGAACATGAGGCTGGTATCAAGCACCAAGAATCCTGAACTTTACAGAAACGCTGGCAAGGCCATAGGTATGCTGCTTGACGACATTGGTTTTGTGCCGGACGGCAAGCACAGGGTTGTGGGCGTGGCCATGGCTGGCATACCCCTGGCAAACGCGGTTACGTTGCAGAAAGGAATACCATCCCTTTACACCAGAAAGCTGCCCGAGGACGTCAAGAACCCGGAGAAACTGAACGAATATCTTAAGGCCCACGGCCAGCATGCCATGGTCGAAGGAGAAATTGAATCTGGCGACAGATTGGCGATAATAGACGACTGGTGACCAAATTCGACAGCAAATTACTGGCGAAGAGCCAGATAGACCAGGAAATCAAGGCAAGAAAGCTGGTTGATGTTACAGTAAACGATATTGTCGTGCTTATTGACCGGGAGCAGGGTGGTGCTGAGAGGGCCAAGAGCCTGGGCCTCAATCTGTGCTCCTTCATTCCGTTCACTTCCAAAGGGCTGGATTGGCTGAGGGGCGATCTTGCAGACATCGAGTACAAAACGATGGCTGATTACCTGAGAGACCCGATAAAATACCAGAACAAAGAGGTTCAAAACGATCTGAAAGAAATGGCAAGAAAGTGATGCGCACAACGCTTCATTCTGGCGGCAGCTTCGGCAATGTTTTCTCCTCTGCGGGCGCGCTGCCTGCAGCTTCACCAGAAGCGGTTGCCTTGCCGCCGCGCTTGTTCTGCCTCTCGACTCTCGCGTTAGCGAACTCGACATTGAGATCCTCGGACGCGGTGCTGTCCATCCATGCCTTTATGTAAGTGGCTATATTCTTGAAAGGCTTAGTGAACCGGTCAGTCATCATGTAAGCGTTGTCCTCATGCTTCAGCATTCCAACCTCGACCGCGAAATCGAGATACCTCTTTGCCGTCGATATCGGTATGTTCTTCGGTACTTGTCTCAATCTGAGCTGCCCGTTCTTTTTCACTTCCAGAAGGAGCGACGAGAACCGGTAAGCCTCGGTCTCGTTGTCGAAGAACACCTTCGCTATCTCCTTGACGTTGACGTTCTTGAGCTTCTCCTTGAGAGGAGCATCCTCGAACTCCCAGTATTTTATGGGCAAAGCAACACCAACAGGTTACAGTATCATTTCTCCTTTATAAAAGTTATTGTGTCCCCGTCCTTGAGCACATGCTCCGCTCCGACGCGCTGCTTGCCGAATTTCGAGCTCGGTCCGGTCACATAAGCGCTCTTCAGCTCGTCCGCCAATTCCGTGTGCAGCTTCTTCGCGGCGTCGATCACCTTCGCGTTCCTGTGCAGTATCACCGGCATCTTATGCTCGTCTTCGGTCCTCGGTTTCAGATACACGGTTATTATGTCGAGATTCCGGTATATGCACTCCTTCAGGGCATCGATGTTCCTGTTCTGCGTTGCGCTGACCGCTATGACCTCGATCTTGTACATTTCCGATAATTTTTTCGCTATCTTCTCGTAGTCCTTGTTCGTGTCTATTTTGTTCAACACAACTATAGCCCTCATATAGTGCGCGTTGCCCGTGGCTATGGCTATGATGTCGTCAATGCCAACCCTCTCCTCTATCTTCACTTTCGCCCCGTACATGCCGAGGCTCGTCAGCACCTCCTTCAAATAAGCGTCATCTATCCCAGACTTGTTGACCTCGAATTCCAGGCTCTTGTTCAGGCCCGTCTCGATTATCCTGAACTTCGGCCTGCGCTCGTTTATGCGCACCCCAAGCGCCTTCAGTTCCCCCAGAAGTATGCCGAGATGGTCTGTGTTGTTCACATCGATAACAAAAATGACAAGATCCGACACGCGCATCGCTCCTATTACCGCCTTTCCTCCGCCAAGTCCGATGTGCGCGCCCTCTATGATTCCAGGCATATCAAACACCTGTATGTGCGCGTCGTGGTAAACCATCGTGCCCGGTATGATCGTCGTGGTCGTGAACGCGTATTCTGCAGTCTTCGACTTGGTGTTGGTTAAGACGTTTATGAGGGATGATTTGCCGACGCTAGGGAAACCTACCAATGCGACAGTAGCGTCTCCGGACTTCTTCACGAAGAAGCCAACGCCCTTCGCGTTCCTGCTGGTGCTGATGATCTTCTTTATCTCCGCCATCTTGTGCCGGAGTGCACCGACTGCCTTGTTGGTCGCCTTGTTGTCCTTTGTTTTAGAGTATTCCTCCTTGAGATCTTCCAGCCGCTTCTCAAGGCCCTCCTTGTCTACCATGATTTCCCTTTTTTGAATGAAATTCGTATCAATTAGTAAAATCTGTTGTATGCAAGTGAATGTAAGTGTAAAATGTAAGTTGATATTTATAAGCATTGTTAAATAAATTTGCATTGATTGCTCTAACGAAGTGACAAGAATGGCAAAGAAAACAAAGAAGAAGGCAAGCAAGTCAAAGAAAGGAAAGAAGAAGGGCTGGTAACAACCCCGCAAAAGAAAGTTGTTGCCATTTTTGGCCTAAATTTTCTATTTTTTGTTTTCTGTTACATCAGTCCCTTGAATCTCTTCTTCATGTTCCTGTCGTTCTTGAACATGCCGAACATCTTCTTCATCTTGTTGAAATCAGACACGAGCGCATGAACGTCCTTCTCGCTGGTGCCGCTGCCCTTCGCTATCCTCGCTATCCTTCCGGGCTGGTGCAGGAGCTTCTCGTCGTTTCTTTCGGCTTTTGTCATCGATGATATTATGATCCTGTACTTGTTCAGCTTCTCGCCGCCCTGCTCCACGAGCTCCTTGGGCACGTCCGGAGCTCCCATCATGCCGAAGACATTCTTCAGCGGACCCATCTTCTCAATAGCCTTCAATTGGGTGTAGAAGGTATCGAAGTTCAGCTCTTCGGCCTGCATATCCTCGGGCTTTATGTTCGCCTCCTTAACCGCGGTCTGCACGTGCTCCACGAGTGCGCTTATGTTCGGTATGCCCAACAGCCCGCCTATGAACTTGCTGGCGTCGAACGGCTCTATGTCATTGAGCTTCTCGCCCATGCCTATGAACATCGCCCTTGCCTTGGCGGCGTTGGCCGCGCTGAGCGCGCCTCCGCCCTTTCCGGAGCCATCCATCTTCGTTATCAGAACTCCGGATATCTTGACCGCTTTGTCGAATTCCCTTGCCTGCCTGCCCGCTATCTGGCCTATGTCAGCGCTTATCACGAGCAGCTTTTCGTCAGGGTTGAATGCGCCTGAGACGTCCTTGAGCTCCTTTGTGAGATTCTCGTCCAGCGCGCTCCTGCCGCTGGTGTCGCATATCACGACCTGCTTGCCCTTGAACTTCTCTAGAGCCTGCTTCACTATCTTTACGGGGTCCTTTTCCTTCTCGTCGCCGTAGAATGGCACATTGGCCTGTTCGGCCAGCGTCTTCAGCTGCCGGTAAGCTGCAGGCCTTGAGACGTCGCAGCATATCAATGCGGCGCTCAATCCCCTGTCTTGATAGAACTTCGCGAGCTTTGCTGCGCTTGTGGTCTTCCCGGATCCATAAAGACCCAGAAGGAGTATGCGCCGCGCCGCCATGTCCGGCACGTACGACGCGCCGAGCAGTTTCACAAGCTCGTCGTAAACGATGTTCGTTATGTAATCTTTTGCCGCCAGTCCCGAAGGCGGTTTGCTCTTCAGCGCCTTCTCCTCCACGTTCTTCGTGAATTCAAGAACCAGCGATACCTCTACGTCAGAGCTCAGCAGCGTCTTCTGGAGCTCCTTGCTGAACTCCTTTATCGTTGAGGCGTCTATTATCGTTGCCCGGGTGAGCTTCGCTATCGCCTGCCTTAGGCCCTCTCCCAAATCCATACAATCTTATAAAAGCTATGAATTTCCATTTATATATTTGTTTGTCTAATAGAAATCGTGGTGTCTTGAAGGTAATAATTGCGCAATCGAACCTGACGCTCAGGGGAGGCGCGGAGCGTATCGTGCTGAAAGTAGCGCAGCACTACGATGCGAAAATATACACTGCCGAATACGATGCCAGCGGCACCTACGAGGGATTCAAGGATCTCGACATCAGCGTCGTGAAGAAGGGCTTCGTATCGAGCATGCTCCCATACGGCCGCGTTTCGCAGGGGCTTCACTATGGGTTGTCTTTCTACGGCCTGAAAATAAAAGAGGATTACGACGTGATAAACGCGCACATCGCGCCCAGCCACTGGATCCGGAACAGGAACGAGCGCGTCCTTTGGTACGTCCACACGCCTCTGAGGGACCTGTACGATCTTTACCAGTACCGGCTTTCGCTGAAGAAGAGCTACCAGAAGCCGATTCATATCGCCGGCACGAGCGCGGCAAGGGTGCTGGACCAGTCGGTCGTGAAAAAGATAGAGGGGATAGTCGCTAACAGCGAGAACACCCAATCACGGGTGACGAAATACTACAAAAGGGATTCCAAGGTCATCGGCGGGGGCATAGACTACGAGGGCTACAAAAACGACGGCGATGGCAAATATTTCCTGTATCCGTCAAGGATATCCCCAAACAAGCGCCAGGAATATGCGCTGAGGGCCTTCGAGATCTTCAAGCGAAGGACAAAGGGGTACAAGCTCGTCCTCGCCGGGGCGGTTTCAAAGGACAAGACCTACGAGAATTATTACCTGAAGATCAAGGAGCTGGCGAAGAGGGTTGGAGACGTAAAGATCACCACCAACGCAAGCGACGAGGCGCTGAAGAGGCTGTACTCAAGATCCACCGCCGTGCTCTACGCGCCGATGAACGAGGATTACGGTCTCGTGCCTCTCGAGGGCATGGCAAGCTCGAAGCCGGTCATATCCGTAAACGAGGGAGGCCCGAAGGAGACTATAACGAGCGGAAAGACCGGGTTCCTGGTCAACGACGAGCTCGAAATGGCGAACACGATGCGGCTTCTTGCCGAGAATCCGTCACTCGCAGAGAAGACCGGCAAGCAGGCGAGAAAGAGCGTCGTGGCTGAGCACTCATGGAAGGAATTCTTCAGGGTCTTCGACAAGGAGATGAGGAAAGTTGCCGGCCGTTAGGCGTTTGCCTTCCTCTTTGCGATCCTTGCAGCGTTCTCCGCCCTTATCTGGGCCCTTGTCTGCGGAGGATTGACCGATATCACATACTTGGACACGACCTTTGATGCGTAGGCAAGCACGCGCTTGACATTCGCCTCGGACTTCGTGCCTGTGCATATCAGCTTCCCGTTCTTGAAAAGTATGATAACTGCCTTTGGCTCGGCTATCCTGTATATCGCACCAGGGAACTGCTCCGGCTCATAATCGACCGCCCGGATGTCCTTTGACAGCGCATAGAGGTCTATGGTCGCATGCAGGTCTCCGCTAACAACACGGTTCTGTACTTTTATCGGCGGCACCTTTATGTGCGTCAACTTCTTCACTGCAGTCTTTTCTACCGTCAAATCACCACAATAGGTTTTTATATGAAAAGATTTATATACTAGTTAAACTGCCACTCCTGATCGCATGGACAAGCGCGTTACAATAATCGGTGCGGGCGTGATAGGGCTTACTCTCGCAAAGGAGCTTGCGCTCAACGGAATAGAGGTGGAAGTCTACGATTCTAAGAAGAATGCATCGGAAGGGCAGGCAAAGGCCAGCGGCATACTCTCAATAACCGGCCTGGAAAGCGCCGGGCTGCCCTACAAAGAGGGCATAATCAACACGCTCAACGGCGCGGTGCTCCATGCTGGCAATGAGACGCTCAAGATAAAATCCGACAGGGCAATGGCGTACGTGGTCGACAGGGGCCTGTTGGCCGAATCGTGCATGGGCATGGCAAAGGATGCCGGTGCAACCATAACTCTTGGAAGGAGGGTCAGCAGGAATGACGTTCTGGGCATCGCCAAGGAAAGGAACAGCATACTCGTTGGCGCCGACGGTGCTGTTTCAACCGTCGCCAGCGCGTTCGGATTCCCGAGCATAAACGATTACGTGCTGACCTACAAGGCAGAGTACGAGCGCGCAAACATCCGCGACAAGGGCGCGGTCAATCTCTTTTTCTCAAACGAGGTCGCCAACGGCTTCTTCGGGTGGACCGTCCCGCATTCCAGCCACAGGATGGAGGTGGGGCTCGGCATAAGCGTGAAGGCGAGAGCCGACAGCTACACTGCGTTCAGAAAATTCCTGGAAGACGAATCGCTCGGCTCGCTGCTCAAGGGTTCAAGGAAGATAAACGGCTACGCCAGCGTGATACCGCTGGGTCGCAGGAAAATCACCGCAAAGGGCAACGTGCTCCTTGTGGGAGACGCGGCTGGCCAGGTGAAATCGACGACCGGCGGAGGAATAATATTCGGATCGCTCTGCGCCAAGGTCCTCGCAAAGACGATCATAGGCAACGTCAAGCGGGGCCTGCCGCTCTCGGCCTACGATAAAGAGTGGAAGAAAAGATACGGAGCGGAGCTCAAACTCCACGGCATACTGCACGCGTATTACTCGAGCCTTGACACGAAGAGCTTCGAGATCCTGCTAAAACTCTCAAAGATGTTCGGCACGGGCGAGTTCCTTGGCAAATACGGGGACATGGACCGCCCCAGTCTGATGCTGAAGAGATTCTTCCTCAGGGGACTGGCAAAATAGCCCGCACTTCAATTATCGATTTTGCTGCCGCGGCGGCCGCAGAGATGAGCGGCTGCGGATAGGCGCCCAGGACGACTATCACGACGACCGCAGCGAGCGCGACCGCAAGGGCGAACATCTCCGTCTTGATCTTCTCGCTCTGCTTCTTGGCGTACATCGCGCTTATCACCTTGGCGTAATAGTACATCGATATGAAACTGTTCAACACCCCGAGCACGGCGAGCATGACGAGGTTCGCGTCGATTGCGCTGGAGAAGAGGAGGAACTTGCCGTCGAAGCCGAGCAACGGCGGTATCCCTGCCATCGAGAGCATGAGTATCGTCAATGTGATCGCAGCATACCTGTTCCTGTTGCCCAGGCCGGTGTAATCATTAACCGTCTTCAGGTTGAGCGATTCCATCCAGAGCACTATCGAGAAGGCGCCGATTATCATGAACGAGTGCGCGAATATCTGCACCAGGCTTGCCTCCACTCCGAACTGGGTGGCCGCTGCCATGCCCATCATTATGTAACCCGCCTGGGCTATCGAGGAATATGAGAGCATCCTCTTCACGTCGTCCTGGACCAGCGCGATGATGTTCCCGAACAGCATCGTGGCTATCGAGAGTATCATGAACACCATAGAGACCATGCTCTTCTGCGCCGCGAAGACAAGGAAGAATATGAGCATGAACGCGGCGAACGCGGCCTTCTTGTTCACTCCGGCCAGCAGCGCCGTCACGTTGCCAGGGGATCCCTGGTAGACGTCGGGAACCCAGAAATTGAACGGGAAAAGCGCGGTTTCAAACGCCATCGCAGCTGCGAAGAGAAGCATCGCCAGCGTGACAAGATAGCTCCCGCCTACGTTGATGTTCTGTATGAACTGGTTCAGCATCAGGCCGGGATTGTACGGGAATATCAGCGCCAGAGCGAAGGAGAACACCGCTATCGAAACGGAGCTGAGCACGAACAATTTCACCGCGGCCTCCATGTTCCTCTTGCCCCCAAGCATTATCATGAACGACGTTGAGACGGAGATCAGCTCCAGGCCCAGGAACACCGAGAGCAAAGAGACCGAGGCCGACACCATCACCATCCCCATGAAGGCGAAGCTGATGAGCAGCGACATGCTCGGATAATCGTCCGAATACCTGTAGGACAGGGTGTTGATCAGCATCATGCCTGCGGACAGCAGCATGATGAAGAACAGCGAGAACGGGTAGAAGTTGAGGGCCCCAAGCAGCAACACGCTCATGTTCGCGGCCAACATGTAGAGCGCGACGACCGAGGCCACGGCAAAAAGCGCCGTGCTCACCAGGAACTGCGCATCCTTGTTCTTCTTCAGCATAGAAACGACTGCGGAGACGATGAGGAGCATCATCGCTGCCAGAATGGTGCTTGGCATCCCAATCGCGATAATTCCGGTCATCCTACAACCTCACCAGATTCAGTATAACGAACGGCATCAACCCGAAGAAGAACAGCGAGCATGCCAATATGAGGTAACCGATGTGCTGGTCCGTGCTGATATAATTCACCGCGGTGGAGTGCTCTCTGCTCGAGAGCATGGACTTGCTTATCACGTAATAGAGGTACGCTCCAAGTAGAATCAGCGCGACCAGCGGCAGTGTCCCGATTGCGCCGAACGTCTGTGCCGAGCCCATGAATACGAGTATGTCTGCGACGAATCCGGCAGTCAGCGGCAGGCCCAGAGTCGCCACAGTGGCCACGATGAAGGCGTAGGTCGTGAAACTCGATTCTACCACGGTGCCCCTGAGCACCTTCAGGTCGCGCTCGCCGAAGGTGTACTTGAAGCAACCGACAACGAGGAACATCAGAGCCACCCCGAGGCCGTGCGCCAGCATCCCGTACGCTGCTCCGTAGGTGCCAAAGCTGTTGAGCGAGCTTATGCCCACCATTATTATGCCCATCTCCACCACTGTCGAGTAGGCCGCGATTTTCTTCATGTCCGTCTGCTTCATCAGCACAAGGACCGAGTAGAACGCCGATATCGCCGCAAGCACGACTATGTACGGCGCATACTTCGCAGATATGGGCAGCATCGTGAACAGCATCAGCATGCCAAAGGCCCCGAACTTCGTCATTATCCCTGAAAGCAGCATGGAACCCTGCGTGGATGCCTCGGTGTGCGCCGCAGGCAGCCAGAAGTGCATCGGGAAGAGCGGCATGTTGGTCATGAAAGCCAGGAACAGGACCGCAAATATCAGCTCCTGTGTCGCCTGCGGAATCTGGCTCGCGTTCACGATTATGTACTGCATGTCGAACGAGTGCAGCGGCGTGTAGAAGTATATCAGGAGTATGCCGAGCAGCAGCAGCGCGCTGGCGAAGATCTCATAGATCAAGAAGTTCATCGATGCGTTCCTCCTGTTCGCCAATCCCAGCACGTTTATCATGAAGAACATCGCTATGACGCCTATGTCCCAGAAGATGAAGAACAGGAACAGGTTGGCCGAGGTGAACAGCCCCACCGAGGCTATCTGGAACATTACTATCAGCGCGGATGATACCTTCGGCTTCTCGTTCTCCGGGTTGCCCGCTATCACGGCAGACAGCAGCACAATGGAAGACATCAAAAGCAGCATGAGCGACACGGCGTTGATCCTGAAGCTCAGGCTTATCATGAGCGATCCCAGGTAAGGATAGATCTCGAGCACGTTGACCTTGCCGTTAATGAGCGAGACGGCAAGCACCACGAGCGTGAGCATGAACCCAAGGAACGTGGAGGCGATCGCAATCTTCCTGCTGAAGTAGCGATTCAATGAGAATATCAGCGCCAATGCCAGGGTCGGGACGAAAAGCATCCAGATTATTATCGGAATCATAGCATCAACACCGCGAAGAAGATTATCATTGCGAGAACGCCCAGCAGGAAGACCAGCATGTAGGAATTCACCTGCCCGCTCTCAACGTGCCTCAGCGCCTCCGCAAAGCCCAGGACGCTTTTTGCAAGAACCTTGACGAACCGGTACGCCTCGTAATCAAAAGAGTCTACCGCCGAAGAGACGGCCATGACAAGGATCGCAAGATCGGCATAGAACGCATTCACAAAAACGTTGTTGTGCATGGCCCCATAGGCCAGGCTGTGGGTTGCGGACAGCTTCTTTCCGCTGCCCTTGAAATACACGAGATAGGCGATCGCAATTCCTATGACTGCCGTCACGGTCTCAAGCACAACGTTTGCAGGAGCCAAGACCTGCGCTACGCTTCCGTACGCGGAGAGATAGCCCGGCAGGTAGACAAAAGCCAGCGACCCGGCAACGGCCAACGCCGCGAGTATGTAGATCGGCAGCCGCATCTGCACCGGAGTGAAGAGGAAGTTGTTGCTTATGTCCCTCGAATTGGCCGAGGTTCTCTTGAGCGGCAGGAACAGCCACCTGAACATGTAAACGCTGCTCGCAACTCCGAGCAGCAGCAGGACAATGTAGACCGGCAGGTTCGTTGCGGCAGAGGCCTCTATCCCCGCCTTTCCGAAGAAGCCGCTCAGCGGGAAGATGCCCGCTATCGACAGCACCCCGATGGCCGTCGCTATCAGCAGCGGCCTTTTCGCACCGCTTGATTGGAGCTTGTCTATCTGCTCCTCCTCGTTGTTGGCGTTCATTATCGCGCCCGCGGACATGAAGAGCAGCGCCTTGTAGAACGTCTGCACGAGAAAGAGCATCATCGCGGCCACGACCGCGTTGAGCCCGAGCGCGATGAACATCAGACCGAGGTCCTCTATCGTAGAATAGGCGAGTATCCTCTTCAGGCGGGTTTCGGTCAGCGCGTTAGCGGCACCGATGAGCGCCGTTACTACGCCAACAGCGAGTATGACGTTCAGCAGATGGTAGGCCGCGAAGAGCGGCAGCAGCAGAGCCGCGACAAAGACCCCGGCCTTGACCATGGTCGAAGAGTGCAGGAACGCCGATACCGGGGTGGGCCCTTCCATCGCGTCCGGAAGCCATTCGTGGAAGGGGAACTGTGCGGACTTCGTGAAAGCGGCAATCAGTATCAAAAGCATCGGGAGCCAGGCCGCCGGAATCATGGGTGCAGCCAGTATCTGGGCGAAGCTGAACGTGTGATAAAGATTCCATATCATCAGCATCGCCACCATCATGAGCACGTCGCCGATCAGCACGGTCGTCGCCGCCTTCCTTGCGGCATCCGGAGCCCTCTCCTTGTTGTACCAGAAGCCTATGAGCAGGTAGCTGGCAAGGCCCAGCAGTCCCCAACCCATCAGCATGGTTATGAAGTCGCCGGCCATCGCGAAGAGCATCATCGCAGCCGCGAACATGCAGAGCTCGAAATAATACCTGCTCTGCTCACTGGGGACTCGCATGAAACCTATCGAATAGGTTATCACCAACGGCGTCATCACCGCCACGATCAGCAGAAGCAGCATGTTGAGCGGGGCAGTAGAGGTGGTTATCTGGAACTGGTACCATATGAGGTAGAACCAGGTCACGCTCTGGCTGCTCGTCGCGTTCATGCTCAGCATCAGCACGAGTGCAAGCGAGACAAGGCTTGCAATCAGCGCGATGTACTTTATCGGCTCGGGGAGCTCGTTGCCCAGCAGTGCGATGAATGCTGCGAAGATCAGCGGCACCACGACGAGCAGGGCGAACATTTTATCAGTTTTTAAGGTTTGACATCTTGGTCACATCGAGGCCGGCCTCCAGCTTGGTCAGGTACCTGTACACGACCACGAGGGTTATGACCTCCATCGCCGCGACCGACCACAGCGACAGGAGCAGCAGAATTATGTTGCCGCTGGCGCTGAAATAGAAGAAAGCCGTCGACAGCAGCGTCGACGCCATTATCGCCATCTCCGACGACATCATCATCACGAGAAAATGCCTGCTCGCCGCCATGCCGCAGACCCCCACTGCGAATATCACAAAGCTCAATCCCATGAAATATATCGGAATCATCTTATCACGCTTATCCGCTTCAACAGCGCTATGGCGCCCAGCGCCACCCCGAACAGCGCAAAGATCATCAGGTAGAGCTGCCCGGCACCGGAGGAAAGCTGGCTGACTATCGCGTCTCCCGTCAGGAGATTCTGCTGCGGAGTCGGGAACGGCGTGCTCGCCGCCAGGTAGAACGAAACCATGAAGAAAACTGCTGCAAGTATGAGCAGGAGCAGCAGGTTCGTGTGCTCGAAGCGCGAGATGCTGACCGAAGCCACGCCGACGAAGAGGAAGGTGGCTATGCCGCCCACCATCACGAACAGCTGAAGGAGCGCGAGCAGCGGCTGGTCGAGCGCGAGGAACATGAGCGAGTTCACGAAGAACGCCATCGCAAGGGAGAGCACCGAATGAAGCACGTCCTTGAAGACGAACACCAGGGCTATGGACAGGAGCTCCGCCAAAGCCAGTGCGATAAACAAGATCGGGTACATCACTACACCTACTCCAACTCCTCCGGCCTCCTTATGAAATCCCTCCGGTCATACCTCTCAAGATCGTGCTCCTTCGTAAGCACAAGGCACTTTGTAGGGCAGACCTCCTCGCAGAGCGCGCAGAAGAGGCACCTCTCGAAGTTTACCTCTGGCATCAGCTTGGTGCCGTGCTCGGTCTCCGTCTCCACCATCGTTATCGTGACGTTCGGGCATATCCTTGCGCATGCCGAGCAGCTTATGCAGGTCTTCATGTCGAGCTTGTGCATGCCCCGGTAATTGTCGGCGAGCTGCTGCTTCTCCTCCGGGAATTCCAGGGTGGAAGGCTTCTTCGTGAGCGCCCCAAGGACCTTTATTATCGGTTTTATAGTCATAAAAGTGCCTCATTTTACAAATAAGATGAACGTGATTAATAAGTTAACTACTGCCAGCGGCATCAGGTAGAGCCAGCCGAGCCTCAGGACCTTGTCTATCCTCATGCGGACCATCGCTGCCCTTATCACCACTATCAGCAGCGCGAGTATTACGACCTTCAGCATGAGCCACGCAAACTGGGGCACAATGGCGGGACCCAGCCAGCCTCCAAGGAAGAGCAGCGACATCAGCAGGGTGCCTACGAAGACGCGCGTGTAGTCGAGGAAGAGCGCCAGGCCGAAGTACGGGGCACCAACGTCCGTGAGCCACCCCGCTATGAGCTCGTTGTCCGCCTCTCTCAGGTCAAAAGGGGATCGCTCCAATTCCGCGAGCATCACCACGAAGAACACCGCGAAGCCGAGCGGCATCATCAGTATCAGCCAGTGACTCTGCTGCAGAGCCACTATCGCGCTTATCCCGTAGCCGTTCGCCAGCATCGCCACCGAGGCGACGACGAGTATCAGCGGTATCTCGTAGCTCATGAGTATCATGACCGATCTCTGCGCGCTTATCGAGCTGAACTTGTTGCCGCTCGTCCATCCCGCAAGGAAGAGCAGCAGCGGCGTGAACGAGAGTATTATGAAGACCGCGAGCAATCCCCAGGTGGTGTTTATGCCGATGAACGAGCCCGTCAGCGGCAGGAACCCTATTATCAGTACGAAGACCGCGAATATCATCGGAAGCACAAGCAGGAACAGCGGCTTGTCCGCGTTGTCAGGTATTATGTTCTCCTTCGACAGCAGCTTCACGATGTCGGCAAGGTTCTGCAGTATGCCGTACTTTCCAACATAGGTCGGCCCGTGCCTCGACTGCGCCCTTGCGACCACCTTCCTTTCAACCCAGCCGAACAGATACGCGAACACGCTGACGACAACCCCAATGATTATCGCAAAGACGACCAACGCCAGCAGCAGAGACAGCGCTCCGCCTCCGGCCATCATGGATAGCCTCGCATAGAAGTAAGAGAAGTAAGATGCGACCGGCTGCGAGGAGATGTCAATAGCCATATAAGCCTGATTGCACATCTTAACTTTAAATTAATGTGTGTTGCATGCCAAACGAAAAGGCAAAGGAGGCGATCAAGGCAGGGGGCATATCCATAAGGATAAAACGGGCGGGGATGCTCCAATTCCAGACCTTCAAGGTAAGGAGGATAACTTTGGGCAGCGAACAATTCGTCGAACTCTACCTTCCGAAGATAGTCGACATCAGCGAGCTTCACAGGATAGCCAACGAATTTGACCTGCCTGTAGAAGCCGAGAACGGCCGCGCATTCCCCGAAGGGAAGGGCGCAAAGGACTTCACGAATCTATGATTCCCCGATCACTGATGCCTTCCCTTCCTGTACTCGTGCCTCAGTATGGCGTGCATGTTAATGCTCGTTTCTGGCACACCCTCATCGCCGTTGGAGCAGCTAGACCTCAATTCCGCGAAGAAGGCGTCCAAGCGGTCCATGTAACCTTCATGTGCTTCGAGCCACGCGCTCTTTTCCTGCTCGCTCCACTTGGCGTAGAAGGCGTAGGTCCCCTTCTGGCTATAACCTCCGACTCCAAATCCCTTCAGCCATGGCTCCACCCTGCGGATCGCGTACTCCATGTACTCCTTTTTTCCTGAGAAATCGACGTCCTTCAGCGCGATCAGACCCGCCAGCACCTCGACATCATTCGCCAAGTGCGCCCTCAGCAGAATCGAACCATCGGACAGCAACGACGGTGCGCTCAGGCATTTTGCCCATACCGACCTATTCGGCCCACGATTATTCGTATCCCAGTAGGCCTTGCTGTGCAGTACCCTCTGGGCCTTGTCAAACGATTTTATCCGACCGGCACGTTCCGCAGCTCTGACTGTAGCATCATACAGTGCGGTGACACGGCTGTACCTGCCCAGACCTTCCTTGGAATCGTCAGCGGCTGTCATCTCGCTTCCCACCATGAACGCATTCAGCGTGGTTACATACTCCCTGTCCACCACCTCCACGACCTTCCAGTCCCTGCCGGGATCGCAGATGGGGCTCAACCATGGAGGCGCCTCCCTAAGCAAACCAGCAAATCGATTGAGCGTGCCGTTGACTTCGGTGGGCAGGCTCTGTATCATAATCGAACCATCCGTCTTCTGTGCTACCTTTTCCATGCTTTCACCCGGTACCAGGGATTAGCACTTTCCAGATATTTGTAGCTATCGGTGGGATTCTGTGGGTACCGAATGCCTTCTACGGCTGCGCTTTCACGGCGGGAATCCGCTGGTAGTGACGTTGAGAATTCCTACGGCCACGCTGTTGACGTTGTTGCGCGTGTAGTTCACGGTTATCTGATAGTTCTGCACATTGATGGGCAGGTTCACCATGTTGTAGCACGGAAATGGCAACGAGATTGCCGAATTGCCCTTGACCGTTGTCGCGTTCAGCAGTGCGGTGTACTTGACCCCAGGAAGGTGGCACCCGACTCCTGTTATGTTTATCGAAGAGCCGAGCCTGTTTGTTATGGTCAGGTTTGCTATGCTGTCGTAATAGTCGAAGCTGTCGTAGCTGCATCCGAGGCTGTTGCTGCTGTTGAAAAGGCAGAAGTTCGCGGGGGATTCCACCCAGCGTTCGGTGGAGCCGTTGATCATGAGCGCCGCTATCAGCGCTGCGCCATTGCTGTGCGCAGGAAGCAGATTGCTTGCGTTGACAAGCGAGTAGAGCGTCACGGTGTAGTTTGGCGTTATCTCTGTGGTGTTCACCAATCCGTAGCCCGCAGTCTGTGAGCGGTTTATTGGCACCACGATGTAGGAGCACGCATGCATCCTGCCATTGTCGTAGGTGATGCCGTAGCACGTCCTGTTGGAGGAGATGTTGATTGCGCTGTTGGATTTCTGCACGTAGCCCGCGAAGACCCCATAGCCGTTCTGGAAGAAGTTCACGACTCCGACGCCGGAACCCGAGTATGGCAGCGACGAGCCGAGCTTGGAGGAATTGATGTACGCGAACACCGATTGGTAATGGGAGAGGGCGTTGTTCGTGTTCAGCGCGTCGACCAGCGAATTGCTTTCCGTCGGCGTGTACTCCCTGCCCATGAACGAGAGGCAGGTCGTGTTCTTGCTGTTGTTGTAATAGACGAGCATCTTGGTCCAGCCGTTGCTGTAATCGGTGCACATGCTGGTCCGGTTATCCACCCTCGCGAAGCTTACCCCAGTGCCATTTATCGTCATGTTGGACATCGGCACCCTGAACGTCGAAGTCACATAATCGACCAGCCCCGGAGTTACCGTGCCCTGGAGCCACACTATGTAGGATGAGGTCCCATTGGCATAGCTGGTGTACGCGCCGAAAACATCAGCGATGTAGCCGTACAGGTTGTCGAAGATCTTTACGGTCATGCCCTTCGACGTGCCGAACAACGCATCGATCATGTCGAGGTTGTAGGCCTGTGCCACGGCCGAGGCCGAATACATTCCCGTGCCTGACAGGACGAAGCTCTGCGTGCTCGTCACGTTCTCATTCGGGATCGACTTGTAAACGTTCGGGAGCTCCGGAACGCTGATATCGACAGGCACGCTGCTCACCGTACTGTTCCTGTTCACCACATTCAGCAGCCTGCCCGGATCCGCCACGGCCTGGAAAGAGGTGTTGCCTATCAGCCTGTAAGTGTAATTCCCTTTAAGGGTCACATTGCTGTGCCCGGGTATCGTGACCGTGTAGTGCCTCAGCTCAGTGCCGTTCTGGTAAAGCCCCACGGTCAGCCCCTTCACCGTTGCGCCGCCCTCGTTGATTACCTTTATTGTGAAAATGGAAGTCTGGTACGGGAAAATGACTCCAGTACGGTTGTTGCTCATGATGACGTTCAGCGAATAGCTGTTCGTGCTGAATTCGATTGCTATCGCTGCAACCAGCACGATCACCACCACCGCCGATGCTATGTACGGCAAAAGATTTTTTTTGGATGACATGTGAATTACCTGCCTTTCAATTCCTTAAGCGCCGATATCATCTTCTCCTTTATGGGATTTACCTGCGAATCGAGATAGTTGACCACCCACAGGTTCGCGTCGTATCTGTCGCCGACTTCCGGCATCAGCAGGAAATACTTGCCCTTCGCGTTGTCCACTATGTTCGCCTTCTTCAGCTGCAGCAGATGGTACCTGAGCGTTTTTTCGTTTATCACGCCCCAGCTGCCTGTTATGTAGTTCATCAGCTCCTCCACGCTCGGGTCCTTTTTCTCTGAGAATTGGAAGTACAGCACAGCATCGAGCACGGACACTGCGCTAAGCCTCGATTCCCCGGGGCTTATAACTCCCAATGAGAGCGCAAGCCATCTGACAAGAGACCTTCTCGTCTCAGTGACCTCCTTCGTTATCCTGAGATTCCTGATAGTCAGCTCATGCTCTATCAGTTTCGATTCGTTCACTTCCATAGCTGCACCAAGCAAAAACTTATCAATAGCGATTCGAACAAATAAATATCTTCTTGTTTAAAAGGTAGTGATAGAATGCCGATAGTCAGCATAAGCATGCGGTTCGAGCCCGCCGTGCTCAAGGCGTACGCAAGGAACGAGGCGTCGATACACATAACGCTCAAGAATACCGATACTGCAAAGACCTACTGGTGCGAATGCGACGTCTCGGTCAAGGCACCTCTCTCATTGGCTCACGACAAGGAGCTCACCGTGGGCAGGTCAAGGGTCGGCATACTCAAGCCGGGCAACGAAAGGGAGAAAGAGCTGAGGCTCTACACCAGCCCCAACAACTTCCCTGACGAGTACGCGCTGACCGTGACATCCTACGTCTACGACGAGGACGGCGCCATAGCGGAGCGCACCGAGCAGCCGGGAAGCATAAAGTGCGAGGGCTGAATTCCCTATTCCTAACTCCAGGTTCACGCCACAGATAAGGATAAATATTAGGAAAACTTCATCAACAAACGGGAAGCGAGATGGAACTAAAAGCGAACATGGATGGAAGGATGACTCCCGAGAGGGCGGAGGCGATAAAAGCGTTCGTCAGGCAGACTGGCGAGTCATCGAGTAATACCGTCAATGATCAAACCGCGAGTTTGAGGAATGCCGCAAAGAGGCCTTCCATGAGCGAGTCGGAGGCAAACCGATTAGGAAAAGAACTGGTTGAAGGATCGGCAAAACAGGGCGTAGACACAGTCAAAATCCATAGACTGATACGCGAAGGTGCGAACGTAAATTCGACGAACGATTATGGCTTTACCGCGCTGATGTACGCTTCACAGGACGGCTATGTCGCGGTTGTCGAAGCGCTGTTAAACAACGGGGCGGATGTGAATCTGAAGAACGTGTACAATCATAATTCAATGGATTATGCCATAGGGACCGACCGCATAGAGATTGTCGAATTGCTGATACACGGAGGAGTGGATGTGAACGCACCGACGGGCAAGATCGGCATGACCCCACTGATGTGTGCATCAAAATACGGTGATTACATGATCGTCGACGCACTGTTGAGCAACGGAGCCGATGCCAATATAATAGACGGCAACGGCAAGAAAGCGGTGGATTATACTGAAGACAGGGATATAAAGATGATGCTTGAAGCCGCAATGCAGGCGAAATGAGATGGAGATAAAGGCAAATATCGACGGAAGGATGACAATACAAAGAGCCGACGCGATCAAAGCGTACCTCCATGCGTTGTACGCAACTCCTGATTACATATTCAACAACAGTCTCTCAGATTTCAAGCTGAAGAATGCTCCTCCTAGCATACAGAACAACATCAACGATTTCATCATGGGCATCAGGGGCGTCATGGCGATTCCAGAGCCGGATGGAAAGCCGAGACCGGAATGGAAGGTGTTCTACGGGAAAACGTGGGAAGAGGCGAGAAATGCAGCGCATCAAAAAGCGATGGACGACGAAAAAGTTGCCGGAGAGTATGGCAGAGCACAGACCGAAGCGCAACGTGCATTCTCCGGAGCAGCCGGAAGTAACTGTAATGCTGATTTTTGCGCCGTCGTCAAAATGATCGGAAGTGGATGGGCTCAACGCTGGGACGAGCCGGCGATAATGTACGCTAGCATGCTGCTTGTCGAAGACCGGGATTTCCTAAACAAGGAGAAGCACATCGCATTTGCAAAGTCAACCTGGGAGATCTGTCAGAAGGGCTACGGCTGGTTCGTGGATGTCGCTGGCGTGCAATACGTCTATGCAAAAGGCAAGCCGCCAAGAATCAGCGAGGCAAAGAAGATGATGCGGAATTGATCAAAGTAGGCAGCTGTTCGAATTCAGATAATCCTTTTTGGTGAGGGTCCATATCCTAAGCTGCCTGTCCTTCGGCCCTATGTCGAAGAACTCCTTCGGAACGCCCTGCTGTATTACCTCGATGGAAATGCCGCGCGCGACAAGCACGAAGCCAAGGCTTTTCAGAAGCCGCGCGCCCCTGCTCGACTCGTTCTTTACCACAACGATCTTCCCATTCGGATATTCCCTGAACGTCTCCTCTATGTGCAACCTGGTCATCTTGCTGTATATGCCGTGATTCCTGTAGTCCGGATGGACCACGACGCCCCTTATCTCAAGCCATCCGCTCTCCGGCCACACGTGCATTGCGGAATGGCCGACTATCCTGTTGTTGTGCTTGGCGACGAACGATAGGCCGAAGCCGACCCACGACTTTACCTCGTCATGGCTCACATCAAGCACAGCGTTGGATCGGTTGTGCTCGTCGTTTATGAGGCTGACAATCTCCTTGACGTCTCCTTCAATTGCCCTTGTCATTGCGACGTTCTGCGCGCTCAAGCCCGCTGGTAGCGAATCGTCGGTCAATTTCGGCAACCCTTTTTCCTGAGATTAGCAGTTGAAAAGCAGAAGGAAGAATCGCATCCCAAATAGTCGTTCATCTTTATCGGGTATCCGGAAGGTTACTTCCTTGATTCGAGAAGCTTCTTGTTTATCTTCTTGTGCAGCAGGATGGAATTTCTATAGCACCTGTTGCTGCAGAAATAGTTCAGCACGCCCGTCTTGTGCACGTACATGGTGCCGGTGCCCTTGGGTATGTCCGTGGAACAGTATGAGCATCTCATTGGAACACTACTTTACTCTTATCTCCCTTGCCTCCCTGCTTGTGTCCGGCAGCCTTATCACGTCTCCTGCCTTTATCGGCCCGAGGACGTTCCTCTTTATTATGCGGTTTTCGTCCTTGCCTTCGAGTATCCTGCATGAGACAAGATAGACCTCGCCGGATATGCCTGTCTTCTGGGCCCTGTTGACCTCTATTATCTCCGCCAGGAAGCCAGCGAACTGCGGCTTCTGCTGTTGCTGCACCTCCGCAGGTTTCTGCTGCTGTTGTGGCTGTTCTTCCGGCATCGATCTCAACTATTATTGCTTTGCCTCCGCAGGCTTCGCCGCTTCGGGCTTTGCCTCCTTGGCCTCTTTAGGCTTCTCGGTCTTCGGCTTCTTCGCCTCTGCCGGCTTGGCCTCCTTCGGCTTTTCAGCTGCAGCAGCCTTCGGCGCCTCGGCAGATGCCTTCGGGGATCCTATCCTCGCAGTTATGTCCTTTATGGCAGCGGCAGCCCCGCCCGCGCTCTCGACCGCGATTGCGGCGCACGGAACAGTCATGCCTATTGCCTTTCCGAGATCAAGCTTGCTCGGGACGAATGTGTAAGCGATCTTCTTCTGCTTGCAAAGGACCGGCAGGTGCATCACGACCTCCTCCGGCTTCACGTCTGTTGCGACGACCACGAAAGAAGCCAGTCCGCGCTCAACGCTCTTTGTGACCTCGTTGGCGCCTTTTCTGATCCTTCCGTTCTGCCTTGCGAGCTGCAGGGCTTCGTACGTCTTCGCGACGACCTCATTCGAGACTTCGATATCTACGTAGCTTGGCATAGTAACACCATCGTTTGCACTCATTCGGTATTGCCTTTAGGACAGAGAATACCTATTGCAAATGATTCTTTATTGTTAGCTTATTTAAACCTTATGCTTCTCGGTGCAACGGAAAATATCGACTATTCAAGGAACTGCTCCGGCTTGGGCGGCTCTTCCGGCTGGCCCTTCCTCTTTCTTATCTCCCTGACTATCTTTTCCTGCAGTTCCCTCGGCAGCTTCTCATAGCCGGCGAACTCGTAGTACCAGATGGCCCTGCCCTGTGTCGTGCCCCTGAGCTCGTTCGAGAATCCTTTTATGACCTCTGAGACTGGCATCTTCGCTATTATCGAGGCCTGCTGCCTGTCGGTGTTGATGTTCTGCACCTGGCCTCTCTTGCTCTGCAAAAGCGTTATCACATCCGACAGATAATCCTGGGGTATGTTCACGGTGAACATCTGCTTTGGCTCCATCAGGTAGACCCCGGCAGTGAGCATTGCGGCGTATATGCCCCTTCTCATCGCGGGTATTATCTGGGCCGGGCCCCTATGCACCGGATCCTCATGTATGACCGCATCTTCCACTGTGACTATGACTCCCGAGCATTTTTCTCTTGCCAGCGGGCCGTCCCTCACCGCCTCTTCGAATCCGTCTATCAGGAGCTCCATGACCTCGTTCATGTACTGGACCCCCTTTGTCGTATCGATGAGCATGCAGTTGTTTGATATGTCCATGACCTCCTTTGCCTTCGCCCTTTCGAGACCTGCGGCAATCATTGCCTCAATGGCAACCTGGCCCTTTGGCTTTCCTTCACGTATCTGGCCAAGGTCGAGAGCCTTCTGCACCGATTCTGGCATCGGCTCCACGTTGATGTAGAACTTCGAGTGCCTGTTCGGCGTCTTTCCCTCTATCGGGCCTGCAGGAGACTCTATTGTTTCATGATAAACAACAATTGGTTCGCTGGTTGTTATCTGAACTTCAAACTCGTCCCTGAGCTTTGTCTCTATGACTTCAAGATGGAGCTCTCCCATTCCGCTGACAAGATGCTCCCCCGTCTCCTGATTGATTTCGACTTTTATCGTCGGATCCTGTTTTGAAAGGACTCTCAAAGCGTCAATCAGCTTGGTTGTGTCCCTTGAATCTTTGGCCTCTATTGCCTTTGTTACGACCGGCTTCGAGTAGTGCGTTATCTGTTCGAACGGCTCTATGACCTCCTCTCCAAGCGTGTCTCCGACTGAAACATCCTTGATTCCGATGAGCGCAGCTATGTTGCCTGCGGGTATCTCTTCGACAAGTACTCGGTCCTGACCCATGTATATGCCGACTTGCTGGATCTTCTGGGTCGCGGATCTTCCCGATATGTGCAGTTCTGTGCCCTTCCTGACTATGCCCGAGAAGACTCTTCCCACTGCGACCTCGCCCGCATGCGGATCGTACATTATGTTAAACACTACCATGTTTGCCGGAGCCGTCATGTCCACTGCCATCATTGCCTTTCCAGCAGCGCTGGTCAGGTCCCCGTGCCATATCTGAGGTATCCTGTAGGCCTGTGCCACCGTCGGCGTCGGCAGGTGGTCTATGATCATCGACAGTGCAGCGTCGTCTATCGGCGCTATCTCCTGCAGTTCCGCGAGGCCTGCCTCGCCCTTTGCCATAAGGTCAAATACCTGCTTGAAGTTGACCTTGTTCTTCTCCATGATGTACTTCGATATCGCCCACTTGTCGTAAGCGGAACCGAAGCAGACGCTTCCTCCCTCAACGCTGACCTTCCACTTCTCCGCGAACTCGACGGGTGCGTACTGCTCTATCAGCTTGTTAACGTCGTTGATGAGCGTTAGAAGTCGTTCAAACGTCTGTTCGGGAGTCAATCGCAATTCGTTGATGAGCCTGTCCGTCTTGTTGACGAAAAGTACGGGTTTTGCCTTTTCCTTCAGCGACTGCCTCAGCACGGTTTCGGTCTGTGGCATCACTCCTTCTACTGGATCTACGACCAGCACGGCTCCGTCAACGGCCCTCATGGACCTTGTGACGTGCCCGCCGAAGTCAACGTGACCTGGCGTGTCGATGAGGTTTATAATGTAATCCTTGCCTTTGTAAGTGAATCCGAGCGATATGTTCGCGGATTTTATCGTCATTCTCCTGTCCTTTTCGATCGCCTCGTAGTTCGTGTAAAGGACGTCTCCGGCAGCCTTCTTCGATATCAATCCTGCCCTTGCGAGAAGCGAATCCGTGAGCGTTGTCTTGCCGTGGTGGACGTGAGCTATGATCGCGATGTTGCGTATGCTTGTTGGGTCGCTCATCAGCTTTGTTATTTCCTCTACAACGTACTCTTTCCTTACCATAGAATCAGCTACTTGGCACTCCTGGCCATGCGCTCAATCTCGTTCTTCCTCTTTATCGCATAGCTGTTGATGTCCATGTTCGACGCGAGGATCATCTCGTTCGCCAGTGCCTGTGCAAGCGTCCTCTTGTTCTTGAATGCGTTTATGATGGTCGCCATAGCCACGTTCCTGAGCGCTATGTCCAGTCTCCTGCTCGCGCTTATGTCGACCGCGACGTTCGATGTTATGCCTCCGTAGACCACCCTTGTGGTGTCCTCTATCGGGGCGCTGTTCTCAAGCGCGCGTATGAAGACCTGTATCGGGTTCTTCCCGCTCTGCTTTGAGATTATGTCAAAAGCGTTCTCTATTATCTTCGTGACCTTCATCTTCCTTCCCTGCAACCTTCCCTCGGTTCTTATGACGTGCCCGCCGACCTTGCCTCCGGTGCCGCCCCTCATGAGCGAGTTCTCCAATCTTTCTATGATGTTGATGCTCGCCTTGGCGAAGCTCTTCTGGCTCAACCGCCCGTGGCTGACAGGGTAGGCGATGGCCCTCAGGTTTATCTGATTCCTCAGGCTGAGATCGGCTACCTCGACGTCAAAACTGTACTTGTTGAACAGCAATGGCTTGTTCGTCGGAGCTGCGGAGTAGGCTGCCTTTTCCGGCGCTGCCTTCGGAGCCCTTATCTTCTTCACGGGCTTCACGGCTACCGGCTGCACTTCGGCCTTTGCAGGAACCTGCTTCTCGCCGGCCTTCTTCTCTGAAACTACCACAGCGTTATCTTCAGCCATATCATCTCTTCGGTTTCTCTTTTCTGCCTGACCTCACCATCTTGAGGTTCACGCCGTTGACTTCTATTACCTTGTACTTCCATCCCGGTATGCAGCCCATCTGGCCCCTCTGGGATCCTCCCATGCCTTCGATGGTGACCTCATCGTGCTCATCGATGAACCCAATGGATCCGTCTCCGGGCACATAAGCGCTTACGGTCTTTCCGTTCTTCACGAGCTGTATCCTTACTCCCTTTATCTGGCCCGAATGCGGCTGCTTCTGTCCTGTTGCAATCTTTTGGAGCACCAGGGCCTTTGCCCTAGGTACAGTTCCCATCGGGTCGTACTTGTCCTTGAGCTTGAACATCTTTCGCCTCAGCCACTTCTTGAGCAGCCTCTGGTGTTTTCTCTGTTTCAGCAATTTTCTAGCGGCAAATTCTCCATTCGGTATAAAATCACTTTGTGTCTTCTAGTATCTTTGAGTTGCCCTGCTCTATTATGGAGACGGCGGACACGGAGAACGGCTTGCCGCAAACCGCGCCAAGCTCCATCGACGTGCCTTCAAACATTACCACTTTGATATTAGATATCTTTGCCATGTGCTCTATGTCCTGGACGTTGTCGCCCTTGTTCTTCGATGCGACAACGAGCAGCTTGGCGGTGTCGTCCTTTATCGACGCCAGGACGCTGTTTATGCCTAACGCTGCCTTTCCGCTGTCTACAGCTAAGCGTATATCATTTGCAATGTCTGCCATGAAAACACAGTCAAATGCGAAGAAAAGGAATCCTTCGTATGATTTATTATCACGCAAAAGTATATAAAACAATACAGCCGACGCCTCCAGCCTTGTCCAACTATCCCGCGTACAGGATGATCTCCGGTTCCTCCTCCTCGGCTTCTGTCCGCAGCTTTACACCATCGAGATTCCTGATGCAATAGACGTGGAGAATGCCCTCGATGTCTGTGAGCACTCCGTAGCCCTTCTTCCATGCCATCATGCGCTCGTCAGCATGCTTGAGGTATTTCACCTTGCCGGAGAAATCCAGGTCCTTCACGACCAGTAGCTCGGCCATCATGCCCGCGTCGCGCCCTGCGTCCTCAAAAGAGCTGTCGCCCACCGCAACGCCCTCGGCGTTTATGGCAGCTATCATTGCCTTGGATGCCGCCGCTTTCGCTGCCGCTTCGGCCACCGGCGCCACGGAAGGGACCAGCCTCTTTATGTTTTCAAGCACGCCCTTCTCCTCGTCTTCAACCGATACGAGTTTCCTGCTCCCTGCCGCGGCGTTCATCCTCTTCCGGTGCACCTCTCTCAAAGCGTTCTTCCTCGCATCGGGCAGCGTGCTCCCATAGTGCACAACCCATTTCGGGTTTGGCTTGTTGTCGGGAATGAAATAGCGTATCTCGTTTATGCTGGAATACAGTTTATCCAAGCCATTTTGCTGCGGTCGATCCTGTCTCGTCCCTATCCACCCATGCTGTAACTTTTCTATGCTCTAAACATTATTTATACCCGTATGCTTGCACTGGCTCCGCACTGCCGCACGCGTTCTCCGCCGATCAAAACACGTCGTCAGACGTGGGTGGACATAAGGCATATATATCCGAACAAACGGAAGGAATAATGCGATATCATGGTGACAAAATCGGCAGCAGTAGTGGCGTTGCCTTCCAAGGAGATAATGATCCAGCAGCTGAGCGAACATTCACTTTCCTATGGGGCATTCGGAGGCAAATTCGACAGAATCTACAACGATTACATAGGAAGCATTGCCAATAGCCAAAAAACCGCCAAGGACCTGGCAACGGCATGGAAAATGACGATTGACGACTATACCGGCATGTTCCATCCACTCGATCTCGTAAACGTCAGCATGAAGTTTGGCGAGATAGTCGAAGTGATCGCGCCAAAGATAGCCGAGCAAGCAGTGATGATAAGATTCGCCGATCTGTGACCGGCTTTACTAATTAACCGACAGGGTAAGAGTCGCACCCGGCGGGTTCGCTGAACTGGTTGCTCAGCACAAGCTTGAGATATCCGAGGTACGGCACCGAGGCTATGACCTTGCCCTCTATCTGGCTCAGGCTCGCAGGGATGTTCCCGTACTCGATGTCGAGCCCGGCGTTGTTGTCGCCCTTTGTCAGCGCGTAATAACTGCCATTGACATCAATTACTGCGTAAATCCTGTGAACGACGTACTGGTCTCCGAGCCTGTAGAAAGCGTCTTCCGGCACGGTCTGATAGACCACCCTCGTGTTGTTCGCATCGCCTATGATTGTGGTGCCAGCCACGGTTATCGCAGAGGTGTAAACCTCATTCCTGATGGTCCCATCGGTGTACTTGATCCTTCGAACGCCGCAGGTGTACGTTATCAAACCGGTCTGGCTGCCCTGCGGCACAATCGTTCCGCCGCTGCCCGTGTTCTGGTAAAGCCCCACGGAATAATTCGGCATGAGTATCTGCGAGACGTTGGTCTCGCCACCTGATCTGCTGTAAGCGACGCAGAGCAGCTGCTCGTTGGCCATGCTGTTTATCATGCTGTTGTACGCTGCCGCGCTGACGTCCACGACCGGCGCCTTTATCCCGGTTGCGCCTCCAATGCCCTGCAGCAGTATCATGTCGCCTCTCTGCAGGTTCGGCAGCATGCTGCAGCTCGGCACAACATCCAATGGATAGTTCGTGTTGAGCACGAATTTCAGCGCAAACCAGAAGACCAGTATCAGGCCTATGGCAACGATCAGCTCCAGTATGTTCTTTACATAATCGCCCTCCTTCAGGCTGTCCAGCAATTCAAGAGAGAGCAAAACCGCTATCACGAAGAACAGCGCCACGCCCAACACCATCGACAGTGCCTGCACGTGCTGGAAGTAGACGTAAAGGACGAAAATAACCACGAGTACGAGATAGATCGGCCAGATTGGAAAGCCCTTGCCCCGCTTAGCCTTTTTTGCCATTTGCTCAACATTAGATTGAAAGGAAAGTAAGTTATGCGCTCTTCTCGATCGCTTCGGCGTTCAGCGTGTTAAGCTGCATGCCCACCGCCTGCGATTCGTCGTCCTTTCGCACCACGCCTATCGCGGTGTCCGCCGCGGTTATCATGGAGTCGTTGTGGCTCACCATTATGACCTGCGAGCTCCTGCTCAGCTCCTTCATGAGCCTGGACAGCTTCTTCGAGTTCTCCTTGTCGAGCGAGGCGTCTATCTCGTCGAAGATGTAGAAAGACATCGGGTTGCGCATCTGTATCGCGAATATCAGCATCAGCATCAATAGTGACTTCTCGCCTCCCGACAATTGTTCGGAAGCGCGCTCCTTCTTCGACGCCGAGGTCATGTGTATCTGCAGCCCGGAATTGAACGGGTCCTTCGGGTTCTCCAGGTACAAGTAAGCGGCTCCCTCGAATATGTTGTTGTAGAGGCTCTTGAAGTTCTCGTTCACCACCTTCAGCGTGTCAACGAATATGTTCAGCTTCTTCGATTCTATCTCGTTTATCATGGCCACTATGGAGCCCTTCTCGCTGTCAAGGACCTGCAGCTTCTGCCTCGCCATGTCAACATCCTGCTTCTTCGATTCGTATATCTCCGGAGCCTTCAGGTTCACGTTGCCCAATCTCTCGATCTCGGATTTCGCGACCGCAAGGCTAGCCTCCAACTGTTCGATGCTCTTGCCCTCGATGGCCTTCATTCCGGAGTAAGAAAGCAGCTCCGCCTTTATGTCGTTCATCCTCGTTTCGGACTGCTCCTTCTTCATGCTCAGCTCTATGAGGTCGCGCTCTATTTTATCCATGTCGCTCGAGAGCCTGCCCCTCTCCATTGATATCTTCGTCAATTTTTCCTCCAGCGCCTGCAATTCCTTGAGCTGCCCTGCAGATTTCGTGTCGTGGCTGCGTATCTTCTCCTGCAGTTCCGCTTTCGATTTGTTTATCTCCGCGATATCCTTGCCGAGGCCCGAAACGCTCTTCTTGAGTCCGGCCAGCTCCTCGGTCTTCTTGCCGGTTTCCTCCTCTATCTCGCCAATCCTGCCCGCGCGTATCTCGTTCTCCTTCGTCATCGTGGCTATCCTTATCTTCAGGCCCTCGGCCTCCTCGCGCAGCGCCTTCGCGTCCTGTGTGGCGCCGGAAGGCTGCTGCTTGCCCTTGTGCTGCTGCACGGTCTTGGTGGAGTACAGCTTCTCGTTCTCCAGCCTCAATGCGGATATGCCTGCCTCGACCTTGTCCCTCTCTGTCTTGAGCCTTTCGAACTCGACCTTCATCTGCGCCAATTTCGATTCCATCGACGCCAGTTCCTTCTTCCCGGAATCGATCTCGCCGTTTATCCCGTCGACCTGCTGCTGCAGGTGCCTGATCTCGTTGCTGCGGTTGGCCTCCTCGGTCTGATACGAAGCCAATTTTTTCCTTATCGAATCCGCTTCAATGTTCAGCTCGTAGAGCCTGCCGTTCGCCGCTTTCTTCTCATCCTCGAGCTTCCTCAATTTCGATTCAAGCAATGCCGGAGACTGCGTCACACGCATCGTCCCTCCCGTTATCACGCCCGACTGCTCTATCAGCTCACCCTCTAGGGTTACGAACCTGCAGCTTCCCATGCCCGCCTTCTTCGCTGCCTCTATGCTATCAACAAGGTAGGTGTTCGAGAATATGTAATCGAATGCGGCTCCGTACCTCTTGTCGAACTTCACGTTCTCTATGAATGGCTTCAATCCCTTCACTGCGGCGGTCGGCTTCACCTGCATGTCCTCTATGGGTATGAACGACGCCCTCCCAAGGCTTTTTTCCTTCAGCAGCTTTATCGCGCGGCTCGCCGTTTCGCTGGAATCTACGACAAAATAGTTCATCCTCTGCCCGGCCGCGGCCTGCACCGCGGTGGAGAATTTGTCGTCGTAACTGCACAGCTCGTAGGCCCTGCCGTAGAATCCCTCCTTGATGCTCCTGCCGAGCGTCTCGGCGCTCCGATCAGAGCTGTGGCCGATGCTCGCGAGCTGCTCCCTGAGGTTAACATTGTCCAAATATATCCTATTGATCGTGTCGTTGACTCGCGCCGCCTCCGCAGCATTCTCCGCCAGTTTCTTCTGTGACTCCGCGATGCCCGACGCCACCGGCTGGATCTTCTCCTTCTCCGTTTCTATCGACTTTAGCCTGAGGTCGCGCTCCTTGAGGTGGTTGCTCACCGCACTGCTCAGTTCGCCGATCCTGCTGGTCGCGCCCTCGATGGCGAACGACTGCTGCATGTGCGCATTCGTGGCCTTTCCATGCTCCGCTTCCAGCTCGTCCAGCCTCTTCTGGTTCTCGCCGTACTTGCTGAACAGCGAAGACGTGCCCGCATCATCATAAACGTCCACCAATTTGAGTTTCTTCGCCTTGTCGTCCAGTTCCCCCTTCAGGCCCTTGACGGTTCCCTCGCTCGCCTCTCTCTCTTCGAGCATCTTCGCCCTTGCGGTCTTCAATTCCTCTATCGCCTTATCCAATTCCAAAATGCTGTTCTTCGCCGAATTGAGCTGCGACTCCTTGACCGCGATGTCGCGGTTCGCCGATTCGAGCAGCTTGTTCGTCGATCCTACCTCGATCGACCTTTCGTTCAGGCTCTTGGCCGCGGTCTCCCTCTTTGTCGTGAGGCTCTCTATCTCGATGTCCGTCTCCTTTATCCTGCCGTCGATGTCGTTCCTCTTCTTCTCTTTTTCCTTGATGAGCGCGAACGAATTGTCATACTCAGACATTATGCTCTTCTCCCTAGACTTCAGTATGGTGTAGCTCGTCTCCTTGACCGTGTTCGTGAGCGCGATGTGCTTTTCCGCGTCCTCCTTTTCCTTCTCCAGCTCGTTCAGGAACCCCTGGCGCTCGCTCAGCATTATGCCCGCCTCGCTTATGCTCCCCTCGACCTTCTCCAATTCCTTGAGCGACGCGGCCTTCTTGTCGTCGAACTCCTTTATGCCCGCCGCGACGTCTATCAACCCTCTTCGCTCCTTCGCGTTGAGCGCCAGCAGCGTTCCGATCTCTCCCTGCGTTATCGCGTTCGTCTCGTTGATCTCGCACTTCTTTGCCCTCAGCACGTCGATGACGTCCTGCCTGCTCGCGTGCCGGTCGTTCAGCCTGTAGCCGACCTTGTTGTTCGATTTTATTATCCTTGCAATCTCAAGGGGCTCCTCCCCCCTGAATGAAAGCTTCACGTAGGCCCTTTTGACGTTGTCCTCCTTCTTCGGCTTTGCGTGGCTGTTTATCAATTGGGGGAACGAGGTGAGCCTCATCCTTCGCAGTGAACTTTCTCCCAACGCAAAGAGCAGAGAATCGCAGATGTTCGACTTGCCGGAGCCGTTCGGTCCGACTATGCAGTTGAATCCCTTTCCGAATTTTATGTTGGCGTGCCTGAAGGACTTGAAATTGTGGAGTATGATGCTGTCTAAGTAGAGCATGTGTCGCACCGGTTCGCCCATAGTTTATCGACGCTACTATTATTATTTATTTGCGTTGTGCCCGATGATTGCGTTAAACCTTTCCCGTCGCCCTTTTGTGCGACAGGTACAGCGCTATGACCGATTCGACGTGCTGCGCCAGAAGGATCCCGACCAGCCGTTTTCCTTTCATCACGGCCACCATGCCAGTCTCTTCGGTCCGCATCTTGTCTATCGCGCCGAAAAGCTTTGCGCCGTACTGGATCTGGGGTATCTCCTTCCCCAGCGGCTTCACGTCCGCCAGCGCCCTGTCCTTCCATGGTATCCTGTCCAACGTCAGGTTCGATACCGCCTTCACCGCGCTGCCTTCCCTGTACAGTATTATGTTGGTGCGGTGCTTGAGCATGGTCCTGTACAGCTGCGGTATGGTCGTGCCTTTATTCACCTCAACATAACTCTCGCTCATAGCGTCGCTCGCATGAAGTCCCGATACGTTGTCCTTTATGTAAGCATTCTGCAGCTCGGCCTTGGCCCCGCTGTACACGAACAGCCCCAGCACCACGTCCCAAAGAACTATGAACTCCTTGTAGAAGAACGTGCCAGGTATCAGCAGGACATAAACGAACGTGCCCACAATGAAGAGCGCCGTGATCGCGTTGCTGGCCAAGACCGCGATCCTTGTCGCTTCGAAGTAGCTCCTCTTCTCCTGAAGATAGGCCCTCAGGGCCCTACCTCCGTCAAGCGGCAGCCAGGGCAGGATGTTGAACACTCCAAGGAAGACGTTGAGCTCGAAGAGAGTCTGCACGGTGTACCTCACGATGCCTGCGGGCGAGTACACCGCAAGAATTCCGAACACCGCAGCGAGCAGCAGGCTCGATATGGGCCCGACTATGGATATGCGGAACTCGGTCTCCGGCTTGACCTTCTCGAAGTCTATCACCGACCCCCCGCCGAACGGATAGAGTATTATCTTCTTGACCGCTATGCCGTTCCTCCTGGAGGTTATGGAGTGAGTGAGCTCATGAATCAGCACGCACACGAACAGCAGCACCCATATCAGGAAATAGTACGCGCTGAGCGTCAGTATCAGCAGAAGCAAAAGTATGAACGACCAGTGGAGCTGTATGCGTATCCCGTCTATGCTCCCTATGTAGGGCGAAAGTTCGACCATGGTAACCTCTCTATGTTCAGCCTTATTAATTTATTGCTGTCAGGTATTACCATGGCGCTTCCAAAGGTAAAGTTCATCTACAACGAGCCCGCGATGGTCATACGCGCGGGCAAGACCCCCTATCTCGTGGTCGGCGACCTGCACATGGGCATGGAGCGGAGCCTCCATGAACGCGGTGTGCACGTCTTCAACGCGACCGAGTTCATGTCAGAGCAGATAAAGAGGATGATGAGGGAGTTCTCGCTCAAGAAAATCATTATGCTAGGGGACATAAAGGAGAGCGTGCTCTATCCCGATGCCTCTACGGCAAGGACGATAAAGAGCTTCTTCGAGAGCCTCAGCGAATTCGAGATACAAATAGTTGCGGGCAACCACGACGCGCATCTTGGCGACATTGTCAACCTTCCGATAACGAAAGAACTTATCATCGGCGAATTTGCGCTTCTTCACGGTGAAAAGAACCCGAGCGAGAAGGCGATGCTTTCCGATTATCTGATAACCGCGCACAACCACGCGATGGTCAGGATAACGGACAGCAACGGCGCGACCTACGACCAGAAGGTCTGGCTGATAGCGAGGCTCAACCAGGCGGGAGCGCATCGCGCCTACGAAGCGGTGAACAAGAACATCAAGCTGATAATGATGCCGGCGTTCAACAGCCTGATAATGGGTTCGGAGCTCAGCAGATTCTACAAGAACAACGCAAACCCCTCGCTGAGGAACAAGGTCTTCGATTACGGCAGCGCCGAGATTTACAACCTGATGGGTCAGCGCATAGACAAAAAAGCAGTGCTCAAGTAAGTTACTTGAGTATCGTTATCGGTATCGCGTCCTTCTCGAACTCTATCGCAGCGAGGTCTATCGGGTTTATCATGCCCGCAGGCACCTTCACCAGCGGTGGAGCGCCGTAAGCCAGCTGCAGAGCCCTCGCGCCTATTATCCTAGCCTTTTCGAATTTAGTGTATTCCATTTGATCACGTCATACTGGATTCGGTCTGAAGCGTTCTTTTGCTTCCTTCATGCTGCTGTTGACTGCCTCTCTCCATTGTGCAAAGCCCTCAGGAGTCTCTGGATACTTGGTATACAAAGCATTTAACTCTTTCATCTTCTTGACCGCGTAGAGCAGGTTGTTGAATGCGCCCACGTTCGACGCCCCTTTCAGCACCATCTTGAATTTCGAGGCAAGGCTGAGCTCGGGAACCAGTCCGTAGCTGAGGTTCTCCGCCTCCTTTGACGTCATGAATGTCTTCATGCCGTAGTTTATCACGTCGTTGTTGAGCGATTGGAGGTAGACCCTAAGGACTTCGAGGCCCGCGGTCTTCTTGCCGTAGGCATTGTTGTAGTCTACGTTGTACTTCCACAATCCCTTCAGGCTGACGTCCTTGTTGCCTATCGCGCTCGCCGCATGCTCTCCTGCAAGTATCCCGGCTATCATCGCCGAGCCTATGCCTCCCGCGCTGAGCGGATTCGGCATCGCCACGCTGTCTCCGGCTCCCATGTAGCCGTTGAAGACTATGCTCTCCATCTGCCTTCTCACGGCGACGGACCAGTAACCCTTGCCGTTGTTGTTCTTGTTGTAAAGCCTGAGGTTCTTCAGGACCGGGTTGCGCTTCACGTACTCGTCCATCAGCGTTATCAGCGTGTCCTTCCTGTTGAGCTTCTTGTTCCTGATGTTGAGGCTCTCCATCTGGACCCCTATGCCTATGTTGACCATGTTCTTCTCCTTCGGGAAGACCCACCCGTAGCCGCCGGGCGCTATGTTCTGGTCGAGATGTATGAGTGCGCTCTTAGGATCAAAGAAGTTGAGGTCCTCGTGATCGAGGTCAAACTCGTAGAGATACCTTCCCGTGGCTTCAAGGTCGCTTATGTCAACCTCCCTGTCGACATAAGGATTCTCTGGGAGCTTCCTCCTCAATGAGGTTGCGACTCCCAACGCGTCTATGACTATCTTTGCGCGTATGTTCTGGTGCTCCTTTGCCTTGTTCTTGCCCGACACTCCTACGACGAAGTTGTTCTCGATCATCGGCGCCTCGACTTCGAATTCTTGGACGTACTCCGCTCCGCTTGCGAGCGCGCATTCAAGCAGCCTGTGCTGGAAAGAAGGCCGGTCAAGAACGTAGCCAGTGCCATCGAACCTGTACCTGTGCTCCAGGTTCGGTGACAGCGCGAATATGCCGTCGACCTTGAGCTCTATCTCCGGGTACTTGAAATCTATGTTGAACTTCGATTTGACGTAATTAAGGTGCTCTTCCGCAACCGCCTCGCCGCAGACCCATCCCCAATTGGTCTTCTTACCGACCTCGCTTTCCTTGTTCCTGTCCAGAAGCAGTACCTTCAGCCCCTTCTTAGCGGCCGAAGCTGCCGCCAGCGAGCCTGCCAGCCCCGCGCCTGCGACTATAACGTCATAGTTATCCATCGAAACACTGCCATCAACAACAAATTAGAGCCGTACCTTTCGTTGTTATTGCATAAACTTTGTCGTAAGAGTTTAAAAGGTTACCTATAACACCAGAACATTCCACATTCGGCGCCAATTCCGGCCCCCAAATTCCTGACGTGAGAGGGGGCAAGGCTTAAAAAGATATGCTGTTAAAAGCATCAAAGGGTGTCGATGTGGCTAAAAAGAGAGGCAAGTATGCTGCTGAGCTTGCCAAGATAAAGGAGCTGAGCACACTCGAAAGCATAATCAAGAAGGGCGACGTCGAGAACGCCCTGCTGACCAATTCTGCCAAGGAATCTGAGCCCGTTAGCGAGAACGTGATAGACTCGATACTGAGCTCCGTGGACAAGGGCAAGATCGGGGAGAAGGACATGGCGCTCATAGAGAAGCTCACCACAAAGAGCGCAAAGCACCACCACCCTGCAAAGGCATCAAAGCCTAAGAAGGCGCTCCACAAGCACGTCCAGAAGAAGCCGAAGAAGCACAGAAGATAGCAATAAAAATACAATCGCACTAATCCTATTGATTGGGCTCGTGGCTCAGTAGTAGAGCGTCCGCTTTGCAAGCGGAAGGTCGCGGGTGCGATCCCCGCCGAGTCCATGAAATTCTGCTCCTCCGCGTCCAGTCTGGGCTGTGCACACCGGTTTATATCCCAGGATGCCATTCCCTGTGCGTGTGGAAACATATAAGTTATTTGTGAGAAATAAGTCTAGGGTGGTAAAACGGCGCGCAGGCTAAAAAAGAAGGCCAGAAGCAGATCCGTTCGCACCGCGAGCTCGCGGGCGCAGCCCACAAAAGGCTCAAAGCTAAAGTACTATTTCAACGAGGCGATAGAGCCCGCGCTCGTTTTTGCTCCACTGTGTGCACTGCTTGGAATCATAGTGGCAAGCGCCTATCGCACGATTGATTTCACAACCGGTTTACTGTTGATCCTCGGCGTCCTGTTCGCCCAGATGGCGGTCAACGTGCTGAACGACTATGTAGATTACAGGAGGGGCATCGACCAAGAAACCACCGCGACAAGGTTCAGCGGCGGCAAGAAGCTGATAGTCGACGGCTGCGTCTCCCCCAACGGAACATTGGCCATAGGCCTGCTCTCGCTTGTTATCGCTGCCGCGATAAGCTTATACTTCGCAGTGAACAATCCGGCGATCATTCCGTTCCTTGTTGTTGGCGCGCTTTCGATACTGTTGTACACTTCATGGTTGCTCTACGTGCCCTTCGTTGCTGAGCCGATAGTGATCATGAACTTCATGATGATCGGCATGGCGAGCTTCATAGTCGCCGGCTCTTCTGCGGCGCACATGCCCGCCATAATATTGCTGACCTTCCCTGCAGGCGCGGTTATAGGGATGGCCCTGCTCATCAACGAGATGCCCGATAGGAAGGTCGATGCGGCCCACGGCAGGAAGAGCGGCGCGGTGCTGCTGAAATCCAACGAGAACAACGCCCAGTACTACCTGTTCTGGCAGATCGCAGCCTACCTGTCCATAGCCTTCGGAGTGATCTACAAGATCATCCCGTCAACCGAGCTCATCGCCATTGCGGCAGCACCCCTGATGATAACGTGCGTGTTCGGCATGCTGAACTATTCCGATCCAAAGAAGTTCGAGAAGTTTATGGGCCTCAACGCAGTCTACTGCATGCTCTTCATATTCCTGCTGATCGCGGGATACATACTCCCCCTTGTGTGAGCGGCGCTGGAAGTGAGCAGCCAAAACCATAGGATGTTCTCCGAAATAACGGGAAGCTATGATCTGATGAACTGGATCATGAGCCTGGGCTTCGACGGTCTGTGGCGGAAAAGTGCAGCAAAGGAATCCCTAATCGAAAAGAAAATTTATTCAGTCATGGACATCGCCGCCGGTACTGGAGACTTCTCGATCGCAATCAACAAGGCGTGCATCAAAGAGGGCAAGAAAGTAGTTATAACCGGCATCGATTTCAACAACAAAATGCTGGAAATCGCAAGAAGAAAGACGAAGCATCTGGGGGTTAAGATAAACTTCGAAACGGGCGATGCGCTGGCGCTCCAGTTCCCCGATCGCAGCTTCGATGTCGTCGCAAGCGCCTTCGGGCTGAGGAATTTCGACAGTCTGGAAAAATTCGTAGGAGAGGCGAACAGGGTTCTCAAGAAGGGAGGGAAGCTTGTGCTGCTTGACATGGCTGCGCCAGATAACGGCCTCATGAAGTATGCATTCAGATTCTATTTCAAAATCATTCTCTTAGAAGGTGCGCTTGTCAATCGAAAAGCCTACTCCTACCTGGTCAGCAGCATAAACGAGTTCGATAAGAACAGGCTGCCCAGGCTCCTAAGCAAAAGCGGATTCTCAGAGATAAAAATCACGGAATTGCCGACCAGAGTCGCATTCATGGTCACGGCCCGCAAACCCTAATCCAAATGGAGCTCTGTAATTTTTGCGTAGTTGCCCAAAATCTGCATCCGCTTTTGATCCAATCCACGCACTGCATCCTTGGCGTATCTGTTGTTCAGCTCGACAGCCTTTGCGACAGCCTTGTTCATGTCCATGCCGTACCTTTTTTTCATGGATGCAACGATGTTGGCGCCAGAATACTCGTCGGAGTTCACAAAATCGAGCACGTCGTCCCGTATCTGAAACGCGATGCCCAAGCTTGTGCCGTACCTGCGCAATGCCCGCGTCATTGCGCTGCCCTTGCAATAAGCCACGATGCTGCATGAAGACAT
>CAVUGN010000010.1:0-16544 GCA_963741095.1 uncultured Microcaldota archaeon
TAAAGATGAGTACGACCGGAATTTCTCGAAGGGCAAGAGCAGGATAAGCTCCGATGCTGCAAGGCGCATATCCGACGAGCTGACGAAGAGCTACATGGAACTGCGCGAGAAGGATTTCAAGGAATTCGGCGCAGTGACCTCTGTGCCGCTGCAAAGGGAGGTCCTGAGGTCTGCGATAGACGCGGTGTGCGACTGGAACAAGCGGTTCAACAAAGCCACGAGCTTAACGTTCCGCGATTTCAGGGAATACGGCAAGAACGTCAAGCGTTTTGGGGCGATCAACAACAGGCTGTTGCAAAAAGAAACTAATCCGAACGTAATTGCAAAGCTGAAAGAGAACGGAAGGAGGCTCGACGACCTGATGGCGATGTACTCCGAGATGGAGACCGGCATTTCCGGCGTAACGGCAAACGTCAAGAAAGAGATTGGCTCAAAGGAAAGTCCAATAATCAAAAAACTGAGGGCTTTGGCGTAACCAAAAGTAACGCGTGCTTCATACCTGCACCAGAATCGCACGCAGTTCGTCCTCAGCATGGAATATTTATCTTTTTGCATTGTAATAAAAGTGGTTGCGTGTCCGGAAAGCTCATGATGCTTGCTGTTGTTGCATTGCTGCTTGTCGGAAGCATATATGCGGCCGGCTCGGTAAAGATAAACGCGTTCCAGGATGGCGAAACCATACATCTCACCTACTACAACAATTTCACCTGCTACCCGGCTCCTAGTGCAATCTACGCGAACAGCAGCCAATCCATCAATGCCTCATCGATCACGGCCTGCGAGTTCGGCTCCTCTGCCGGAGTCGACACCGCGAACAGCATTCCGAGATGGGCGCTGATTCCTGCATTTGCCGGATTATCCGTTTACGGGTACAACGCCCTTGGATCGACACCAAAGGGCTATCCAACTTACAATGGCCAGCCCATAATCACAATATGCGGCGCGGGGCAGTCCCCCAACGCGTGCATGCACCGCCCCGGATACGTCTACTCTCCAATCCTCAGTGCGATTGAGCAAGGAGCCAACATACCTGGCGGGATAAATGGCCTGCCAGAAGGGGTGCTCCCCAACGCGGCGCGCGACATACTCGTCTCGCAGAAGAAGAACGGCACCGTGGTGAGTTCGTACGAAGTCCGTGTCTGGGTCTTTGATCCCAACATCTTCCCTAACACGACGACCGGAACGTGCGCCCAGATCGCCCCATCAAACCTGAGCGATCCGACAGCGCACTGCCTGACTTCGGTGGCCGCGCTCCAGGCCGCGATCGGCACCAATGACACTGCAATACCGACAATAAACGCAAACAACATACTATGGGAAGTTGCCGGCAGGCCCGACACCCAGGTCACAATACTGAATGCTGTTCTGATCTCAAGCAACTCCGCCGAGCCGCAATTCGGAGTGCAGCAGAGCAGCAACCTGACCTTTTCCAACACGAACATGTTCACCTACTCGTTCATCGGCAACAGCGTCAACCAAACCGCACCCACATCCACAACAACGATAGCTCAGGAGCAGCAGGCTCCCGGCGCCTCTTCGATCATCGTACCCACGGTGCTGATAATAATAGCAATAATCGGAGTATGGTCCTTGGCGAAGAGGCGCAAGGGCGCAAAAAAGGCGAGGAGAAAATGAGACAAAGCAAAGCCCAGAGTGCCATGGAGTACCTAATGACCTACGGGTGGGCTCTGCTGATCGTAGCGGTCGTCCTGGCCGCACTGTTCCAGCTCGGAGTCTTCACCTCATTATCCTTCGCTTCGAGCGGCTGCGTTGCGTCACCTGGCTACTACTGCGGCAGCCCTGCGCTGTCGCAGAATGACAACATAACCTTCACGTTCGGGCAGTTTGCCTCCACAAAGACCATATACAACGTCGCGGCTGCGTGTTCGTCATCCTCAACATCCGTCGGGCTGCCGAATCCGTCGCCCGCTTCCGGAAGCCCCCAGGCGGCGATGGTGTACCTCTCCGCCACCGGAGCTGCAACCGCCGTTGTCTCAAACTCTGCCACGTCCGGCTCCCTGTCCCTATCGCCGGGCCAGAAGATAACTGTCACCGGTCTAACGTGCTACGGCACGAGCGTGGGCCCCTCGATAACCCCGCCCGTGGGCACGGGATTCAGCGGCTTCATATGGATCAACTACACTCCGAACTCCGGCGCGCCGGGCGGCTCAAATCCATTGCTCACCACAAAGGTCGCAACCCTCTCGGTGCGGGTGCTGAAGTAGCAACGGCACTCCCGCGGCTCCGGTACGAAAAGCTTATAGCCCTTCAAAATCCTATTATCCAAACATTGGTGGTTCCTTGGAAATAACACGCGCGTCGAAGTCCTAGACACGACGCTTCGGGACGGGGCACAGTCCGTAGACGTTTCCTTCACTCTGAACGACAAGATCAGGATAGCACTGGCGCTCGACGAATTGGGAATCGATTACATAGAGGGCGGATGGCCGAGCTCCAACCCTAAGGACAAGCTCTTCTTCAACGAAATCAAAAAGCATGGATTATCAAACTCGAAGCTCGCGGCGTTCGGGAGCACGCTGCACAAGGACCGGAAGGCCGATGAAGACTCGAACCTCAATTCGCTGATAGAATCCGGCGCGGACGTGGCCGTCATATTCGGGAAATCCTGGCTGCTCCACGTGAAGAGCATACTGAAGGTGAGCGAGCAGAAGAATCTAGATCTCATCCATGACTCCGTGGCGTACCTGAGGGCGCACGGCCTGAAGGTGATCTTCGATGCTGAGCATTTCTACCAGGGATATCTGGACAACAAGGATTATGCGTTATCCGTATTAAAGGCAGCGAAAGAGGCTGGAAGCGACACGCTGGTTCTGGCGGACACGAACGGGGGAACGTTGCCGAATGAAGTGTACCGAATCACAAAAGAGGTCGCTGGCGCGTTGAACACAAGGATAGGTGTGCACATGCACAACGACACCGGCTGTGCGGTCTCCAACACGATAATGGGCGTCGAAGCGGGAGCGACGCACGTGCAGGGAACGATAAACGGATTGGGAGAGCGCACGGGCAACGCCGATCTTGTTCAGATAATACCCTCGCTGCGCCTCAAGCTAAAGTGCGACGTGCTCAAACCCGATAGCCTGCAGAAGCTAAGGGCTGCATCGCTGCTGCTCTACGAGCTGAGCGGGCTCGCCCCGAATCCCTTCCAGCCCTTCGTCGGCGGCAACGCCTTCGCGCACAAGGGAGGCATACATTCCGATGCGGTGCTGAAGGATCCCAGCGCGTACGAGCACATAGACCCCGAGGCGGTCGGCAACCTGAGGAAGATAATCATATCGGAGCTCAGCGGGGCGAGCAGCCTTGTCGGCCATGCGAAGAAGCTCGGCATCAATCTTGACAAATCCGACCCGCGGGTCAAGGAGGCGCTTGCAAAGGTGAAGGAGATGGAAAAGGCCGGGTACAGCTTCGACCTCGCGCCTGAATCCGCGTTCCTTGTGCTGGCGCAGCATCTCGGACTTTACAAGAGCGGTATAACACTCGACTACTGGAAGGTCATATCGGAGAACGGGATGAACGTCGCGGTGGTCAAGACCAACGGAAAGCTTGGCGTCGCGGAGAGTTCCGGTCCTGTGGGCGCGATAGACGCAGCGCTGAGAAAGGCGCTGAAAAAAGTCTACCCCGAGGTGGAGAAAGTTTTCCTTACCGATTACCGGGTCGTCATACCGGTCGCGGCCAAGAACACGGAAAGCACCGTGAGAGTCACGATAGAATTTTCTGACGGGCAGTCAAGTTGGCGGACGATGGGCGTCTCTGTCAACATCATCGAGGCCTCAATCGAGGGCATGGTGGACGGGATGAACTACTACCTATGGAAGAACAGGACGCAGAGCGCGGCAATGGCTCCGAAGTAGCAGGGCAATCCGTCCATCGCGGAGCAAAAAGATATTTAATCCAGAGAAACATAGCCGTATGCTGATTTGGATGATAAAGCTCATAATATTCGACTATGACGACACCCTGGTCCGATCCAGCGATCAGCTCTACCAGACGGACACAAAGGCGGCAATAGACCTCGGGTTTGCGCCCGTGAGCAGGGAAATTTATTTCTCCGCGTGGGGACTGCCTCACGAGGAGATGATAAAACGCTTCTACCCGCAGGTGAGCTTTGCTGACTACTTGAAATCATACGAACGGTTCTACAAGTCGGGGATGCTGGCGGTAATCGAAGGCGCAAGAGAGACTCTTGACAAGCTTGCTGGTCGCGGGTTCAAGCTTGCAATACTCTCCGCGGCGCAGCGTGCATATCTCGAAGAGGAGATAAAAACCAACAAGCTGCTCAAATATCTCAGCTACGTGCATTCCGCAGAATCCTCTCCTTACAAGAAACCCGATCCGAGGGTCTTCGATAACATACTCGCCCACTTCAAGATTGGTCCTGAAGAGACCGTGTACGTGGGCGACATGGTTACGGATTACCTCGCCGCCAGCTCGGCCCGCATAAGATTCATAGGCGTCACAAGCGGCATAGACACGAAGGAGAAGTTCAACAGGAACGGGTGCAATGACCTGATCGGCAGCATCTCAGAGCTTGCGGACGACCTGTAACCAAGTCTCAGAAGAAATTTACGGCAAAACCATTCGCGCAGTCCTCTACTTCTCCCTCCATACGCCAAACTTCTTGACCAGGCATACGTAGAATATGGCCTCGCCTATGAGCACTACCCACATGAAGTTGTTCACCTTTCCAAGGCCATAAGCTCCCTGCAAAATCACTGCGGCCGGGGTTATGGGTGAGATGGAGAGCACGTAGAGAACCCATGTCGGGAGGATCTTGTACGGATAGAAGGTCGGCGGCAGGAGCGTCAGCAGCGAGGACATTATGCCGGATATTGGCCACACGCCTATGGTCCTCTTTATCCTGCTTCCCACGAACACGCCTATCGAGACCGTGGTTATCGCAAGGGTGATTCCGACCACTATGGTGGTGGCAAATCTAATGGGTGTGAAGATGCCCAGCACTATACTGAGTATGGCGAAGAACGCTATTCCCGGCGATGCGAAGAGCAGCTGCGCAACCGTGAATCCGGAGACATAATCCATCATGTGTACCTTCGTGGACACGAGCAGGTCCTGTATCCTGAACTCGAGCTTGAAGAAAGCGCTCTGGCCCGTGACGGTAAGCGAGGTCGAGGCTATTATCGCGACCGTGCCCCCCACAACCGCATAAGCGAGCAAGTTCCCGCCGGATATGAGATAAATTATTACAAGCAGGCAGCATGGCGCCACGATGTTGGCCACCACGCTCCAGGGATTGTCCCTAATGAACGACAACCCGTTGAATTTTGCGAACGACCATATGAATTTACGATTCAAGCGTATCACCGCGTATGACGAAAAGATCCTCCAGCCCTACCTGCTTCACCGAATAGCCCTTGTCCAGTAGTTTCTTGGCTTTTTCCTCCTTCATGTACGAAATGTAAGTTCCGCCTATCTTGTACTTTCCTGTGGGCCCGTCCACCCTAACTTTGCCCTTGAACCTCTTGAGCAGCTCCTCAACCGTGCCCTGGGCCAATTTCTTGCCGTGGTCTATGAGAACCACTTCGTCCGAGAGCTCCTTGGCCTCTTCCATGTAATGCGTTGTTATCAATATCGTCGTGCTCTTCAGCTTCTTTATCGCGGACCAGACCTCCATCCTGGATATCGGATCCAGTCCGGTCGTCGGTTCGTCCAGAAACACTATCTCCGCTTTTGATGCCAGCGCCATCGCCACGAAGACCTTCCTTCTCATGCCTCCGGACAGGTCCGCCGCGGGCTTCTTCCTCACATCCCAGAGGCTCAGGTCCCTGAGCGCCTTTTCCACGAGCGAGGGTATTTCCTTAGAAGGGATGCCTCTCGCGCTGAGATACATCGCCACGTGGTCATAGGAGTTGGCTATGCCCATGGGCTTTATCTCCTGGGGTATGCTTGACATGATGTCCCTGACCATGTCCACATCCTTCACGACGTCGAGGTCGTCTATCCTTACGGATCCCGATGTTGGAAGCAGCTGCGTTGACATTATCCTTATGGTCGTGGTCTTCCCGGCGCCGTTCCTGCCGAGTATGGTCGTTATCCTCTTGTTGAGCCGGAGATTGAGTTTGTCTAGAGCGACAGTCCCGTCTGGATACCGTTTGCTAAGGTTGGTAATTTCAATCATGATTCCATAATGCACCCGCAGCCTAATAAATATTTCGTTTTCCGTCAAAACAAATCAAGTTTAAAGCAACCTAAATGCGACCATGAACCACAAGCCTGGCGAATCCACTAAGAACCTCAATGGGAAGCCCAATAAGCCAGACTGTCCAGGCTCATACCCCTTTGCTGTCGAGTGGCAACAATTTAAAAGTTGGCTGGTAATTACTACACGTGGAATTAAGAGAATTGGTTGCTTTAAAAAGCAATGACTATGCCAGCATAGCCGAAAGATTCGAGCGCGAAACAGGCGAATCCATTCTAAGCAATAAGAATACAAAAAGATTAGAATTAATAAAAGAACCTTTGAGCATTGTCCTGCCATCCTACGAAGTGCACGAGCAGTTACCCTTCACTCTGGAATGTCTAAACAAGCAAGTCTATCAAAATTTTGAAGTTCTGATAGTGGACAACAATTCTAAACCGCCGTTAGAAAAGATAGTCCGAGAACATGAGACTAATTACCCGATCAAATACATCCGGATACCTTATAACATCTCCCAAAACCCCAATCACACACGGAACATCGGATTGATGTCCTCGGATTCGGACAACATAGTGATGTTAGATTCGGATATGATAGTGCCGCCATATTTTACTGCAAATCTGGCAATCAAACAACAGTTTACCAAAGACTGCCTATTTGTTGGGTTTAGGGAGAATGTGGATGGCAGAAACAAGGCAAAGGGGTCTGCAGACATCTCAAAGGACTGGCGGCATACCCTTGATGGCCCATCCCCTAATTTTGTGCACCTCAACATAAACGGAAAGAGGGGCGAACTAAAGGGGAACCTGAGCATTCTTGACAAAACAGACTGTTTCAAAGATTTTGGTAACGGCAAATCGTTGGCCTACTGAGATCTACCTTCGATGGTTATCGGACATTGCATCGCTTTTAGCAGACAAAGAGCGATCGAATCGGGCGGATTTCCAGAAATATTCTCCGGATGGGGGATTGACGATATCGCTTTCGGAGCCAATATGATTGCAAACAACCAGTACATTGTTCCCTCATTAAACACCGTAAACTATCATATTGCACACAGAAATAAAGAAGGCAACAAGAAAAGTCTAGCGGAACTAAAAGCAAACATAAAAAGGTATTTTGATTATGCAAATTCAGATTTTTCACCAAGATTTCCAAATTACAAAGTCAAACAATACGATTCAGATTCTTTAAAACAATATCTTTTAGAGGTTGTCGAATGACGAATAACTTAAACCCAGACGCACTAACTGGCTTGTTGGATAAAAATCCAAAACTAACCTCTCAAAACAGGGAGCGTTTTCGCGAATCAATACGTAAAGTGACTTCGGAATACATGCAACTGAACGGTATCCTAAGCGTAGTTGTCGGGGGATCGGTTGCAAGGGGAGTAGCAGACAACGAATCGGATATCGAGATGTACGTTTATTGCCATAACCAAATACCTTCCCAAAAAGATGTCAAGAAAGTTATGGACAATCTAGGAGCCAGATTGACCCGCTCTCTAAATTTAATCTGGCATCATGCGGTATGGGAGCCACACACCTTTTTTGCTATTGATGACGTTTCCTTTGAATTGGGGTACAGGGTATTCCCAAAAGTGGAATCGAAGGTGAGGAGATACCTGACCGGTAAAGACATATACAGCCACCATACGAAAGAAGGCGATACCCCTTTGGACATTACACGAGCGGCATTGCTGCCTGTATCGTGTCATCAAAGATTTTGTATGAAGACCGAAGCAAGGCACTGAGCTCTTTCAAAAAGGAATTGGAAAAGTTCCCAAACGAATTAAAGGGAAAGTTGATTGATTACTATTTTAACGAAGCGGACAAGATGTTGAAGGCGAAGCTTATCTCCGCATCGCATAGAGATGACGATCTGGCCTTTAATGCACAGTTAGCATCCATAATCAGATCAATGAACATCTGTCTATTTGCAATAAATGACACCCATTTCCCCGGAGATAAATGGAACTTCGACAGCATCAAACAATTTAAAATCAAGCCTTCGGGGTACGGAGCGACCCTAAGAACGGTTTTGGACGAATCAAACGACGGTATCCAAAACAAATTACGAAAATATGCGCTTTTGGAGGGATTACTAAATGAAATAAGCCGGATCTCTTCACGAGTGATGGATGAATGATCTGCGATCTTCAACAACAGTAGGATTGGAGACGCTGTGATAGGTTCATCGGAAGAAGGCCTACGAAAATACAAACATGAAAAACCTGAAAAGTCTAAGAATCCGAAGTGAAAACGCGTGCCAAAGACAAAAATTATAAGGTTTTAGCATTTAAACCTATAACTACCTAATATAACCATTCCATCATCAAGGAGAATAAAATGCTCGAGGAATACAACTCCAAAGAGGTAGAGCGAAAGCTGATCGACTTCTGGGAGAAGGAAAAGATCCACAAATTCGATGCGGATTCGAAAAAGAAGGTGTACTCGATAGACACGCCTCCGGCCACGGTCACCGGCGACCTGCACATCGGGCATTTGATGTCCTACACGCAGATGGATTTCATCGCAAGATACAAGCGCATGCGCGGCTACAACCTGTTCTACCCCTACGGCATGGACAGCAACGGCCTGCCGACCGAGAACTTCGTCGAAAAGGAGTACGGCGTCGTTGCTGACAGGCTGGGAAAGGAGAAATTCCTTGAACTGGTGGAGAAGACGATTGAGAGCCACCAGAGCGTTTACGACAACATATGGCGTTCGATAGCGCTCTCGGTCGATTGGTCCTTGTACTACAACACGCTGGGACATGACGAGCAGAGGACATCCCAGCTCTCGTTCATCGAATTGTGCGGGATGGGCCGGGCCTACCGGAAAGAGACGCCCGCGCTCTGGTGCCCGACGCACAAGACAACCGTTTCGCAGATAGAGCTGGAGGATATACCCGAAAAGACGACCCTGGTCTACGTAAAATTTTCCGATGACCTGACCATAGCCACCACCAGGGCGGAGCTCCTTCCCGCCTGCGTTGCAATCTTCGTGAATCCAGAAGACGGGAAGCACGCCGGCCTTGTCGGCAAATCCGTCCGGGTGCCGCTCTTCGGGAATGAAGTCAAGGTGCTTGCGGACAGCAGGGTCGACCCCGAATTCGGGACCGGCGTTGTCATGTGCTGCACCTTCGGCGACCAGACGGACATCGAGTGGTACAAGGCATACAACCTGGAACTGAAGACGGCCATCAACGATTCCGGCATAATGACCTACGGCAAATACGCTGGTATGAAGCCCGTGGTGGCAAGGAAAGCCATAATCGAAGAGCTCAGGCTTGAGGGAAGAGTGCTGAAAGAGGAGGCAATAGAGCACAACATAAAAGTTCATGAACGGGGAAAGCACCCGATCGAATTCATGGTGAAGCCGCAGTGGTTCGTAAAAGTGCTGGACATGAAGGAGGAGCTGCTCAGGCTCGGCAACGAGCTGAAGTGGCATCCCGAGTACATGCACATCAGGTACGACAATTGGGTGAAGGGTCTCCAGTGGGACTGGTGCATATCGCGCCAGCGCTTCTTCGGCATACCCTTCCCCGTCTGGTACTGCAAAAAATGCGGGGAGATGAAGCTCGCAAAAAAAGAGCAGCTTCCTGTCAATCCTCTCGTGGACAAGCCGGAAGGGAAGTGCGAAAAATGCGGCTCGGTCGATTTTTCGCCGGAAACCGACGTGCTGGACACATGGGCAACCTCTTCGTGCACTCCGCTGATACTGGCTAGATGGGCCACGGACAAAAAGTACATGGGCAAGATATACCCCATGTCGCTAAGGCCGCAGGGGAATGACATAATATCATTCTGGCTATTCACAACAATCGTAAAATGCTACCTGCACACGAAGAAGCTGCCCTGGGCGGACGCGTTCATATCCGGTTACGCCCTGGATCCGAAGAGCAGGCCGATGCACAAGTCCCTTGGCAACGTGATAGCGGCGCTTCCCGCCATAGAGAAGTACGGCGCCGACGCGATCAGGTACTGGTCCGGCACCACGAACCTCGGCGAGGACTCCTCCTTCCAGGAAAAAGAGATGAAGAGCGCGCAGAGGCTGGTGAACAAGCTGTGGAATGTCGCGAAATTCATCGAAAAGACTGACAGCGTCAGCTTCGACAGGAAGCCTGGGCGCGTCATGGACAGGTGGATGCTCTCCAAGCTGCAGCTTCTGATCAAAAAAGCGACTGCCGACTTCGAGGAATTCAACTATGCCGCGGCAAAGAGGTCCGTCGAAGAGTTTTTCTGGTCCTTCAGCGACAACTACCTCGAATTCATAAAATACAGGATATACTCCGGCGACAAGTCTCCCGACTACGCGCTCAACACGGTGTTCTTCGCATCCCTGAAGCTTCTGGCGCCTTTCATGCCCTTCATAACCGAGGAGATCTACCAGAAGCTTTACCGGGACAAGATCGAATCCGGCGCTCCGGTCTCGATACACGTCTCGGAGTGGCCCGTGTTCGAAGAGAAGCTTCTTGACCAGGACAGCCTAAAGCAGGGCGACGAAGCGCAGATCACAATAGAATTCATAAGGCAATGGAAGCACAAGAACAAATTCGCGCTCAACGCCGAGCTGAAAGAAGTAATGATCAACAAGGACTTCGGGGAGACGGCCGAGGACATCAAGGGCGCAATGAACATAAAGGCGCTGACCAAGGGCGAGGGCTCGATGCAGATCCCCGAAACGGACATCACGGTGTCAATAACAAAATAGCGTCTAGGAAAACCGTGAGATCCGCGAATCTAAGATTGGGCAGTGGCATTTTTGTTTGGAAGCCCCGGAAGGTCTGTCGTCGTAAAGCGAGCTTCCCTAACAACGTTGTATAACGACAAACATGTTGATGAGCGTTGCTTATTGTCATTCAATGTTGAAAATGTGCTAATCTCAATCCATATAACGTTATTTATCCGTAAATTCTTAGATGAAAACATGAAGATAAGGCGGTTAAGTACTATCATCATGTTGCTTGTATTTGGGGTGTAACATCTAACCGAAAGCTTATAATAAACATAACGTTTATTATTAATATATGGAGAATCTTAGCAGAACTGTTCTTGCAGCCATTAGGGACTCAAATGCAGGCATTTCCACACTCGATGTGCTTGAGAGCCTAAGGCTATGCGATACCTTCACCTTAAAAACCACTCTGAGCAGATTGGGCAAAGCAGGAAAGATTCTACGCCTTAAACGGGGCGTCTACGCAACAAATCCACTCAAGGATGCGTTTTCGGCAGCCCAAGCGACATTCAGCGGTTATATCGGGTTCTCTTCCGCCCTATACATCCATAAGCTGATTGCAGAATCGCCATTCTCCATCACTGTTGTGACAACCGACAAATCTGCATCCAAGGCGTTCGGAGCATATGAGTTCAGGGCCGTAGCGCTTAAAGAAAGGGCCGTGGGGTTCGAAAGCATCGGGAATCTGATTGTTTCTACAAAGGCCAAGACGCTCTTCGATTGCACATACCTCGAAAGATACTCGATTGAAAAGGAAAAGATCATCGAAGCATACAATGCAAACTCCCTGAGCACCAAAGAATGGAAGGAATTTGATTCCTACGTAACCCGCTTCATTAATACGGGGATGCGATACAAGTTCGATGAGATAAAGAAGAGAATAACCAAGAGTTGATGGATAATGGAACTTGACATTGAGGTGTGCAGGACTATCGCAGTACGCTACGGGCTGCCGCTCCAGTTCGTCGTGAAGGAGTTCCACTTAATGGATGCGGTGGGAATGATTGCCGAGTTTGTTTCCCATAAGCCTGATTCATTGGTATTCAAAGGAGGCACGGCACTCAATAAGGTGTATCTGGAAAAAATGCAGAGATTCTCCGAAGATGCCGACTTCGACCTTGTGACAAAAGACGCCAAACGGGAACTTCTGAGCTTCTGCAAAGAGCTTGCCGCAAGCATGAAAGGCTATGAGGTGGCAGAGTTTCGAAAAGTGCGCGACACCATTCAATTTTATTGTGAATATGAAAGCCCTCTTGGCGAGGATCATATCCGAATCGATGTCTCACCGAAAAAGCTCATTACGGCTATGCCGGTCGCCAACAAAACTGCGGTTTCCGAATTTGCCCACGCATCAGTAAGCGGTCTGATAGTCTATTCGCTCGAGGACCTTACTGCACGAAAACTTAATGCGCTTGCAACACGCAGCGAAGGAAAAGACCTGTATGACTGCCATGCCGCCCTGCCACTCTGTAGCCCTGCCGTGCTTAAAAATGCAATCACGCAGATGCTCAAATCTGAGGGTAAAAAGGAAAGCGCATCAGAATTCATGCAAAAAGCGCTTCACGCGCTTAGGAATAGCGATCCCAAGAAGCTGCGCAACCTGACAAATCCATTCATACCATTCGCCCTGCGCCCCAAAAACTGGGAAGAATTGAAAAACGACCTGCTGATAAAACTCGAGGAGCTTGGCGTATTCTAAGTCATGATTTGATATACTGTCAAGCCTCCTGAGAGAGCGCAATTGAGGCTCATTTAAGCCCTGAGAGGGCTCTAGCTGCCTGGGTTCTATGCCCTAAGTTGTTGTTCATAGAACTACCACTTACCATTAGGCATGCTAGCTATATAAAAGCCCTCATTGTATTCGGAACCGGCAAGAAACACGCAAAAGGCAAGAACGGCGAGACTGTCGTCATGCAACTGGACAACAATTGGATTGATTATGTTAGGTTAGTGGTTCAAATTAGATCGGGAGCAGATCGTTACGGGGATATAGCTAACAGGAAGAAATGTCCCCTTTTTACTACCATAAATATGAAATGAGGGGATTTATAGCTTGCGAGGGCAGGTGGGGCGGTGAGGGGTCTGGGGTCTGAACTGCCAAAACACAAGCTTTTTAAGCCTTTTCAGAGATGCTAGGACAGGTGAAACTATGGACGGAGGAGGACAAGGAGGAGGCTAATTCAAGATAACATATTCAGGATACTCACTACTAATTGCTATACGCCCTGCTGCGTTAGCTCTTCTCCTCGGAAGCCTATTTCTGGCCTGACTTTTCTTCGGGTTCCGTAGTCTATTTTCTCGCTTGGAAGATCCATCGAGTATAACTCTACTAGTTTGTCGTAATGGTGCACCGTGTGCCTGTTATCGAACTTGCGATAACACGGACGGCCAACAATCACGCCCGATATTAGCGATGTGGTAAGTTTTGCGCTGCTGACTTTTTTCCTGAGCTCTTCCTCCACCTCCTGGAGCATGTTCTCGCCGTATACAGGCATGACCAGCATCGTGCTGTACGGCGTTTGTATGTCGCCTTCAAGCACGAATTTGTTGGTCTGGTGCGGGGTATCCGCGATTATGTCCAGCCAAAAATTTGCCCTTTCTTCATCAAATTTGATGTTGTCCATAACTTCCATGAAGATTATGGCATTGTATCGTATTGGCAGGTTGCCCATCGTTATCGTGGTGCGTTTTATTACGCTCCTGTCAAGAAGCTTGTAATACACATTGTTGGCGGTTTCTGCCCTGAACCCGTGCTTCTCGTCTATATCGGTGAATTTGGCATCGCCATTTTCGCAAAGGTCTTTTAGGACATCGTATTCTTTGGTGGTCAGCTCCCCTTTTGCGGGCCTAGGCCTGCCTTTTGACCTGTGCCACACCCTCCCTTTCAAGAGCCCAAAAAATTCGCTTCGTATGGGTACGAAGCCATAATACGGATAGAAAGGCGTTGTGACCCAATGCGAAACGTACTTTTTCAATGGTGTTTCAGACTTCAGCCGGTATATCAGGTGGTTTAGTTGTTCATTGTCTTCGGCTAGGATGTAAACGAGCACGTCGTATTCGCCTTTGGTCAATGCAACCAGTTGTATCCGCGGCTCGTTCTCCAAGGACTCTTTGAGCTCTGCAATGGTAGGGAAATCATCGACAAACTTTATGAACGCGATGTAGTCCAGATAACCTAATTTTTCGGTGTCGATCTCGGCGGTATACTTTATATCGTATCTCTCTTCAATGTTCTTTACTTGATATGAAGTCGCGGTGCTGCTTAATTTGAGCATGCCGCTTATGAAATGCGCAGGCGCCCTGCCATTCATGCTGAGCACCCTGAGTATCGTGTGTTCGTATTTGTGTTCGTCTGGTGGCGCCCTTCCTTCTATTCTACTGACAGGGGATAATGCCGTTTCTTGTGGTTTCGGTTCGTTTTGGGCTTTTGAAGGTCTTCCCCTCTTGTTGGAGGTAGGTACAAATGTTCCGTCGTCTTTTATTCGGCCGAGGTACCATGTCTTTGTATGCGGTCTCTTCAATGCCTTATCCCATTTGCTTTTGTAGCCGAACACGCAGAAGCGGTTTTTTAATATTTTTACCTGTAGCCCGACGCTGCTCCTTGCTTTCATATCCTCGAAAGCCTTTGCCACTTTTCCAGGTAATGCTCGCATATGGTATAAATTACATATAGAATATATATTTATTGCTTCCTATGCGACAGATATCTGCATAGGTAATATGGTATATAAAAAGATTGCTCCAACAGATAATTAGTTAAAATATGTATAAATTTAATCTAAACTTGTATTATGGCTTAGTTACGGCAGAATTTTATCCAGGTCGATTATATATACAACCCTGTTCACAAACATATGTGGGTGGAGAGGATGATTGGGGTGGAAGTAAGCATTTTTCTAAGGCCAGCGCAGGCTCTGTCCAGAGTCTCACCACATGCTTCCGCGGTACAATCCTCTACCCCTAACGATCAATAGGGTGGTAGAATGGGTGTAAGCGCAAGGATGAGCAGATTTTCTCAGGAAACGACAGGAGCGTTCTAGTGCGGGTGCGCATGGACAGCGTGGAGGGCAAGGCGTACTGCAGGGAGAGCGAGGTGGGCGGCTACATATCGGAGATGATGAAGCTGTCAGCCGGAAGCATGAGCGTCATGATAGACGCGAATCCAAGAGGTTGATCCAGTAACGTTAAGTGGGTGTAAAGTAAACCGGGTGGAAAATTGACAACAAACAAGCTAGCGCGAGCCAGCGGAAGCGGCAAGAAAGGATTGTGCAGGACCGTATTCCTGCAGCTGAAAGGCGGGAACGGCGACCTTGCGGAGAGGCTGATGGACATATGGCGCAGGCAGCACATTCCTCTTTACGACCGCAATGGAGACTGCGTGGCCGAGGTCAGATTCTATAGGGATCGAAGCGAGCTGAAGGATGCAAAAGACCGGGCGTCGCATGGCATCGGCAGGGCCTTCGTATCGATGGTCGAAGGATGAACGGCAAGGGCGTGGTGGGGCAGGGTCTGGATAACTGCCAAATGACGATGCATAACCGAGTATATAAGTATCTCTTAGGGGAAAATAGTGGTATGGTATATATGATAAGAAAGATAGGTGGTTTGCGTGTATAATATTGCATTGGAGTCCGAAAAAACAGTAAATAACGTTTCAGAAAATGACCGCATTGTACGGGATCAGCTCATAAAAGACTTACTAAAGTTACCAAACGAAGTTATAATAGATTTAAGAGAATTGCAGGCAGAGAGCGGCTGCTTTAATCAATGTAGTTTTTGCGGTGTAAATTCAGGCAAATTTGTTTTTAGACTTAATAGAAGTGCTTTAGCCAATCTATTTGCCGGGATAAAATTTGTGTCATTAAAAATTGCTGGTTTGGAAAGCAATTTATCTGAGGAGGGCGTTCTATCAAGCGACTTTAAAATGCCTAGAGAGGGACTTGTTGGTTATGGGCCTAAGAAACGGCGTGTTGGTACCATTTATCCATATGAAGATAATGATATAACCTCTTATCCTTTCGTTGACAGCTACGTAAAATTTGCCATGGAAGATCTGGGTGTAAAAACACGGATAACAACAGTAGGTTATAGTAGAATGAATAAGGAGCTACAATCTGCTAATGAGAATCTTAACAAAACATATCTAGAAGATATAGAAGCGCTACGTTTTTCCTTTACGCCTTATACTTTTGGCTGGACAGATGATAGAAAAGTAACTTCGAGAGTTGATTTTATTCATGATCTAGCAAATACGCTAAAAACATATAAACCGATGGTCGAATATCTATTGAATAAAGGCTCTGAAGCATCGCTAGACCTCAGGTTCCGAACATTAGTCATCGGAAATACAAAACTAACGGAGACGATACTATTTAGGAAACATATACTTCAGGTAGGCCCATACCTGCTAATAAGTATTGACGATTATAAACCATTTATAAGATCAAACATAAATGGCAAGATAAGGCATTCAATAAGTGTTGATGGAAAACCTAGAAAATATCTCATGCTTGTTTCAGATTCTTTCTCGGAAGATAGTTTTTGGAAAGATCTATCTGAGGATTTGATCCATTCCAATTTTAGTATAAGAAAAGGTATGGAAAGAGAATTTAAAATGAAAGAAGTTA
>CAVUGN010000011.1:0-99540 GCA_963741095.1 uncultured Microcaldota archaeon
GCAGGTGACCGCGAAACCGTCCTCGCCCGTCACAATAGACGTGGGCCAGACCATACCGGTCAACGCGGTCGCGTCAGGCGGAACGGGATCGTACACCTACTCGGGATGGACCTCGACCTGCACCGGTTACTCATCGGGATCGGGCAACACGGTCTCGTTCACTCCAGTCTCATCGGGAAGCTGCGCCTTCACCTTCACCGCGAACGACCTCTACACTTCGAACACAGGAACGACCGCGACAATAACGGTCAACCCGCTTCTGCAGGTGACCGCGAAACCGTCCTCGCCCGTCACAATAGACGTGGGCCAGACCATACCGGTCAACGCGGTCGCGTCAGGCGGAACGGGATCGTACACCTACTCGGGATGGACCTCGACCTGCACCGGTTACTCATCGGGATCGGGCAACACGGTCTCGTTCACTCCAGTCTCATCGGGAAGCTGCGCCTTCACCTTCACCGCGAACGACCTCTACACTTCGAACACAGGAACGACCGCGACAATAACGGTCAACCCGCTTCTGCAGGTGACCGCGAAACCGTCCTCGCCCGTCACAATAGACGTGGGCCAGACCATACCGGTCAACGCGGTCGCGTCAGGCGGAACGGGATCGTACACCTACTCGGGATGGACCTCGACCTGCACCGGTTACTCATCGGGATCGGGCAACACGGTATCGTTCACTCCAGTCTCATCGGGAAGCTGCGCCTTCACCTTCACCGCGAACGACCTCTACACTTCGAACACAGGAACGACCGCGACAATAACGGTCAACCCGCTTCTGCAGGTGACCGCGAAACCGTCCTCGCCCGTCACAATAGACGTGGGCCAGACCATACCGGTCAACGCGGTCGCGTCAGGCGGAACGGGATCGTACACCTACTCGGGATGGACCTCGACCTGCACCGGTTACTCATCGGGATCGGGCAACACGGTATCGTTCACTCCAGTCTCATCGGGAAGCTGCGCCTTCACCTTCACCGCGAACGACCTCTACACTTCGAACACAGGAACGACCGCGACAATAACGGTCAACCCGCTTCTGCAGGTGACCGCGAAACCGTCCTCGCCCGTCACAATAGACGTGGGCCAGACCATACCGGTCAACGCGGTCGCGTCAGGCGGAACGGGATCGTACACCTACTCGGGATGGACCTCGACCTGCACCGGTTACTCATCGGGATCGGGCAACACGGTATCGTTCACTCCAGTCTCATCGGGAAGCTGCGCCTTCACCTTCACCGCGAACGACCTCTACACTTCGAACACAGGAACGACCGCGACAATAACGGTCAACCCGCTTCTGCAGGTGACCGCGAAACCGTCCTCGCCCGTCACAATAGACGTGGGCCAGACCATACCGGTCAACGCGGTCGCGTCAGGCGGAACGGGATCGTACACCTACTCGGGATGGACCTCGACCTGCACCGGTTACTCATCGGGATCGGGCAACACGGTATCGTTCACTCCAGTCTCATCGGGAAGCTGCGCCTTCACCTTCACCGCGAACGACCTCTACACTTCGAACACAGGAACGACCGCGACAATAACGGTCAACCCGCTTCTGCAGGTGACCGCGAAACCGTCCTCGCCCGTCACAATAGACGTGGGCCAGACCATACCGGTCAACGCGGTCGCGTCAGGCGGAACGGGATCGTACACCTACTCGGGATGGACCTCGACCTGCACCGGTTACTCATCGGGATCGGGCAACACGGTATCGTTCACTCCAGTCTCATCGGGAAGCTGCGCCTTCACCTTCACCGCGAACGACCTCTACACTTCGAACACAGGAACGACCGCGACAATAACGGTCAACCCGCTTCTGCAGGTGACCGCGAAACCGTCCTCGCCCGTCACAATAGACGTGGGCCAGACCATACCGGTCAACGCGGTCGCGTCAGGCGGAACGGGATCGTACACCTACTCGGGATGGACCTCGACCTGCACCGGTTACTCATCGGGATCGGGCAACACGGTATCGTTCACTCCAGTCTCATCGGGAAGCTGCGCCTTCACCTTCACCGCGAACGACCTCTACACTTCGAACACAGGAACGACCGCGACAATAACGGTCAACCCGCTTCTGCAGGTGACCGCGAAACCGTCCTCGCCCGTCACAATAGACGTGGGCCAGACCATACCGGTCAACGCGGTCGCGTCAGGCGGAACGGGATCGTACACCTACTCGGGATGGACCTCGACCTGCACCGGTTACTCATCGGGATCGGGCAACACGGTCTCGTTCACTCCAGTCTCATCGGGAAGCTGCGCCTTCACCTTCACCGCGAACGACCTCTACACTTCGAACACAGGAACGACCGCGACAATAACGGTCAACCCGCTTCTGCAGGTGACCGCGAAACCGTCCTCGCCCGTCACAATAGACGTGGGCCAGACCATACCGGTCAACGCGGTCGCGTCAGGCGGAACGGGATCGTACACCTACTCGGGATGGACCTCGACCTGCACCGGTTACTCATCGGGATCGGGCAACACGGTCTCGTTCACTCCAGTCTCATCGGGAAGCTGCGCCTTCACCTTCACCGCGAACGACCTCTACACTTCGAACACAGGAACGACCGCGACAATAACGGTTGATCAGAAACCAACCGTCTCGACGCCAATACCTTCAAATGTCATCCTTGATGCGGGTCAATCAGTTGTTTACAACACGATACTCACGGGAACTGGTTCATCGTTCACGGTCAATCTAGTGAGGAGCGATGGCGTAACAATCAACTCTCTTACTGGCCAAAGCGTAGGAACTCTTGTATTCGCTTCCAATGCACCTTCCTCAAGCTTCTCGTGCAACGTAGTTGCAACAGACATCAGCACCGCAACGCCGTTCGTGTTCAACTCTCTCTCAAACGCGATAAGCGTCTATCAAACGCCGTACACTACGGTTGTGATCACGCCTTCCAACGATGTGACTTATGGGACCAATACGATGGCAAATGCCCTGGTCAGCGGCGGTACAGGCGCGTTCAGCTTCCAATGGACTCTCAACGGCATCAATGCGGCGAACACAGTCGTCAGTCCAGTCGAATCATCGAACGTGTTAGGCCTCATAACAGCCGGAAACTATGTCTACAATGCAATAGCGACGGACCAAGGCACCACTACGCCATATTACACCGCCTTGGCAAGCAACACGCTTGTGGTGCAGAAGGCCAGCCTCACTGGATCGATAACGATAGTTGGGCAGGTCATAGAAGCCACGGGAACCGAAACCATAGCCGACCAGAGCCAGTGGAGCCTGTACCTGAATGGAGTTCTCTACGACACCACCAATTCCTACATATCGATGCCCATAGATACCCTGAGTGCGGGCACCTACACCATACTTTTCATGAATCCTGGTAACCAGAACTACACCAGCTACACTGCTTCGGCCAGCCTTACGGTGCAACCCTCCAGTCCAGGCCCAACAAGGCCAAATGGCGGAGGCGGTGGGGGTGGAGGCGGCGGGATAGAGATGCCGATAGTGCTGAACACCAAAAACAGTTATGCAATCACCAACATAGCCCTCTACAACACGTTCAACATAACCTCCTGCGGCGTGCAATTAAATTTCAGCGAGAACTATATCTCCGCCACGAACGTGGGGCTGCTGATAAACAACGTGCAATACCTGCTGCACCCCAATAACGGTTCGGTGATGATAAACCAGACCGAGAACCCGCTCTGCTCGTTCAGGGTGCAGCTGCTCAACGTCTCGCTCCAGCCCATACTGCACACGGTGTCTGTGGGGGTGACCACCTCGCCGGTGCCGATAAACGTTACGATGCAGCAGTTCGAAGAGGGAATAACGACCTACAATTCCATACCGACCGTCATCAACCTGCTCGGGGAGCAGACAACACTGAACATAACCTCCTCGTTCACCGCAAGACAAACACTTTCAGTGAAGAACCTCACGCTTTCCAGGTTCCTGCCTCCGCTACCCGTGGGATACAAACGCCAGCTGATACAGAACATAACGGTGTTCTCCAACAGCACAATGGAGAACCAGCTCCTGAACACCACGGTGAACGCGACGATAAAGTACAACTGCAGCATAGACTACTACAGAATAACGCCGTTCATCCTGACGAACAACTCATGGGTGCGTGTCACAAGTTTCCTCGTCAAACCGAAGGAGTGTGATGTCTCGTTCACCTTCAGCGGGGATCCGATACTTGCCCTGGCGGCTTTTGTCAGTACTCCGACAAACACCACCACAACCATGACCACAACTTCAACAGTGTTCACGACAACAACGATACCCCAGCCGACGATAATCGAACGGCTGGAGCAGAACGAGCTGATGATAACGGGTGCAATACTGGCAATAATAATCCTTATCGTTGCCGTAGTGATGCACCGCATGCTGGTGCGCAACCAGTCAAAGCTCAACGAGAACAAGAAAATGAGGAAGAGTACCGGTAAATCTTCACGATCAAGGCACAAGTAACAAAGAAAATAAACTGAAAAGGGAAATTCGGCACTAATCGCTTACACGCTCCTGACGTTCTCTATGGTCCTGGAGAACTTCTGGACGCTCTTTACTATCTCCTTGACCTTGGGGTTTAGCCTGTAGCCCAGGCCGTAGCCCTTCTCGGTCCTTATGTGCGTCGGCTGTATGACATTCAGGTCGAGTGACAGTTCCCTGAGCGTCAGGATAAGGGTCTTCCTTGTGAACTTCTTCTCAAGTATGGAATAAAGCTCTCTCGTGGTTCTCGGGGACTTCTGCAGCAGCAGGTTCATGACTGCATAGTTGGGCCTGCTCAACGACTTCCTGAGCGCCCATATCTCGTCCTTATCCCGCTCCTTCTTTACCATAACTTTATATTGTCAGTAAAGCTTTAAAAACGTATGCGTCAGGCAAGGTTAAGGTTTTGTCTTTCAGGGTCAAATCAATACAAAAGTATAAATACTTTTACTCAAATAAATATCAGGGTATCAAAGTAATCAGTTAATCGGTGGGTGAGGTGAGATTGTTGCAGACGCTCGGGCTCTCGCCCGGGCTGGAAGTTGGTGAAACCATACCGGAGGCACAAAGTGCAGGCCTGTCATTCTCCGTTACCGGCGACTACCCTGACAAGGTTCTTGCCGGTGCTGGGCAGTTTGGAATGATCGGCAAGAGGGGGCAGCAAGTGATGTACTCGATATCCGTGCTGAACCTCGGCAGCGGCGATGTCAGAACCCTGAATGCGACAAAGTCCAAGCTGGTGGATGCGCTTATCTCGGGCGAAGAGTTTCAATACTCAGAAGAAAACTTGCGCAAGACCCAGCAGCTTGCGCTAAATCTGCTCGGCGGCACAAGCACCAGCGAGAAAAAGGAGCTTCTCGCCTATCTGCTCGCGCACGAGACCGTGGGCTACGGGCCGATAAGCATCCTGCTTGAAGACAACAAGAACATCGAGGAAATAGTCATCAATTCGCCGACATCGAACATCTGCATCTACCATTCGATCCACGGGTTCTGCACCACGAACCTCAGGTTCAACTCCGAAAGGGATTTTCGCTACATGATAAACAAGACCATACGCGCCGCGGAACGGGAGATAAACTCAAACGCTCCGATAATCGACGCGCAGCTCAACGACGGTTCGAGGGTCCATGCGCAGCTGAGGCCATACTCGATAAACGGCGCAGCCGCATCGATCAGGCTCAACGGCAGCAAGTCCATGGACCTGAGGAGATTGATGGACCTTGGCACCGTAACCCCCGAGCTTCTAGCCTACCTCTGGCTTGCAGTGGAGACCAACCACAACCTGATCATCTCCGGAGCGCCCGCATCCGGCAAGACCTCATTTCTCCTTGCGCTCAATGCCTTCGTGCCCAAGTACCAGCGCGTCATAACCATAGAGGAGGACGTGAACGAGCTAAAATTCCATAGCAATTTCATGAATTCCGTGTCGTTGCAAGGCTCAACCGTCTTGGGCAGGGCGAGCACGCGAGATCAGGTGATAAACGCGCTGCACCTTCGCCCTGATCGGTTGATAGTCGGGGAGATCCGAGGAAGCGAGACCAACGAAATGCTCTCCGGCTCCAATTATGGGGTGCCGTTCATGACCACGATGCACAGCAGCGGCAACGGCCAAGCCATACTGAGCAGGCTACAGGCGAAGCCGATGGGGGTAGAGCCGCAGATATTGACGATGCTCGACGTCTCGGTGTTCATGCGGCAGGAGGGGCTGATGTCGAGAAAGGTCGAGAGCGTCCTGGAGTACAGGTGGCTCAGCAGGGACGAGATAAGCGTCGATGAACTAGACTCGGGAAGCGAGATGAAGATGCTCGAGCTGGGCAAAAATGGGGCGCAGAACGAAGATGCCATCGAAGGCTCGAAGGTCGTCGGCGCGTACATGGAGACACACCTGGTCAGCCTAGCGCGCTGCAGGAAGGAGCTCAAGAAAAGGGCGGAGTACCTCAAGGCCATGCCTCCATCCAAGGACGGCGGGAGCGTTCCCGACTACATAGCAAACTACTGGGCGATCAAATGAGGCAACTGTCAAGGATAGCGCTGCGCAATTTTGCGATCCTTCTGGTGGCCGCAGGCATAACCTACTACGCATCCGACCTGAAGCAGGCGCTGCTCGTCGTGTCGATAGGGTCCATTTTCGCTTCGATCGTCTCCATCTCGGAGCTGCGGCTCAGGCAGAAGTTCGAGCGCGCCTCAGAGCTAAGCGACACCTTCTTCATGCTGCACCTGGTGTGCGACGGCATAAGGTACGGCGGAAAGTCGACCTACTCGAGCATGGAAAGCGCGATGCGCAGCCTCCGCTCCAGCACAGATTCGAAAGTGCAGAAGATCATCGGAGAGATAAGGATGAGGATGACCTCGGGGCAGGACCTGGGCCAGGCTATAGCCTCGACGTGCGGCAACCGCAACGATGCCGCGTCGACTGCCCTTCGTGCGGTCGGCAAGGAATACCAAAAGAGCTACGATGCAGGATCCGCAGTGAAGAACGCATACACACGGCTGTGGAAGTCCCAGTCGCTCGGCAGGGAGAAGGCCTACGGCTCGCTGCAGAAGTACCTCACCATAAGCATGGCGCTCAGCGCGGTGCTGCCCTCGTTCGTGGTATTCGCTTTTGTCGGCTATTCGATGGTCTACTACTCTACCCTGCTGTTTTCCTTCTTCTGCATCATGATGCTCGTGGTGCTGCCAAGCCTCTACGCGATGCTGAAGATGCACATAGCTGGTGTGTATGCGCAATGAACTATTGAGTGCCGTGTGCGTCCTGGCGGCTATCCTCAGCGCTGCAACTTCCCTCTTTGTCAACGTGTATGCCGGCATTGCGGTCGCGGCGCCCTCTTTTGTGGCATTCTACCTGCTGCGCCAGCGCATCGGCGGAGATTCCAGCCAGAACGAATCCGATTCGGCTCAGTTCATCGGCAATCTCATCGACAACTACGGCGGGCATGCCGGCACCATCTCGCTGGTGCGCGCCTCTCTCAGCCCCGATTTCCGCTTCTATTCGGACATGAACGAGGCCCTGTCGAGATACCTGACTCAGGGCAACGCCGAACTCTCATTCTCCAAGCTGCTGAAATCCGACTCCATCGCGCTCGCCGAGGCCACGTCCGCGATCGTCCGCAGGCTGGACGACGGCGCCGAGATGATTGGCCCGTTGAAGGAGACAAGAAGGCGCATCAACTCGGAAAGCAGGCACAGGATGAAGAACCTGGGCAGCGTGCTCAATGCCGATTCCGTGGTGAGATTGGGCTCGATGATGTTCTTCCCGGCCTTCGCGGGCATAAGCATGCGGATAGCAGTCTTCGCTGGCTCGAGCCAGGGCTTCTCCGCACTTAAGGCCGGTGCATTGTCGCTGATATTCGCCTTCTACATAATCCACACGAACGTGACTAACTTCGGCTATTCGAAATCCCCAATGAATATGGAAAAAGCGGCGGTTTCTGCGGCCCTGGGAATGATCGCCTTCCAGGCCAGCTACCTTCTTTCGACCATGATGCTTTAGGTGAAACAATGGAATATCTACCGTACACGAACGAGATGCGGGCCTTCATGGCCCTCGCAAGAGCAGCGAAGGCGCAGGGCTCATTGGAGTACATCATGATGCTCTCCGCTGTGAGCATAGTGATAGTGATAGCCCTGGCGATGGTGACGCAGCTGAAGGGCACCGCGGTGCATGCCTTCTCCGGCAACGGCGTCAACCAGAGCGTATCGGCGAAGCTGGGCGACGAGCTCGCGAACCTGACAAACACGATGAGATAAGCGGTTCTCGAAGGCGTTGGCGTGAAGGCACAACTCTCGCTGGAGTTCCTGATGTACGCGCTCGTGTCGGGCGCATCCCTGGCCACGGCGCTGGGGATGTACGCGCGCTCCCAGAGCGCCGGCTCCGTCGGCATAGCCGGCACGTACAACGAGGAGCTCGCCGCATCGATAGACGCGAACATGGCCTACCAGACCAGCAGCTTCACCGCCTACGTGCCGAAAGGCCTGTGCAATGCGACAACGAGCGGGTACAGCCTTGTCACCGGCTTCGGCTCTTATGCCCTTGACGACCCGATGGAGATAAACGGCAATGCGCTCTGTCTCGGGCAGGGCGGCATGGCGGGGCTGAACCTGACCGAGGAATACAACGGCACCTTCCTGCTCAGCCGGTGGTCCGGATGAGGGCGCAGCTCATGCTCGAGATGACCTTCATGCTGCTCGTGGCGTTGTCGTTCGTACTCCTCATCGCCGTCCTGTTTGCCGGCGTCTCAGGAAGCTATGCAAAGTCCACCGATTCGATGGGCGCGTACCGCTCGCAATCGGCCAACGCGCTGGCACAGGAGACCTTACCGTACAGCGAGTTCCACATCATAACGACCAACAACTAGTGGTGAAATGCTGATAGAATTCGACATGCTCTTCGCCGTCTTCGCGCTCATGCTGGTGCTGCCCGTCACGGTCTTCCAGATCGTGAGCAATCAAAGCGCCTTCGTCGGCTCTTCAACGCTTTTCAGCAACAGCCTCATTTTGAATTCAGGCACCCAGAAACTGGTATCCCAATTAGGTGAGATGGTCGCTCAAACCGGGTTTGATTACGGGCTGGGCAATTCCGGCTACTCGCTGACGCCATACAACACGAAAGGAACGCAGAACAGCACCTGCTCCAGGCTTGCCGTTGCCGGGGGCAGCGTGTACTGCCTCTCGGTGAGAAAATGAGATCACAGACCACACTGGAATTCCTGATACTCCTGAGCGCGGCAGCTTCCCTCAGCGTGTTCGCGATCGGCACGTACTCGAACATCGCCAACGCGCAGAAACCATTCTACAAGCTTCTTGAGCAGTCTCCCGCGGCAAACCAGGTCTCAAACGTTCCAATCCGGCAAAACAGCACCGATGGGATATACGCCAGCATAGCCAACGTCACCTACGTGAACAGGAGCAACAGCCTCGAGGTGATTGTGACCTCCTCCTCGATACGTGTGGCAGAAGTGCGCGTTGTTGGCAGCCCCAATGTTGCGATAGTGCCCAGCCAGTACGACAACGTGAGCATAAGCGGTCTTTCAATACTTCCCTTCTCGGTGATCCCAAAGGCTGCAGGAATCGTAGCCATAAACGCCGTCGCGGACTTTTACGGCACGAATGAAAGTGCAAGCATAAGCGCTTATGCGGAGAGCTATGCTGTGCCATCCAACACAAACGGCACATCCGAGCAGGGCCCAGAATTTGCAGCTTCTCTGGCAAGGCGCAACGAGTCAATAATGTACCCGATAGGCGCGGGCACGGACACCTACACCGCTTCGATGTGGAGCCACTGCAGCGATCTGGACTGGGGGCACAACGAGATGCCGATGGCGGCGCAGTGCGGCGATGCCAACTGGTACTTCTGGGAGTTCGACTCCAACTGCTACTTCAACCAGGGCATCTATTACATAACCTACTGCGTGAAGCTGTATCCAACGAACACGACCGCCAGCATCATACGGGGCACGCAGTCCTACGGCTACAATGCCTCTCTCCTGCTGTACAACGGCACCGACCGCTTTTCTGCAGATCTGAACAACCTGAAGAACGCCTCGCAGCTTTACGACAGCAGCGGCATGGCCGAAGGAAATGTGATTGTCAGCGAGGTGAGCGGCGTAGGCTCTCAGCAGTACAACGATTATGTGGTCCTCAACACCTCGGGCAACACTCGGCCGATCAACATAAGCTACTACGACAACTATCTTCAATACCTGAACGGCCTTGAGGCCTTCCTGAACTACTACGGCACCGGCGCCGATCCGGGCACAGCGACGCAGGACATAAGCTATTTGAACTCCGGCGCCTCGAATCTAATGGCCGCGCCGTCCGCGAAGGATGCACAGTGCCGCATAATGACGGAGCACAACCAGAGCTACTACTCCTGCGATCCCGTCTCCGGACTTTACTACACCATAAATGCTAGCATATCTTCTTCAAAGAGTCTCAACCAGTCCATAGTCCTGCAAGGTTCGACGATAAACATAAGGTAGATGTGCATGAAAGGCCAGATTGCATTGTTCGAAGTGTTCCTCTCGTCGCTGGTGCTCTCGACGCTGGTGTCGTTGCTCGCTGGCACGCTTTACGCCTCGCCGCTGACCACCGGTGCGTACAACTTCAACTACGGCAACCTGCTCTACGATTTCACCAACGCGTTCTACAAGAATAGCACCATATCGTCATGCTTCGCTTTCGGAAATTACACCTGCGAGTCCAACTTTATCAAATCAATGAAGTCTGTGTACGGCATGGGCTATGTCGAATTCAACGCAGGCAACTCGACCATTCAATACGGAAACAAACTCCTTTGCAGGAGATCCGTGCGCGGATGCTTCCCCGTGGAAAAAGCAGGTTCGTACTCGATAGCATGCGTGTACGCATGCGGTGCCTGAATGGGATTCTACGGCATGCTTCTGGGCCTTACTCTGCTTTTTTCAGCGTTACTTGTGGCAAACTTGTCGCAAAAAACTTCGATGACGGCTAGTTTCTCTAACGACTTCAACTCCTACTCAAACATACAAAAGATAGAGATGTTCAAAAATATCATAGAAAGCACGCAGACCCAAAGCAACAGCATGGCATACCCCGATTGGCTCAATTCGCTGTGCACCAGCGCCAACATCGACGGTGTGAACATGAATGTCTCGAACGGCACCATACTGATAAGCACAAAATCAATGCCAAAGGTCTACGCCGTGGTGCAAGTCGGTTAAGAATTAAAAGGGTTGTCCTGCATTATATAAGCATGGCCTTAGTGGTGTAACGGCTCGCACGGAAGACTGTGGATCTTCTAGCCCGGGTCCGACTCCCGGCTAAGGCCCATTTACGCTAAGACGGGAACAGAATTGTACTAACCCATATTGCGGTAATTTGATGGAATTCGAATTTGATAGTAAAAATTTAAAGTTCGATAAAGTGCTCTCTGAGTTAGATAAGCTCGTACTAGATTTTGTAAGCCTTCTGACTCTTTCCAAGATCAAGTATGTGCTAGTTAGCGGTTATGTGGCAATCCTTTTAGGCAGAACCAGAACAACTGAAGACATAGATCTTTTTATAGAAAAAGTGGATATGTGGCCTTTTACTGAGTTCTTCAATTTGCTAGAAAAACACAACTATTGGGTAATAAATTCAGATTCATGCGAAGACGCATTCGATATGCTCAACAGCGCACTGTCTATTAGAATAGCAAAAAAGGGCGATGCAGTACCAAATTTTGAAGTTAAGTTTGCAAAAAAAGACATAGATTTCCTATCTTTGAACAACCCGCTTAAAGTTACCTTGAATAATCACAAGCTACTGATGTCCCCCCTGGAGATACAAATACCTTTCAAAATATACTTGGGGAGCGAAAAGGATATAGAGGATGCAACACACATATATGAACTGTTCAAAGAAAAACTTGACAAAAAACTAATGGAAAATATCGCAAATAAACTGAAAGTAAAAGAAATGATGATAGAATATGGAATGCTCTAAACGTGATACAAAAGAAAGGCTAAATTTTGTCCGATTTTGGGCAGACTACGTTAAACACGCGCCGAACGACGTATGGTCAAAACAGCAGAATGTACTAATAAATTCTGTAATGAAATCTGCAAGCCAAGACGTTATATTGTACTTAAAAGTAAAAAAATCTGTAGCGGCTTCAATCAGAACGCTAAATCGCTTATCAAAGGCCCAGTCAAAACATATCATTCCCTAATCCTGCTGAAGATGAAGCATAATTATAAGTATTATTTACCCCGATTCAATGAACATGGCCTTCACACTTCGGACTCAAAATGAGCGCGTGCATAATGTGCGCCTTATTGCTTCCGACTGGAGCGGTGTGATAAGCGACGACAGGCGGCCGGTGTACGAATCGAACATGCGGTTGTTTGAAGCGCATGGGAAAACCCGCGTCCCTTTCGAAAAATGGCTGCCAGAGACGACGCTGACGCCAATAGAATCTTTTGCAAAGCATGGAATCACTGGTGATCCGAAAACGCTCTTCGATGAGTACAGGAGCGCCTATGCGAAAGTGAAAAGCGAAGGGCTGAATCCTAAAGCGTACCCTGATTCGAAGACGGTACTGAAATTCCTATTCGACATCGGATTTCCCGTGGTCGTCATAAGCAGCCATCCGAGCGAGCATCTTATGGACGAGGCTTTGGAGTACGGCGTAAAGGGCTACATACGGTCATTCCTGGGGAATGTTAACGACAAAACGAGCGGGCTTTTGAGGGTCTGCCTCGGAATAGGCGAAAAACCCACCGATGCCATATATCTTGGTGATACTGTTTACGACATCCGGGCAGCAAAGAAAGCCGGAGTGCATTCTGTCGGCGTGGCTACCGGCTATCATACTAAGGAAAGGCTAGTAGATGAAAATCCAGACTTCGTAGTGGACTCATTGACAGAATTCCAGAATACGATCACCAAATTTTTGAGAAGATAGGCTGCTGTAAAAGATCTCAGAAGACGTTGAGCGCCCACCATCGCATTATCTTCTTCAATTGGATCCTCCACGCGCTTGTGTTCTTCTTTATGTCGTTTACCATCGACTTGTAGATCACTTTCTCCTGCGCGTCGAGCTTGCCCTCCTTGACTATCTCCTGCTTCTTGCCGTCAACTATCTGCGTTTCCGTCTTGCTTATGACGTCCTTCTTCACCATCGAGTACCATTCGTCGAGGCTGCTGCCGCCGAAGTCCTTGTCCTTCAGCGTGGCGAGCACGTCCCCCATCGTCAGCTTCCTGCCCTTCTTGGTCTCGTACTCATGAAGCAGCGGGCGCATCGCAGCTCTGTCGACCGCGCGCTCTATGTCCGCCGGCGAATAACCCGCTGTCGCCCTGGCAAGCCTGCCGTAGCCCATGTGGCCCCTCGGCTTGTTTCTGGTGTAGTACTCGAACATCGCCTTCCTGTGCTTGTATTTCGGCGGCGAAAGGTACACGCTGTCGCCGAACCTTCCCGACCTCTTGAGCGCAGGGTCTATGTCCCACGGCTGGTTCGTCGCGCCTATGACGTATATGCCCTCAGGGTTCGATTCGACGCCATTCATCTCGACCAGGAACTGGTTGACCGCAAGCCTCATCGCCTGGCTCTCTCCGCCTTCGCCACCGCCTCCTCCGCCTCTCTTGACTCCGAGCGCATCGAGCTCGTCGAAGAATATGATGCAGGGCGTGCTCTTCCTCGCCTGCTCGAATATCGCGTGCAGGTTCTTCTCGGTGTTGCCCGTGTACATGTCTATGATCTGGTTTATCCTTGCTATGATCACGTTTGCCTGCGCCTCTCCTGCTATCGCATTGACTATGTGGGTTTTTCCGACTCCGGGCGGGCCGTACAGCAAAAGACCGACCCCAAGCTTCTTGCCGTACTTCTTGAAGAGCGCAGGCTCCTTTATCGCAAGTATTATGTTGTCCTGAAGGAACTTCTTCGTCTTGTCAAGCCCTATCACCGAATCGAACTTGACCTTGGACTTGTAGAACGATAATTTCTTTATCTGGCCCTCCTCTATCTTCTCCTCGCCAGCCTCCTTCATGCTCGTTTCCTCCTTGACGCCCATCGCCTCGGCGTGTATGAGCGAGTCTATGCGCTCCAGTCTGTTTTTCGCCTCGACGTAGTCCGGCTTGTTCGACAAGGATTTCTCATACCAGCGCTTCGCCTCGACGTAGTCCTTCGCGCCTTCGGCCATGTCCCCTATGAGCAGCGGCGCGTCCGCGCTGGCCGGCTGCAGCTTCAGGACCACCTCAAGGTCGTCCCTCGCCGCGGAGAAGTTGTTCATGACCCTTTCGGTCAGGGCCCTGTTGAAATAAGCGTCAGCGTAATTCTTGTCTATCCCTATGGCTGTGGTGTACTCCTTCACGGCATCCGCGAACTTGCTCTCCTCGAAGAATGAGTTGCCCGCTTTCCAGTGCTCCTTCGCCTCGGGATTGACCACCCAGCCTACGCTGGACTTGCCCGGCTCCTGGGTCTCCTTCGGTTCCGCCGCGTCCGCCATAAGTCAGTCGACCTTTATAATAGTCTGACCGTTGTCTAATTTATACCTTTCTTGGACGCCCATCTTCTCCATCCTGTCGAGAAGGGCGTTGAGCTGTTTGTCCACCTGGACTATGCCCTTGTCCTCCCTTCTCGTGTTAACAAATTCCAGTTTCTTGAAATGCGACGCAAGCGTTCTCACGATCCCGTTCATCTCCATGAGCTTGCCGGATTTGACCTTGTACCTGCCGTTTATCTGCCTTATCACCAGTTCGCTGTCCGAGTACAGCCTTATGTCCGTCTCCTTCGGATCCTTCAGGCTGTCCCTACACCATTCCAGCGCCAATATCACCGCCCTGTACTCTGCGTAGTTGTTAGTCTCGACCCCGTTGTAGGAGAAATGCTTTGAAACGACCTTGCCGTCCCTGTGGGCCATGTACCCAGAAGCGCTTGGCCCCGGATTGCCTCTCGCAGCCCCGTCGGTGTATAATGTAATCATGCCTTGCAAGTTCGCACCCAGAACATAATTACCTGCAGATATTTATAATTGACCTGAGATTTCGATAGCAGTGGGCCGATGCACATATACGGCGTGGATGACGGCACGGAGCTGGTGAAGGCAGCAAGGGGCAGCATCGAGCTCTACCTCACCACAAGGAACTTCGAGAACAGCGTGGTGACCAAGAGCACCTCGAAGTTCGTGGAGAAGTACGGGATATTCGTCACTCTGGAGAATTACCAGACCGGAGAGCTGCGCGGCTGCATAGGCTTTCCAAGAGGAGGATCGCCTATAAGCGAGAGCGTGGTCGAGGCATCGATCGCCGCAGCCTTCGAGGATCCAAGGTTCGTGCCCGTGTCAAAGGCGGAGCTGGACGATATCCTGATCAGCGTCAGCATACTCTCAGAGCCGGTTCCGATAAAGGGCGGAGCCGCGGAGCGAAAGAAGAGCATAAAGATCGGCCGAGACGGGCTGATTGTTGAGTACGGCCATTATAGCGGCCTTTTGCTGCCGATAGTCGCGGTGGAGCAGAAATGGGACGAGGAGCAGTTCCTGAACGAGGTGTGCGTAAAAGGAGGGATTCCCGCCAACTACTGGCTGCAACCCAACGTAAACCTCTACAAGTTCGAGACCCAGGTCTTCAAGGAGGAGACCCCCGGGGGCAGGATAGTCGAGCTGCAGTATTGATGGCAAAATCCGTTCGCGCCGCTCATCCGCAACATCGATGAAACAGAATGGATTTTAAAGTATCGTACGCTTAAATTTAATCGGCAAGACGCAGTCATGCCCACTAGGGAAAGATATCATGGAAGAATACAGGGATCTAGACATCCTTTCAAAAAAAATAATCATAGCCGATCTCGACGGCACCCTAGCCGAGAGCAAGAGCGACATGGACAAAGAGATGTCGGACATCATCGTGAAGCTCCTGAAATACAAGGCGTTCGCGGTGATAAGCGGCGGTGCGTACTCTCAATTCCAGATACAGTTCGTCAAAAACCTATCATGCCCCGAGGACCTGATATCGCGGCTGTACCTTTTTCCGACCTGCGCCACCACGTTCTACATGCACAAGAATGGAACGTGGAAACAGATCTACTCGGAAGACCTGTCGAGCGATGAGAAAAGCAGGATATTCAACGCTTTCGATGTCGCGCTCAAGAAGACTGGCTTCAAGAGGCCGGAAACGCTGCACGGGGATCTCATAGAAGACCGAGGCACGCAGATCACCTTCTCCGCGTTCGGGCAAAAAGCGCCCCTCACGCTGAAAAAGGCCTGGGATCCAGACACCAAGAAGAGGAACGCGATAGTCAATTGCATGAAAGAGCTGATACCAGATCTGGAGATCAGGATAGGCGGCTCGACATCGATAGACGTTACAAAGAGAGGAATAGACAAGGCGTACGGAATAAAGAAGATAAGCGAACACCTGGACTACAAGATAAGCGAGATGCTGTTCGTGGGCGACGCGCTGTTCAAGGGCGGCAACGACTATCCGGTAAAAGAGGCCGGCGTCGACTGCGTGAGCGTGAACGGGCCTTCCGAGGCCAAGCGCCTATTCACGGAAATAATAAGGATAAGCGAAGTCGGCGGAAGGAGCCACGCAAGATCGCTGCTCGAATAGGATAGTGATAAAAAGGTTCAAATTCATGATTTAGTGGGGCTCGTAGCTTAGCCTGGTTGGAGCGCTCGACTGATAATCGGGAGGTCCGGAGTTCAAATCTCCGCGAGCCCATCATAATAAACGGTAATCCGGCATGACGAAAAAACTCAGGATCGGGTGGTTCTCCTTCACCTGCTGCGAAGACAGCACGATGATATGGATAGAGCTGATGAACGAAAACTTCTTCAAGTGGAAGGAGCTCCTTGACATACGCTACGCAAGAGCGCTGAAAAGGAACAACAAGATAAAGGACCTTGACGTCGCCTTCGTGGAGGGGGCCATAACAACCGAAAAGGACGCCAGGAGGCTGTTGATGATAAGAAAGAACTCAAAGAAGCTGGTCGCGATAGGCTCCTGCGCGGTCAATGGCATGCCCGCTGCGCAGAGGAACCTTTTCGATGCCGAACTGAGGAAGGAGATAGAATTCCTGATAGAAAGGTTCAAGCAGACTGACAAGGTAAGGGCGGTCAAGGACGTGGTAACCATAGACGACGCGGTCCAAGGGTGCCCGATGGCGGAAGAGGCATTCCTGAGCGTGCTTGACAAGTACCTGAGGGAATTTGGTGTTATAAATGCACAGGGATGAAGAGATACGCCTTGACAATCTGAGCAAGATAGAGGGACACGGCAGTCTCGACATAAAGATAGAGAACGACAAGGTAAAGTACGCAAGGCTTGAGATAACGGAAAGCAAGCGCTTCTACACCGAGGCGATACGCGGCAAGCCCGCGCTCTCGCTTCCGCTCATGACCTCAAGGATATGCGGGACCTGCAGCATAGCGCACCTCACGTGCTGCTCCGAGGCTGTTGAGGATGCGATCGGCTACACCCCATCGGACCAAACCCTGCTGTTGAGGAAGCTGTCGATGTACGGCATGATGATACGCGACCATTCCCTGCATCTGTTCCTGTTCTGCCTGCCCGACCTTTTCAACAAGGATTCCGTGCTGGATTTCGACGAGTCGCAGAACGAGCTAATCCGAAGGGCGTTCGCGATCAAGAGCGCCGGAAACAACATGTCCAAGGCCATCGCGGGGCGCGCAGTCCATGCAACCTATGCTGAAGTTGGAAGGTTCTCGCACATACCCGCCAAAGAGGACGTCAAGAAAGTCGTGGACGAACTAAAATCGGTAAGGGGGTACGCGCTTGATTTCATAGGCCTCTTCTACAATTCCACATTCAAGATCGAGCGCGACACCAACTTCGCCGCGCTGGCAACCGAAGACTACTCATTCATTGGCGGAGACGTGATTGACGGGAGCGGATACCACATAACCGAAAAACGGTATCGCGACTACCTGGAGAATATCGTCATACCCTACTCGGAGGCGATGGGCTACGACTTCGAGGGCAAGGAGTTCCTGACCGGGGCGCTTGCAAGGATGAACATAAACAGGGCGAACCTGCACGCAGACACGAAGACAGATGTTTCAAAGTTCCTGAACGTTTTCCCGTCGAAGAACGTGTACCACAACAACCTGGCGCAGGCGATAGAGATAGTGCACTGCATAGACCATTCAATAGAACTTCTAGAATCGAGCGAGTTCAAGGAGGAGCAGAACGCGACCCCTGTTGTAAAGGCAGGAGAGGGCATCGGCCTGATCGAGGCCCCAAGAGGCCTTTTGTACTACATGCTCTCGATAGACGGCGCGGGCAAGGTGAAGTACGGCAACATAATAGTCCCGACGCAGCAGAACCAGATAGGCATGGAGAAGAGCATCATACAGATGGTGCAGGAGAACATGGACAAGGACAGAAAGCAAATCGAGTACGAGATAGAGAAGCTGATAAGGGCCTACGACCCCTGCATGAGCTGCGCGAGCCACTTCCTCAAGATAAACTGGAAATGATTAGAACTTATCCCCTTTGGAGTCAAAGGTGTAAACGCTATCCAGAAATACAGAATCTCTAATGAAGCTTATTGGTCGAAGCCCAGCTGCGTCACCACGCCGAGCCCTCTTCCCAACCTATACAATCCTCTCATATCCTCTCGAGCCAGCCATGCTAGAATGGCGAGATGAGCCAGTGTCGGAACATTTTAATAAACTGCTTGAGATACACAAGGGGCTGGTGGGATGAAGAATGTCGGTAAAATAGTGGTCGGCATATTCGTATTGGCTGTTCTGGCTGCGATTGGGTTTTTGTACCTGCACACCGGTTCATCAAGTGCAAATACCATCAACTACCAACCGATATTCCTTACGGATCCACCCTCGGTCCCTGCAGAAACTAGCGCGCTCATAATAAATTATTCCTTGTTAGAAGTGAATATCAACGGGTCGGCTGGTTCAGGATTGGTTATGGCGCCCAACGGAAGCGGTTCCATCAACCTGCTTGCGGCAACAAACTCCAGCCAACTTATGGGGGTAGCAGTCGTGCCTGCGGCAATGAAAAATGCAACAATAAATGAGGTGCGCTTTAGTATTTTCTCGGCTTCAATAACCATCAATGGAACCACAACTAACGTGATCGTGCCTAATCGCGATTTCACGGTGTACATAGTCGGCCGGAACAAGCTTAATTCGACCACTGGCGTGATCATTGACTTCTCACCAACGATTATCACCATATACGGCAACTCTTCGACCGAATTCGCGCTTGTCCCTTCAGCAAGGGGCATTGTGGTGGCAAATGCCACATTGCACGCGCATGTGAACTCACGGATCGGAGAGAAAGTCGATCTAGACAATCTGGAAAGGGCAAGGATCGATAGCATTCGTCCTAATATAACCATAACGTCGGCATCGCTATCAACGCTTGGAAATTCTACTAGCCTTAGCATTACGGTGAAGGACAACTCCAACCAGAGCGTCATGTTGCATAACCTGATTGTGTTTGGCAATGAGAGCGTGCATACAATACCTTTCAATGAATTCAATTCAATCGTAAGGGGGCGATTCGGCTTGGGCATAGGCGGCTCAGAAGTTTTTGGAATGGGTGGCATCGGAACCTGGCAAAATGAGTCTACCAACACGACCCCGCATAACAATTTCGAAGTTCAAGGCGCACTCAGCGTTGGCATCGTTTCGCAGTCATTGAAAGTGCTGAACTTCCTTATCGCGGACAACGGAACCTTGGTCCTGCCGCGCACTAGAATAGGGGTGGACAACATCCTCCAGCAAAACAACGGACTCGGCGGATACAATCTAAACTCCGGCTCCAGCACGACCTTCACCTTCAACGGTCCGATATCCTATGGCTTCGGGCACGTTACCATCGAATCGGTGGCTGGTGACACTTATCGACTAGTTGTCTCAGGCGAGGAAGGAGCACGCGCGACCGCAAACCTGATTGCGACTTGATTCCACCCAAACTGCTTGACCTGTCAAATCCCTAATCAAACTAATTGCAAGTGTAGTTTTTAGGGAACGCTATATAGAAGTTCGTAAAGTTTACCGTCCTTGTCACATTATTGAAGTTTATTGGGGAATTGTTTGAGCCCATGTCCGTAAAGAATACGATCGGGTAATGCTCTATGCTTGAATTGTAATAGTAAGGCGAATGGGCCTTTATGCCAGCATAAATCAGATACACCCAATCATTCGATACGACATCACAACCGCCAAGCCCTTGCGAGGCAAGACTGTTGGCCACCGTTTTATAGATGGGATTTGTGGAGCCGTAAGCCCCAAAACCATGGTCTGTGTACAGAGAATTATATGCATAAACCAGCATGCCAACCGTGATAAGAAACAACAAGACTGCAAGATATGCGTGTAAGTCTTTACCGAAGGGCAATCCCACCTTAATGTCCGATAGATCGGTGATGGCTATAATCAGAGCCAAAGCAATTCCCAAGTATACCAGATAAGCCTCTCTAGGCAAATCGTTGATGGAACCGGAAACTGCAGTCAAAAGCCAGCCAAACGAACCGACAAGAAGCGAAGCAAAGACAACCTTATACCTATAATTAATCTTTATCCTGTTTGTTATACCATCCTTCTTTTTATTGTACAGATGCCTGGCTAACAGAGCAATCATAAAAATCAGAAAAGCCGGCAGTAGATAGGGCAAAACCAATTTCAACGACTCTACGATTATGGAAATAGAGAAAAGCCCCTGGGCGTCTCCAGAGAACGAGTTTATGGATGTCAAATAGCTCCATACGGGATTGTGAAAGGTTATGGTGTTGAAAATCAACCATGGCAGTGTGATCATCATGAACGCGACAAACGCCTTTTTCCTTACCTTATCGGGCATCACCAGGAGCAACAACAGAAATATCAGCGAATCGTATTTCGCCAAGCCCGCGATTGCCAAGAAAATTCCTGACTCCCATCTTTTTTTGAATACAAGTCCTATAAAGACGAGTAGAAAACTCATGGATACAATTTCTGCACCGTTCAACATCAAGAAGAAGAATATCACACACGGCGTAAAGAATAACAAAGTAATCAAAAGTGGATCAGTCTTGGTACTTTTCGACAGATAAAGAAGGGACGCTAAAAGCAGAAGAAGCGCAAACGTTAGATAAAGGGGTACGCCGATGCCAGTGCCCAATGCCATAAACGGTAGCATCAGAACGCCTATCAAAGGGGGCCTAAGAGTTTCGAAATAAAATGAATTTTCATAGCTTATGGCATTACCAAGGTTCCCATTAAAAAACGCAGAATAAAATTTTGCGGTAAGCAAGGATTTAGCGTAGAGCACCTCCGCAACAAAATCCCACCGTATCCCGCCAATTCTGTATGCGGCAAGAACAATTGTCAAAGCGAACGCAAATATCACAAAGATTAGCACTATAGATAAAACAGAGATTACCTGTTTTTTGCGATTTGACACGATACCCTCCCTCAAGACAAATTGGCGGAGATAGCCTCCTTGAGCTGCTTCAGGGCCTCCCTCTCACCCATCCTCATTGGCACCCCGAATATCATTACGCTGTCAAGCAATTTCAGCTTCTTGAGGAGCTTGAGGCTGTAACCCAAATCGAAATCGTGCATCGTGTAGACCTTCTGGGTCTTTATCGCATCTATCTCCTTTATCAAGACGACCTTGTCAATGCCCTCAACGCTGTCTATTATCACGAGATCCCTGCCCTCCTTCTCGAGGTTCTCGTTCGGATCGAACTCCTTGAACTCGATGTCCTTGAATTCTTGCCTCAGCCTTCCAATCAATTTCAGAGGCAGACTGTCCTTTTCGACCATCGGGTTCCCGAAAACTAGCACCTTGCGGTTTTTCAGTTCACCACTCTTGTCCTTGCTGATTTTGGGCAATCCCCTTTGGCAGCCAGATCGGCTGCCCTTATCTCATTCATTCTGTTGGCGATAGAGTCCGATATCCGCTCAACTGCAAATCCGGAATGGACCGCGACATTGTCGCCTTCCTTCAAGCCCCTGGCGAAGTCGGTTCTGCATCTTTTTACACCGATTGGCGTACTGACCAACGCGGAATTGGCTTTAATTTCGACAACCTTGCCCGCATAAGTCTTGCATTCGACAGGGTCGAAATCCTTCCTGATCTTGAACTGCTCATCGACCGCCTTGTTGTGCTCCATCAGGAAATACTGCCTTATCACATCCGCGTCTATCGTTTTCTTGCCCGATTTCATCGCTATGATCGTGCACATCGCAATTCCGACCTTGAATATGTTCTCCGCGCCCTCTTCAGGAAGCCTATCCTCGGACACGAGCTTCATGAGGCTGTCGATGCGTTCCTGTGTAGTAATCCTATTGTTGATGAGATCGTTCGAGCAGGGCAGCGCGTACTTCAGGAACAGCAACCGGCTATCCTCATCTATCTGCATCCGCACCCTCCCATCATCTCTTCAGCTTCGTCCTTATCCATCTTCTCTATCGCAATACCTGCTGAAAAGAGCACGTAATCTCCTTTCTCGACCTTGACGAGCTTTGCGTCGAGCGTCTTCTTTTCCCCGTTGTATTCGATGGTTATGCTGCCCTTGCCAACGCTTGTCACCCTACCAACGGTTGCTTGGCACATTTTGGCACCATCAATTAGCAGACCTGACCCTGCTTTGTGAGAGCTCGGTTACAACAACTCCGGGTATAATCCTATTCAAGGCGTTGAGGTCCGCGAAGCCTTTCGACACTATCACGCTGCACTTGAGTTCGTCCACCGCTATTTTTATGTCCTTTTTGACCTCATTTATGTTTTTGTAATACTGTATGATGTACGTGTTCTTCAGATCTAGATTGTATTTTTTTGCCAGCGCGTTGTAATCGCTTACGGTCTCGTTGGTCACGAAGACAAAGTGCTTCTCGTCGTGCTCTGCGTGGGCCGGTTTGGCCTCCTTCTCCTCCCCATCGTCTTTCAACGCCACAACTGGCTTTACGGATATCCTTCTATCCTTCAGTCTTTCCCCGAATTCCGGATCCTCCTTTTTTAGAATTTCAATGATATCCTCTATCATCTTGACCTGCGCCCTGGGGTTTTCGACCTCTTCCAGCTCCTTCCTGTCCTTCGCTTTCCTAGCTATCCCTATGAGCTTCAGGAAGCCTTCGCCATAAGCCTTCAAAAGCCTCGCATCGCCATGCTCGTCATGAAACATCGAGAAAAGTATGTTCATCCCTCCGCACTTCTTGCCGTGACCAAGGGACACTACCAATTCGATGTTAGGATTCTCTACAAGCATCTGCTTCAGACCGCCTTCAAACCGCTCGACGTCCCCGCCGGCGTTGCCGATCACCATAACTTCGCCGCTGTCATATTTTTCGAGCAATTTCTTCATGTCCTTATTCTGCCACATCTCTTCGTTCAGCCTCCGGTCCATGCACCTTATAACCACTACTTTTATCTTTGATGATGACCTCTCTTCCATTGCCATTAAATCACCAGACAACTATTGGGAATTTAATTATTTATGCGTTGCCATCGTGCAATCATGTCAAAAAAGCGCCGAATAACAAAGAACCTCCAAAATGAGCGGGTATTTAAGCAGTGGCGGAACATTATTATAAAAAGGTGGAAAACATGGAGAATTGGAGAAAAAACATCCTGGCACATCATTTGGATACGGCGCTCATACTGCTTGAGTTAGTTCTGAGCGTGATATTCATTTCACTGGGATACGCCATAGGAAACATGTACTTCAGGGGAGTTGGGGTTGGATTGATAATCGCTTGGGTGACGAGCGCAATAGCCTACCTATACAAAAAGAAAATGATAAAATCATGAGCAACGAGGCGCGTATGGCATCGCATTTCCGTCTAAAGGCAGGAATTTCTCTGACATCGACACGGCGAACATCTGGCCAAGGCGCTTACTGAAGATGGGCGTAATCGTTGAAGGTGACCAGCTTTATGAAGCCGGTCTCATCCATCATCAATTCGGTGATTCCGGTGTTCATAGTCCTGAAAAACCTTGTGGTTTTGCGAAGCTCGCCAATAGTAACCTCCTCTCCAAATAGGCATACCCCCAACAGCACGCCGATGAACGCGCCGTGCGTTACGACCAACATCGATTCTTCCTTTCTTGATCTCATGTAAGTCAAAAACTTCTTCGCCCTTCCCATCACCTCAGATACGTTTTCCGCATCGGAATAGTGCCACTCGGTGTTATTGGCGTTCTTGTAAATAGTGTCCCACATCTCTGATCTTTTTTTACTGCTCAATTTTATTCCAAACGTTTTCGAAGGCAATCTCCATTCCCCGATCAACTCCTTGTAGACAATCCGTTTCCCGATGACCCTGTTCATTATCCTGGCGGTCTGCATGGCGCGTTTGTACCTGCTGCAAAACACCACATCGATATCCATTCCTTCGAATCTTTTGGCTATGGTCTCGGCCTGTTTAATGCCATTGTCTGAGAGCTCTACTTCCTTGCCGCCATTGGCATTTATGACATTTGCTTTGCTCTCCGCATGCCTTACAAGGAAAATTCTCATGGGGTAACACCCATTTTGACGTATTCGGAGAAGTCATGCGCATCGTAGCCTTTTTTGCAGAGGTTCTGGACGAACCTTTCGCAGTTGCTGCCGTACGCAAACACCCTCTTCGCCTTTGCCGCCTCTATGTAATCGACGCTCTGTGAGAAGTCCGCATGGTCGCTTAGCCCGAACTGCGCGTCGGTCCTGAACCTGAACACGTTCGCAAAGCCGGTCGCGACCGCCGTGAACACGGTCTTGTTGTGCGCCACGGACAGCTCGTGCGCCAGGACATCTACGTCCCGCCGCTCCGTTATGCCCACGAAATCCCCGTTCATCATCTCCTTGAAATCGCCATCCGCTCCGAAAGCCGGCGCATAGTCGAGCTCGACCCCGTTCTTCTGGTAGACTCCATTCACCCCGTGTATCTTCCTGCTCACAAGCGGCTTGATACCCGCATCGTTCAAGAGCGCGATCAGCTCCTGCGACTTCCCCATAGCGTAGGCACTGAACAGCACAATACCGTGCTTCAACTTTTCTCCGGTCCAATCCTGCATCTGTGCTCCAACCTCATACTTGTCCTGGAACACCACGCCCGGATCCGGATAAACCGAGGTCATTATCACGCAGTCGGCTTCGACGACCTCTATGGGCTTCGTCGTCTTGGACTTCTGCATCTGGAAATCTCCCGTGTAGACCACCCTCTCGTTCGTATCGGCAAGGTCCATGCACAGCTGCTTGGCGCCCAGCATGTGGCCCGATTCCAACAATCTCATGTCCGTGTTCTCCGTCACGCTTCCTATGTCCAGGTTGTAAACCTGCTTCATCAGCTGTACGGTCTGGTCGCTGGCGAGCACGTGCTTCGAAGATTTTGCGGCGGAGGTGTGGTCGCTGTGCGCGTGCGATATAAAGTCAATGTCCGATCCGCGCTCGCGCTTGTCAAGCGATACTTTGAGGCCGTTAACTGAGAGCATCGGGTCGCCGGCAGATATCCTCTGGCAAAATATTAATTACTTGCCCAAGTCAGAAGATAGTTCTCTGTCCCTTCCGCAGCTCCAGGGCGTAGACCCTCACTCCGACCTTCCTGACGGGTTTCTCCTTTACCAGCGTTTTCAGCAGCTCCTGCGATATGCCGTAGGCCAAGTCGAACGAATCGGAATAGTTGCTCAGGCTCTTGTTCTTTATCCGCTCGGTCAGGTCCGCATACCTCACCTTTACCGAGACGCCCTTGAACCACATCTGCTGCTTTTTCACCTCCTCTACCGTCTCTTTTGTCAATTTTTCCAGGGCTTCCGTTATCCGGCCGATCTCGTTCGTGTAGCGGTCTAGGGTTATCTCCCTGCCTATGGACAGAACGTCGTACCTGTCCTCTATCCTGCTCTCATCGATGCCGTTCGCCAGCAGGAAGAGCTCCTTCCCGAAGGATCCGAATGCGTCTATGAGCACGTTCGGGTCGACTTTCGACAACTCGCCTATCGTTCTTATCTTCATGCTCTCGAGCTTCTCGGCGGTCTTCCTGCCGACCCCCAGCAGCGCGCCAACCTTCCTGTCCTTCAGGAAATCCTTCAGGTCCTCTTTCTTCAGCACGCCTATGCCGTTCGGCTTCGCGGTGTCGCAGACCATCTTCGCGTAGACCTTGCCGATGCTTATGCCCAAGGTGCAGGGCAGGCCCAGGCTGCTGTTGATCTTCTCCTTCACGGCCCTGGCCAGCTCCTCCGCCTTCTCGTAGTCGATCTCCCCGATGTCGAGCGCGGCCTCGTCTATGCTTATCACCTCCGTCCTGAAGCCGTAGTCCTTAAGCGTTTTCATAACCTTCTCCGAGATCTCCATGTAGTAACGATCGTCCGATTCGAGATACACGAGGTTCGGCACCAGCTTCCTCGCCTGCGAGTAGGGCAGCGCGCTGTGGATCCCGAGCTTCCTGGTTTCGTAGTTGCAGGTCTCTACGACGCCGCGGTCCTTGCTCTTCACGGGAGCGCTGCCGACCACGAAGGGCTTGCCCTTCAATTCGGGGTGCCTCAGCTCCTCGCAGGCTGCGAAGAAGTAGTCCATGTCTATGAAAAGAACCAGCGGCAAAGCATCACCCAGAGCCATAGTCCATCGTCTTACGCGGACAAAAACTATAAATATCATATAAAACAGAAGGGAAAGCGGTAACATGAGTGTAACCAAGCAAAACCATCAAGGCGACTTCACCGCCCTGACGCGCGCTTGCGATAATTTCAACAAACAGGTGGAATTCTCTCTCCGCGAGCTGGCGAGCTCAATAACCCGGCTGGTCAAAACCACCCGCGAGGATCAAAATTCATCAAAAATAATAGAAAAGCAGGCGCGCCAGCTCACCGCAAGGGCCTGCGAAGACGTCAAAAGGATTCGAGACATAATAACCGAAGAGATGATCGCGCTCCACCCATTCAATGCGTGCTCGACACCCGAGTCAAGGGTCCTGCTTTTGATAAAAGAGAAAGGGTTTTCGCCGCCAAACGGGGTTGCGAATCTGGACAAACCAGAGCAAAACCTGTTTCTCGAAGAGGCGAGGGTGATGATCGAAAGCGACAAGCTGTCGACCCTCATGAACGCAGGCAAGTTAAACTTCGAGGAGGTATTCAACACATTCAACAGGTTTAATCTGGTGTACAAATACTTCAGCGGAGCGAACTATCCCGGAGCATGGATCATAGAACTGACCCCATTAGGCAGGAAGCTGACCGAGGCAATCCAGAAGCAAAGAAGCGGACCCGCCGGGCCGACCAACATAATCCCGAGGAATTAGCGGCCTGATTTTAATCCCCGATTGCCGCCTAATTCAGCAAGGAATAAAAGCCTGCGCACTTAACCTGTATTGGATAATTACGCCAGCAAGCCACGGGGCTTATCGAGGTTTTCCAAACGGGTGTCTGATTGGCTGACAACATCATCGAGGTCAAGGGCCTTAGGAAGGTCTACAAGCAGAGCGTGGTTGCCGTAGCAGACGTATCCTTCGAAGTGCGGCAGAACGAAATCTTCGGGCTTCTCGGCCCCAACGGCGCCGGAAAGTCCACGGTCATGAAAATTCTTACAACGCTCATAGGCTCGACAAAGGGCGATGTCTCGATAAACGGGCTGAGTAGGACCGCGCAGGACGGAAAGATACGGGGAATAATAGGGTACGTGCCCCAGGACATCTCCGCGGACAGCACGCTCACCGGGTACGAGAACGTGCTTCTATCGGCAAAGCTGCATTACCTGAGGGGGGAGGCGGTCGGCAAGCAGATAAACGAGGTGCTCAAGGAACTGGGGCTGTTCGACGCGAAGGACAGGCTCACGAACACCTACTCCGGGGGCATGATACGCAAATTGGAGATGGCACAGGCGATGGTCCACACCCCGAGCATAATGTTCCTCGACGAGCCGTCGGTCGGCCTTGACCCCTACGCCCGGAAGGCCATATGGGACTACATCAAGAAATGGAAGAAGTCGCTGAACATCACCATAGTGCTCTCCACACACTACATGGAAGAGGCGGACGCCCTGTGCGACCGCATCGCGATAATGAGCAAGGGAAAGATAATGGCGCTGGGCACGCCGGAAGAGCTCAAGAGGTCCGTTGGAAAGTCGATGGTCATCCTTGAAGTGGGCGGCAACAAGAAGGTCAGGATCCCCGGCGCGAAGTTCATTGGCAACCGCATATCCATACCTTCCGATGAGCCGGACGAGGACCTGCCCAGATACATAAACATGCTTTACAAGAAAGGCGTCATCGTGAAATCTGCAATGGTGAAGAGCCCCACCCTTGACGACGTCTTCATCAAGTACACGGGCAAGAGCATGCAGGAGAAGGGCGGCGAATGGGGCGCTACAACCAAAGCGAGAAGGGTGGCAAGGCGAGTGGGATGAAACCGTACGAGAGCCTGTACAAACTGTCGGCGATCATAGAGATAGAGGTAAGGAAGCTGAGTCACGACAAGACCGAGGTGCTCACAAGGACGGTCCAGCCCATCCTCTGGCTCCTGATATTCGGCGAGGTGTTCAGCGTGAACAAGCTGATACCGACCGGGCCATACAACTACCTGCAGTTCGTGGCTCCAGGAATACTGGGGCAGTCCGTGCTCTTCACATCCATATTCTTCGGCATAACCATGGTGTGGGACCGCGAATCAGGGACCCTGTCCAAGATACTCGTTTCGCCGGTATCGCGCGTCTCCATCATGCTCGGGAAGGCGCTCTCATCAGGGGTGCGTGCCATAATGCAGGCCGTGCTCCTTCTGGTGGTGTGCCTGCTGCTCGGGATAACCTTCTACCCGCACCTGCTGTATACGCTTGCGATCTTCCCTGTGCTAGTGCTTATGGCTGCGCTGTTCTCCAGCATCTCGATGGTGATAGCCAGCCAGTTCAAGACAAGGGAGCGGGTCATGGGGTTGGGCCAGCTGATAACGATGCCTCTATTCTTCACCAGCGACGCGCTGTACCCGATAAGCATAATGCCCAAGTGGCTTCAGGTCATATCCTACTTCAATCCATTGACCTACGGAGTGAACTTGCTGAGGGCCCTCCTGCTCACCGGCAACCTGGCCGGCGCATGGCTGGACATCGGCGTCCTGCTGGCCTACCTGGCCGTGTTCACGCTGATAGGCGCGAAGCTGCTGAACAAGATAATGGAATGATTGATCCGCATGCGCGCCCCCAAATTCGCAGGCAGTTTCTACCCTTCGAGCAAGGAACAGCTCTCGAAGCTGGTCAACGAGTATGTCAATTCTGCGGAAGTGAACTCCAAAACCGTAAACGAGGCGCTTTCCTACGTTGCCCCCCATGCTGGCTACATCTATTCTGGCAGCACGGCCGGATACACCTACAAAGCCCTGTCGCTGAACAAGCGCCTCAAGGATATGGACACGATAGTGGTGATCGGCCCAAACCACACGGGCATGGGCCAGGCGATATCGGTATCGCTCGAAGACTGGAAGACCCCTCTGGGCGTCTCGGAGAACGACAAGGAGCTGTCAAAGGCGATATGTGGCTTCTCCGATTACGTGAGCATGGACGAGGACGCGCACTCAGAGGAGCATTCAATCGAGGTCCAGCTCCCCTTCCTCCAGACCGTGGCGCCCGGAAAGAGGCTGTGCATGATATGCATGGGCGACCAGAGCCTCGAATCCGCCAAGATGCTGTCAAGCGCGATATTCAAAGCAGCAGAGCAGTTGAAAAGGAACATAGCGATAGTGGCAAGCTCCGACTTCGACCACTACGAGCAGAGCGACGTCGCGCGCGAGAAGGATGTGCAGCTGCACGACGCGATGAAGGGCCTCGACAGCGACAAGTTCAACAGCCTGTTGCACTCGCTTGACGATTCCGCCTGCGGGCACGGCCCGATAACCGTAGCGATGATGTTCGCAAAGGAAAAGGGCGCAAGCAAGGGGACGATACTGAAGTACATCAATTCGGGAGACAAGACAGGGGATTATTCCAGCGTTGTCGCCTACACGTCCGCGATCTTCGCCTGATTAGAGGATTGTGCCTATGCCCGCGAACTTATTGTTGTTGTAGAGAATGAACCTGCCGAGCTCATGGGTCTTGTCGTAGCTCTCGAACGATACCTTCCTGTCAAGTTCGACTTCCGCTTCCATCGCGTCGAGCATCTTGACCCTGTTGTCGCTCTTCCTCTCGCCGGTGGTGGTGTCGATGCTCTCCAGCACCTTGAGGGATTTGCAGCCTATGTCTATGTCGTTGAATTTTATCCTCAGGTTCTCCCTTCCTGGGTGCGTTACAAATATCAGCGCCTTGATCTTATTGCCGACCTTCGGTGCGCTCTCCTTGCCTGCTAAGACGGAACCCCTTATCTCCGACTTGATCGGATCTCCCAGCTCAAAAGCCACGCTCGTTCCGGTCTTCGCGATCTTCACGCTCTTTCCTTTCGTGACTATCCTCTTTATCTTGCTCTCAAAGCCCGAAGGATAGACGCGCACCGCGTCCCCCACTTTCATTACCCCGCTGACTATCTTCCCCGCCACTACCTTGTTCTCGCCGTCAAGGAATCCCTGCAGCACGACCCGAAGATCCTTGCCTGCCTTGGTGTCTCCCAATTTTGCGTTTATGTAAAGCAGGTCTATCAGCGGCTTGCCGCTGTACCACTTCATCTTGTCGCTCTTCGTTATCAGATTGTCCTTCATGTAAGCAGAGATCGGGACGAAGTATATCTTGTCCTTGGAGAAGCCTATTTTCTGTATGAATTTTGCAAGCGTTCCTTCAATCTCTTCAAACTTCTTCTGGTCGTAGTTGACCAGGTCCATCTTGTTCACGGCAACGACCAGTCTGTGTATGCCCAGCATGCGTGCCACGAAGAGGTGTCTCTTCGTCTGCTCCCTTATGCCTTCATCGGCCTTGGCAGATACGATCAGCACTGCGATGTCCGCCTGCGAGGCTCCGCTGATCATGTTCTTTATCAGCTCCTCGTGGCCCGGCACGTCGATGAACTCGAAGGCGAGCTCATTGTACGGAATCTTTTCCGTTCGCGTGGTGTCTATTGTCAGTCCTCCCTCACGTTCCTCGTGGAAGCTGTCAAGAATGTAGCCTGGCTCGAACCTTGTCCCTATCTGCGCGCTCGTCCGCTCCGCTTCCTGCAACTTCGCGGGATTGATGCGGTTCGTGAGTATAAGCATGTTGCCTATCAGCGTCGACTTGCCGTGGTCCTTGTGTCCTAGCAGCGTGATTCTTTTTACCAGCATGATATCACATGTATCCGAGAGCCCTCAATTTTTGCATCACGTACTCTTTTTCCTTGTCCTGCGACCTTCCCGATCTCTCGTCAGTCTCGGTGCCTTCGAGCTCCTTTATTATTTCGTCTATGTTCTTCGCCTCGGACTTGAGCGGCACGGTGCAGTGCGTGCATCCCAGGCTCCTGTACCTGTAGCCGTTCCTTGAGAAGTACAACGGCACCACCGGGACCTTCTCCTTCTTGACGTAGCTCCAAACATCAACTTCGTTCCAGTCCAGCATCGGGTGCACTCTTATGTGACCCTTTGTGTCCATCTTTGATGAATAGTCGTCCCAAAGCTCGGCAGGCTGGTTCTTGTAGTTCCACCTGAAGTTCTCGTTCCTGGGGCTGAAGTATCTCTCCTTCGCCCTTATCCAGTGCTCGTCCCGCCTTATGCCCATCATAAGCGCGTCGAAGCCGTACTCTTTCATGACCTCCTTAAGTGCGACTGTCTTTGGCTCTCCGCAGCAGGCCAATCCCCAATCTGCGGGGGTTATCTTCGTCTTCCCGACAATGAGGTCCAGGCCCCAGTCATCGGTGAGCTTCTTCCTGAATGCATAAGTTTCCGGGAAGTCGAGACCGTTGTCGATGTGTATCACCGGGAACGGTACCTTGCCAAGGAAGGCCTTCCTCGCTACCGCAAGCATGGCTGTGGAATCCTTGCCCATGCTCCACAGCGCGGCGATGTTCTTGAACTTCAGCTTCGCCTCGCGTATTATGAATATGCTCTTCTCCTCGAGTTTTCCGACGTCTTGTATTATCATATCAATCCACCTTGTTCGCGTTCAGGAGGCCCATCAGGTATATCATCGCGCCCTCTATGCTGTTCTTGGATGACTTCTTGTAGACCGGCACCTTCGTGACCACCTTGTACTTCCCGTCGTACAGCACCGCGTACGACTCCTTGAGGTCCTTCAGCCTCTTGATCTTGTCGTTCACGTAGAATGTCTTATAGTACCTTATCTTGCTCTCCTTCAGCGCCTTGGAAAAGGCCACCCAATTCTTCTCGCTGGGGTCCTTCCAGAGCTGTGAAACAGTGGCATCAAAGCCGTTTTTGCTAGTCGTCATAATATCACGTCAGGCTCTATTAATGTAGTAACATTATAATACATTAAAGATATAAAAAGCTTTTGGTAAGCCTTTTCGACGTGTTTCTGCAGGATCAGGCCTTCTTCTTGATGAGTGCGAAGCCCGCCAGCATCGCCTCCAGCTGTATGCGCTCGTTCGCACCTTCTACTATCCTGAAATTGTATTCTCCCATGTCCTTTATCGCGCTGAGCTTCGTCTCGTTGTCAACGTCCATGTTCTGTACCTCCCTGTAGCACTGAGTCAGTATGTCCTCTGCGCTCATTCCATGCTTGAACATAAGGTTGTCCAGCTCGGTCCTCGCGCTCAGGAAGTCGCCGGTGAGCGATGACCTGAGCATAGCCATGACCTCCTTCGGCCTTGCCCTTGCTGCGACGTCGTATATGCTAGCTTCGGTGATCTTCTTGTTCTGCATCGCCGCGCTCTGCAGCACGTTCGTCACCTTCCTCAGGTCGCCGTCTCCCACATAAACGAGCGCGCTTATCACCTTCTCATCAAGCTCAAGGTTCTCGCCTTTTGCTATCCTGGTTATGTACTTCTCCATATCCTCCTCGCTCAGGGGCCTGAACCTGAAGACGACGCACCTGCTCTGTATCGGCTCTATGATCTTGCTGGCGTAGTTCGCGCTGAGTATGAACCTTGTTTCCGATGCGAACATCTCCATGGTTCTCCTGAGCGCATGCTGCGCGTCGGCGGTCAGCGCGTCAGCCTCATCAAGGAATATTATTTTTATCGGCACCTTTGCAACCGATATGGTTTTTGCGAACTCCTTCACGGCCCCTCTTATCACGTCTATTCCGCGCTCGTCGCTTGCGTTCAGCTCCTTCATCGCGCTGCCCAGGTTGTCCCCATAGAGGTCCCTTGCCATGGCAACTGCGCATGTGGTTTTTCCTATGCCTGCCGGTCCCGCGAATATCATGCTTGGGAAGTTGCCCCTCTCGACAAACGATCTGAGGCGATCGACGATCAGCTTCTGGCCTATGACCTCAGAAAGCCCTCTGGGTCTGTATTTTTCGGTCCAGGGGAGATCCAAAAGCATTAGCATCACTATCTGTATTACTACTTTGGTGGAAGGTATTTATTAGCTTTTCCGTGAATACTAATCCTGTAACGTCTTCTCAAGGGGGAGCTACGCTAACCTGGCAGACCATCAGCCTTGGGCGCTGACAATCGGAGTTCAAATCTCCGGCTCCCCACCAGGAAAATTATCGACGACAAAATTCGCCTTTTCGACGTATGTTGGAGATGTGGACTGTATTCAACAAAACTACATGTAAATCTGGTATAGTTCCAGGTATAGTCTTGAGTATAGCTTATATTATTTCCTATACTCATAATGGCTCACGGCCTTGCCGTACCTGCTACTTATGTTCTTTGAGATGTAATCAGCGACATCTAACGGCTCCTTGCCGTCCGTGAACCTGGCCTTGACCACGAATCCGCAGTCGCCTTCGGTCAGTAGGACCTCCTTGACGGACTCGAACATCATCAGCTTCTCTGCGATCCCGCCGGCGTCTGCGTTCTCTTTTGGCCTTACGAAATAGAGCCCGTACATCGCGCCTATTCTCTTTTTACCCATGTCAATCCACCATAATCATAATCGGTCTATATCAAGCAACTTGACGAACACGCTGTGGCATCTGTCGCATTCCTCGATCACGAACCTGCCGTTCACCACCCGCTTGCACACCAGCCTTCCTGTTCTGCACCTGCTGCATGCAACGCCGCCGTTCATCCCTCGATCACCTTACCGTATTCACCGTCCAGTCCTTTCGATATGTACGCGGCAGCGTCCTTGGGTTCAGCACCGACGAAAAACTTCACCTTCGCCAGGAACACGCCCTTGTTTTCCATCAAGTTGACTGCCTTCACGCGCTTTAGGGCAAGGAGCCTTTCCGCAAGACGTTCGCTGACACCGCTCTTCGAATTCCCGAAGTAGAGACGGTGCCAAACCGCATGGCTCGCGCTAACCCTTGTTATTTTTCCACCCGTATTACACACCCACTTATTTGCTTACTTTTACATCATCCTGACAAACATGAAAATATCATCTGGACGCTAAAACAGCCCGCGCGGATCCGGATCCGTCAAGCAGCATAACCGACCTTCCGGTCCTTTCCAGCTCGCACGCGTTAATGTGCCAAAGATATGCGACTGGATTCTCATGCTCCATACCGCACATCCAGCACTGGTATGCATTATCGTGCCCTCCCAAAAAGATATCTTTTATTCTTGTTCCCATGCCCATTCTACCACCCCATCAATCATGAGGGTAGGGGGTTGCACCGCGGAAGCATGGTGATAATGTGGAGGACGAGCTTGCGCTGATCCGTAGAAAATTCTTACTTCCACCCCTGTACAACCTACACACCCATATGATATTATGAACTTTGTTGTATATATAAGCAGCCTCGGTTTTTAAGCTGAAGAAACTATAAAAATTGCTATTTTTGTTTAATATTTTTCCAGTTATTCAAATATCATATACTGTATAATTAGGAATATAGAGGAGATTAGTAAAGTATAAATATCTGGCTCTATACAATATTATATATGAAAGAGATACCTTTTGAGGCAAACAAGGAGCTCGAGCGCCTCAAGAAAGAGTACAAAGCGTACCTTTACGTCAGGATCATAGACGGAAAGTTCTATGTCTACAAAGGGAGCTCAATTTGGGATAAAGAAACTAAGAAGGTGAGGGGGCTTACCGAGTATCTAGGACGGATAGATGAAAACGGGAAGTTCATAAAGAAGATTTCTAACAAAAAAAAGATCCCGATACAGACGCTCGTTCAAGGAACTGCTCCGCAAGCCATCCAAACGCTGGTCGACCAGTCTGAGATAAAATTATTGAGAATCCTGAGCATGAATGCAAAGGCAGATTTGTCTTTTCTCGGAAAGAAGTTTCTAGGGATCAACTCTTCCGCAACATTCTACAAAGTAAGGCAGCTGAAGGAGAGATATGGCATAAAGGGTATTGCTGAAATAGATGTTACGAAGCTTGGCTACACTGACTATATAGCTTTTGTGAAATTCGAGGGCGACAAGCCAAGCGCGGATAACATAAGGAAGGCCACTTTGGACGAAAGCCAGGTGCAACTAGTGCTTGCTACCAACGGCGAATATGACTTAATAATATACTTCTTAGCCAAGGATAATTTCGATGCATCGGAATTCATATTCAATTTGAGGTACAAGGAGCATCTGAAGACATGTATATCACAATGGTATTTCTCTCCCATTGACATATGTTATAACTTTATTCCATTAAGAGACCAGTTTTTCGAGCTGATGAAAGAAAAAGTATGGGTAAAGAGCAGGGAAAGTCAACGCAGATTGGAGGGGCAGCTCACCATCAAGGAGTACAATATACTAAGGGAATTGAACAGAAATGGTGTCGCAAAGTTCTCAGAAATGGACAAGAAACACGGGCTGGGCGGGGAAGAAACCGCATACATCTACGAAAAGCTTATTGAGAGAGGTATACTCAAGAGGATGACAGTAAGTCTTCAGAAAATACCTTTGCAATATAACGCAGTAATCATAATGGGTGTGGTTGACAACAATGGCTTCAGGCGGACTAGAGACAGGCTGCTGATGGATGTAATAGAGGAGAACGGTACGCCTATCAACAAGTATTCTGTAATGGGAAACATAGGAAACCCTGATGGCGTCATGTTTATAATGCCGATAACTCCGAACAACAGGCTCGATGTATTCGAAAGTGAGTTCAAGGAGAGGATAAAAGGTGTGGCACTTAGAACTCTCATAGTCACTGACGTGCTCGTTGGTTCATTATGTTACAGGAAGTTTGACAACGCAAAGTCTAGGCAATACCGGGCACTGCGGATGGAGGGCAATACAGAGCTATCATTAGCCGATGTAGACTACGATGAAACAGTTAGAAGGAAGCAAGTTATCAAGAAAGGTGAGGATACAATAGAAGAACTACTCGCCAATAATGAAAATATATAATGCAGGAATAGAATGCAATAACTACTGATGTATCTTACAGAAATTAGCTAATTAAACTACCCTCCTGGTCCTTCCATATCTTCACCTGTCCAAACATCTCTGAAAAGGCTTAAATAGCTTGTGTCCGTTTGAAATGGGCCAGCGCGAATGCTCGTATAAACAACATCGAACCACGTCGGGCGATGTTGTATAATTGTCTTCATCACGGTGCATAGATAAGTATTTATACTTATTCTACATAATATACTTAATGTGATGAAGATGACAAACATGACACTGGCCCTGCCGGAAGCGCTCACTGAGATAATGAAACGGCACAAGGACATAAAATGGAGCGAGGTGGCCCGCGAGGCCATCTGGGACAAGGCGAGGAAGCTGGAGCTCATGGACAAGATCCTCTCCAAGAGCGAATTGACCGAAAAGGACGCGTTGGCGATAGGCGCGAAGATAAACGAAGCCGTAGCTAAGAGGCATGGGTTATAACGTGATCCTGGTCGTGGACGCCAATGTGGTGATTGCCGCATTGGTAAAGAATGGCAAAGTGCGTGAGATCCTGCTTAGCGACAAGTTCAAGTTCGTCGCACCTGATTTCGTGAAAGAGGAGACTCTGAAATACCTCGATCTAATAAAACAAAAGTCGGGACTTGCGAAAGACGACCTGGACCTGCTCATAACCCTACTGTTCCAAGAGATAGAAACCATACCCAGAAGCGAGTATCAATCGCAACTTCCCAAAGCCGAAAGGATGATAAAAAATGATGTAAAGGATGCACCATACGTTGCATGCTACCTGGCGCTGAAATGCGACGGGATCTGGACGAACGACTCGGACTATGATGGAAAACCAGAACTGAAAGTGTTCAAAACAGAATACCTTCTGAAATTATTGTAATCCACAACCTTTAGACTTGGGCATCGTCGAACCATGTTGAACCACGTCGAACGACGTCGTTTCCCAATTGCACTTTTACGACGAAGAACCGGCTCGCGTCGTGCTACTAGATCTCCAAACCCTCTTTGAGAGCGGCACTGACCAAAGTGATACCTTTTGCCTCCCTCTCGAACTCATTTTTGGTGTAGCTTAAGAAATCCACGGGATAGTCTATCCCCTGCGATACGTGCCATTCCAAAAGGAGCTTGCTGATCAGCTTCTTTACGGGTTTCCTGATCACAACCAGAAGGTCCACATCGCTGTCCTTCTTTGCCTCGCCTCTTGCCGAAGAACCGAAGAGTATGATCCGCTCTATTCCGTACGGCTTGGCGACGCTCTCCTTGAAGCCTTTTATCGTTTTTATCAATTGAGGATTGACCTTACCCATTCCAAAACACCTTCACACTTTTCAATCACGTCCTTTGCTTCATCTTCCGAAACGGACCTTGTTACTGGATAGCGCGTATCCACGTAATACTCGGTAAGATCGGCACAATAATTAACTATCTCTGCAGTTGCCTTAATGCTTTGGGCGAGCTTCACGAGGTCATGCGTCCTGTCAAATCGGCTCAACTTCTCTATCTGTGCAGCTTTCAACGCCTTCTCCGCTACCTGCTGGGCATAAAAGGATGCGTCCTTGAGCCTCTCGCTTTCATAGAGAAGCTTTGCAGTCACGAGATTGTCCTCGGCTTCTTTTATCCACACTCGTGCATCATCTTTCATGTCCTCATAAGAATTTGCCTTAAAAACCTTAATAATGTTTGCAGTTGGGCCACATTCATCCAAAATATTTGAATATGTGTTTTTTTTAAGTGAGTCTTATTCCTTCGTAATGACTCCTAACTCGAAACACAAACATCGTCGAACCACTTCGAACACCGTCGTTTCCCAATTGCACCGCCAAAGTACCACACCATAAGAAATATAAAGCAGAAATGCACAATATTAGTGATAAAGATGGAAATGGAAGTGTACGGATTCAAAGCCAAGATAACCAAGGAAGGTAAGTATCTCATAGGCGAGATACCGGAGCTGCATGTAGCTGATCAGGCCAAGACCCTGAAGGAACTCGAGAGCGAACTCAAGGATGCGGTAAGCCTAGTTGTAAATCTTATCCTGGACAATCCAAAAGATGCAGCCAAGAACTTCGGTAACGGTGTCATAAGAAAGCTGAGCGTTCAGGTAATCCGCGCATAGGTGTATCCATGTCGCGGTTACGCCCGCTGAAAAGTCCTCTCCTCATAAAGGTGCTGCAGAAATACTACGGCTACAACGCACGCTCTGGAAGCGGCAGGCATATAGTTTTGCAGGACTCGGATGGTCATACGACTGTGATCCAGCTTAACATGGAACTCGGCAAAGGCATCCTGAAGAAGATACTAAATCAAACTGATTTGAAGTGGAAAGAAATAGAGAAGTACCTCTAAATGACATCGTCGAACCACGTCGACCAACGATGTTTCTCAATCACACTTTTACGTCGAAGGACCGGCTCCCCACCAGGAAAATTATCGACGACAAAATTCGTCTTTTCGATGGATGTTGGAGATGTGGACTGTATTCAACAAAACTACATGTAAATCTGGTATAGTTCCAGGTATAGTCTTGAGTATAGCCTATATTATTTCCTATACTCATAATGGCTCACGGCCTTGCCGTACCTGCTACTTATGTTCTTTGAGATGTAATCAGCGACATCTAACGGCTCCTTGCCGTCCGTGAACCTGGCCTTGACCACGAATCCGCAGTCGCCTTCGGTCAGTAGGACCTCCTTGACGGACTCGAACATCATCAGCTTCTCTGCGATCCCGCCGGCGTCTGCGTTCTCTTTTGGCCTTACGAAATAGAGCCCGTACATCGCGCCTATTCTCTTTTTACCCATGTCAATCCACCATAATCATAATCGGTCTATATCAAGCAACTTGACGAACACGCTGTGGCATCTGTCACACTCCTCGATCACGAACCTGCCGTTCACCACACGCTTGCATACCAGCCTTCCTGTTCTGCACCTACTGCATGCAACTCCCTCGCTGTTCATCCCTCGATCACCGTTCCGTAGTCGCCGTCCAGTCCTTTCGATATGTACGCGGTAGCGTCCTTGGGTTCAGCACCGACGAAAAACTTCACCTTCGCCAGGAACACGCCCTTGTTTTCCATCAGGTTGACTGCCTTCACGCGCTTCAGTGCAAGCAGCCTGTCTGCAAGGCGCTCGCTGACACGGCTCTTTGGATTCCCGAAGTAGAACCGGTGCCAAACAGCATGGCTCGCGCTGACACTTGTTACTTTTCCACCCGTATTACACACCCACTTCTCTTGCTTTCTTTACCTCATTCTGACAAACATGAAGACATCATCTGGATGCGGAAACAGCCCGCATTCCTAACTCGCCAAGCAGCATCACCGGCCTGCCGGTCCTTTCCAACTCGCAGGCGTTTATGTGCCACAGATATGCAACTGGATTCTCATGCTCCATTCCGCACATCCAGCACTGGTACATATTATCGTGCCCTCCAAAGAAGATATCCTTTATCCTTGTTCCCATGCCCATTCTACCATCCTATCAATCATAAGGGTAGGGGGTTGCACCGCGGAAGCATGGTGATAATGTGGAGGACGAGCTTGCGCTAATCCATAGAAAATTCTTACTTCCACCCCTGTACAACCTACACACCCGTATAGTATCGCGTCATATCCGGTATTTATTAGATACAGAAGACAGGGCGGTAGTATTGATAAAGCGAAAACATTAAAACATATAAATTTATCATTAAGCGCTCAATCTTCAATTGTTATACATTAAGGATTTAACAAAAGGAATAAATATCCTCTTATTTGATATAACTACATGCAAGACGTTCCACCACAGATATCTGCTGCTTTCGAGAAAGTGAAGAAGACGTACCCGTTCTATGTCTCGCTGAAGAGGATATACGGAAAATATTACGTATACAAAGTGAAGGTCGTCTGGGACCGACTAACCAAAAAGACAAAAACAAATTCTGAGTACTTGGGCCGGATAACCAGCGATGGGAAATATAAAAAGAAGAGCATCACACCGAATGATTACCTGAGAAAGGCCGAGGCACTCATCGCTTCCAAAGGTGGGAAGATAACGTGGGACGGAATTGAGAAAGTCCGGGGTGCAAACGAGCAGATTAAAGAGGAACAGATCGAGGAAACTGTTGCCGACGAATTGGAAACGAAGATACTGACTATATTGAGTATGAACGGCCGCGCGTCGATACCTTTCATAAGCAAGATGGTTGGTCTTAGCAATGCTACAACAGATTATCACGTAAAGAAGATCGAAGAGAAATACGGCATCAGATATTTTCCAGAGATAGACGTAGACAAATTAGGTTATGCCAGCTTTATGATATCCATAAAATTTGAAGATGAGGTTCCGAGTGCAGAAGAGATTAAAAGAGAGCTTAGCAAATTTCCTGGAGTACAACTTGCAATGGTAACTCATGGTAGATATGACCTAATAATTCATTTTGTAACCGGGACCGAATATATGCCAAATAGTTATGGATGGGCATCTCAGAATGAAATATATGACCTCCAAAATAATGCTTTTAGAGCAAACAAGGCAAAATGGTACGTGTCAACGTTTTACAGAACATATGGATGCGTACCGTTGAGAAACGAATTTTTTGATATGATGAAGAAAATAGTGTGGGAAAAAAGCAAAGAGAGCAGGAGACCTAAGCCAAATCAACTTCTTCCTAGGGAGTATTTCGTACTAAAAGAACTAAACTTAGATGGTAGGTGCGAATTCACAGAAATAGACAATAGATGCAATTTTGATAGGGGTAGATCAGATTACACCTATAAAAGATTAGTTGAAAATAAAACAATAAAACGCATCACGTTGACAATGCAGAAACCTCCGGTAAAGTATGTGGCAATAATCTATATGGATTTTATAAAAAGAGATGAGTTTTCAAAGAGCAGAGTGAATCTTTTATTAGACATAATAGAGCGGCGAACACAAATAAACAAATACGCACTTGTTGGCGATGCGAGCATTCCATATGGTGGATTCTTCATACTGCCGATAACTCAAGATGGGCTACTAGAAAAAGTCACCGAGCAATTAAAGAGCATAAGCGGCACAAACGTATACGCTCTTGTTGCAAGCGAGATAGTCTTAGGTAGCCTTTGTTATAGATTATTTGATAACGCATACTCAAGCCAGCAACGCATGTTGGCTGATGAGTACAAGAAGCATCCAGTTGAAAAAGCGAATTATTTGGGCGTAGCAAAAACCAAAAAGAGTAGTATAAAATTAGATATAAGGGGATTGCCTACTGACAAATCAACAGATGACGTTACATAAGCAGAATGCACTTTAGCTTTTTATCCGTTACCTCCTGTTCCTCCTCCTTCCATATTTTCACCTGTCCAAATATCTCTGAAAAGGCTTAAATAGCTTGTGTCCGTTTGAAATGGGCCAGCGCGAATGCTCGTATAAACAACATCGAACCACGTCGGGCGATGTTGTATAATTGTCTTCATCACGGTGCATAGATAAGTATTTATACTTATTCTACATAATATACTTAATGTGATGAAGATGACAAACATGAAGACATCATCTGGATGCGGAAACAGCCCGCATTCCTAACTCGCCAAGCAGCATCACCGGCCTGCCGGTCCTTTCCAACTCGCAGGCGTTTATGTGCCACAGATATGCAACTGGATTCTCATGCTCCATTCCGCACATCCAGCACCGGTACGCATCGCCGCGCTCTCCCAAGAAAATATCTCTTATCCTTGTCCCTATGCCCATTCTACCACTCTATCAATCATGAGGGTAGAGGATTGTACTGTGGAAGTGTGGTGAGACTCTGGACAGAGCCTGCGCTGAATCTAGAAAAATGCTTACTTCCACCCACATACATATCCTTCCCACCCATGGTAGATGCTATGAAGAAGCTTTTATAAATAGGCTCTCAGAATTTTTAATTATATATATCAATACAGGTATGAAATTCCAATAAATCTCATACTATTTAACCATATTAACCATATATAATAGATGGCAGATTAGTATAATGGTTAAATAGATAAATTAGAAAGTTATATATATTACCCATTATAAGGCATATGTATGGCAAAACTTCCTGAAAAGGTAGCAGAGACGCTAAATGCACTCAGAAAGGGGAGTAAGCATTCTTTAAGTGTCAAAATAATCCATGGCGGTTATTACTTGTACGAAGAGGCCACAAAATGGAACAAGCAATTAAAGAAGCAGGATTTCTACTCCGTATATCTGGGTAAGATAGATGATGCAGGAATCTTAACACCGCCCCATCACAAGAAAGAGGTTACAAAAACAGAAACCCTTGAAGCGTATATCGCCAAACGGCAACATGATGAGGCGACAGGGAAAAATCTGCGCTTAAGCAGGATACAGGATTCGATAATCAAGATACTGAGTACTGATGCAAGGATTCCTGTGGAAGAGATAAGCACAATGATTGGGATCCCATATTCCACTGTTGCCTATCAGATAAAAAAACTTGAGAAGGATCTTGACATAAAGTATACTCTAGACACTTATGCCGCTTACAATTTCGGATTTTATAGGTTCATAGTAACAGTAAAATTCAGGGATAAAAAACCAACAACAGAAGAGATAAAGAAAAGTTTGGGCGATGACCCTCATATACAGTTAGTAATGCTTGGCAGGGGCGAATTTGACATTTTCATGTATCTTCTTTTTGATAATACTGTTAATGTAGAGGGTTGGATCTTTGACCTGAGGAAAAAGGAGGGTCTATCCAAGTACACGGCAGACTGGAATGTATCCTATCTTTTGATAGGCCATGGTATAATACCCCTACGGGATAAGTTTTTTGAGTTGTTTGAAGATAGGATATGGCACAGGACAAAAGAGATGCCGAGGAAAGGCGCAGACCAGATATACTACCGAGAGTATGCAGTGCTTAAGGAGTTGACCAAGGATGGTCTGAAAAGATTCAAGGAAATAGACAAGGATTACAAGCTCAATTCTGGGAGTGCGCAATACACTTACCATGAACTGGTGGCCAAAGGCGCCATTCGCAGGGTAACCATATCCATGCAGAAAGCTCCGATAAAATACAATGTGATAATACAGATGAAACAAGTGAACATGAAAAGATATATGAAAAGCAGAGAGAAGTATTTCTCATACCTTCTAGAAGACCGTGGGGTTCCAACCAACAAAATATCCCTGCTTGGAGATATTGGAACGCCATACGGACAGGTAATTATAATGCCGGTATACGAAGACGGAGACCTTGATAGGATAGACGAGGACCTAAAGTCCATAGTCAAGGGAGTGGAGCTAAAGATTACCGTGGTTACCAATATTTTAATAGGATCCATATGCTACAACAAGATAGAAGAAAAGAGTACATTTATGTACAACAAACTAACCAGCAAGCAAACCAACCAGATACAGAATAAGAGTCCATACGAAGAAGACGATGACAGCTCGTACTAAGAATGTATTATACGCTTTATGCTCCTCCTCCATCTCCCATAGTTTCACCTGTCCAAACATCTCTGAAAAGGCTTAAATAGCTTGTGTATCTGCAGAGAGGGCATTTCCGGATGTCGCATGAAAGCACTAAATATCTGGACAGGCGCAATAAATACGGGCCGGATGGGCGGAACTGTTATCTATCTGCAAGTTCCACCCCCCATCCGACTTTGCGGTTTTTGGCGAGGCGGATGCGGGCGAGCGCGCCATGCCGAGGCGCTGAGCGCCGAGAACGGCGCCGAGCGTAACAGTGCGGGGTTGCTGCGGTTAAGCTTGAGTTACCTTTGTCCAGCTAAGGCAACGCTTAGCTGCTCAAGCTCATGATGCTGCTCAAGCTGGTGGTGTTGCTAATGCTGGTTATGCTGCTGTTGGTGTTGTTGCCGCTGTTGCTGCTGTTGCCGTTGCAGGTGTTTGTGCCGGATGCTGCCTGGCTTGCACTCGCCATCACGTTCGCTCCGCACTCGCTCGCGTGGGCTCGCGGGCAGCAGGCTCTCCGCTCGCTTCGCTCGCTCCGAGCCTGGGGCTTGCCAGGCATATACACAATCAAAGATATGGAAAGCAGGCCGTAAACCGCTGACCTTGGGATGCTTTAGGTATAGCACCCTGCCGACTAGGGCAATCCTGGCTATACTCAACAAGACTATACATCGGTCAGATATAGTTTTGGGTATAGTTCCATGGCAGTACGCACTCCCTTACTATTCATCCTTCAACCATCGATACGAAGGCCCTGCCGATGCCTCGCGGTGCCCGGTCCTTTGCGTCCTTCAGCTCGCTCCTGTCCCTGTAGAACCTGACCTCTGCCACGCAGTCGCCGTTGCTGTCGTAGAGAGGGATGCGCTGCCTGCGCCATATGTCCATCAGCCTCTCCGCGAGGTCGCCTTTCCCGCCCTTCAGCTGCAGGAATACGGTCCTGCACAACCCTTTCTTGCCTTTTCCGCTCGCTTGCGCTAACCTATTCGTTGTCAATTTTCCACCCTTTTTTGCACCCACTTAACGTGACTTGATTAACTCCTTGAATTCGCATCTATCATGACGCGCATGCTCCCGGCTGACAGTTCCATCATATCGGATATATAGCTGCCGACCTCGCTCTCCCTGCAGTACGCCTTGCCTTCCACGCTGTCCGTGTGCACCTGCACGAGAACGCTCCTGTCGTTTCCCAAGATATGCTTTATACTTGCACTCACGCCCATTCTACAACCTTATTGATCGTTAGGGCAGACGATTGTACTGCGGAAGCATGGTGTGATTATGGAGGGAGAGCCTGCGCTGACCCATAGAAAATCGTTACTTCCACCCCTGTACATCCTTTCCACCCGCATAGTATTATGAATCGAGTTGTATATATATTTATACTGATATTTATTGTAGATGAGCAGATGATACTACGAATATGGCATTAATAATTTATCAATTAGTATGCTTCGACCAGTGGTATCGAGCTAGGTAGGATAATAAGATATTAATATTTATCTATTATAATTATAAATATGCAAAGGATGCCTGACAGAGTAAGCGAGACATACGAAAGGCTAAAGAAAGAGATGGCATTTCCCGTGCGGCTACAGGTGAGCGGAGGGCGCTATTACATTTACAAGCAACTGACTGTATGGGACAAGGAAACGAAGAAAGGCAAATCTGTAGCCAAGTACCTGGGCAAGATACTTGATGACGGCACTTTCGTGAGGAAGGCGAATCGCAATGCGGCCAAGGATCTTGATGTGGCCAAAGCGGTGATAATCTCGTGCGGCGGTACGGTAAAGCTGCCAGAAAAAATCAAAGTGGGAGCAAAGCCGCCCATCATGGAAGAGGTGGATAGGAAAATTCTGATGAATCTTAGCATGAACTGTAGGATGCCGTTATCTGTAATTGCGAAAAGAGCAGGCATATCGACTACTTCTGCTGTCTATAAGAAAAGGAATCTAGAGAAAAAGTGCGGTATACGGTATCTTACGTCAATAACTGTGCGCTGGCTTGGATTTTCATATTACGTCGCATTCGTGAAATTCGAGAACGAAAAACCGAACGCGAAAGAGTTGAAAGAAACGATTGAAAGAGAACAAAGGATCCAGTTAGCATTGATTACCACGGGTAAATACGACTTGATGCTCTACATGGTTGCAGAAGACGACGACAAGCTGAATGAAGTTGTCACTACGTTGCATGGCAGCGAGACGTTGAAAAAGTATACGAGTAGTTGGATGGTAACAACATATGTAGACAAATACGGCTACGTGCCATTGAGAGATGAATTTTTCGAACTGCTCAAGAGCAGAGTATGGCAAAGGACAAAAGAAACGCCTCGACCTTCGCGCGGCCAGCTCCTGAAGAGCGAATACGCAGTATTAAGGGAGCTGAACAGCAGCGGGGAAGCAAGCTTCTCGAAAATAGATAAAAAATACGATCTAAACAAAGGCAATGCGAGGTATACATACGAAAAGCTAAAGGAAAGGAGAAAGTACACGTATGAGGAGATTGCTGACAAGAAAGTTCTTTTGAGGAATACACTTACTATGGACAATCTAGCAGTCAGATACAACACTATACTCATAATGGAGATACTCAACAGCAAGGAATTCCTTGAGCGAAGGGAGGGTCTATTCAGGTATATAACTGAGGATACGGGTGGTATAGCTAACAGATTTTCCGCAATAGGTGATATAGTCACACCATATGGTATGATGTTTATTACGCCAATTTTCAAAGAGAATGAATTGGAAGATATAATTGAGGGGTTGAACGACAGGGTAAAAGGGGTTAAGTTGGACACGCTTTTGGTTACGGGAGTATTAGTGGGTAGCCTCTTCTACAGAAGATTTGACAATGCGCATGCCCAACAGTACGCACAATTGATAAGTGAATACAAAATCAGGCCACAAGAAGAATTGATGGAATATGAGTAATCTGTGCGCTTACTTCGTTATGAAGGTCAAAATAAGCTAGATAAATCAGTTATTTTACAGCAAGCAACAGCTAAAATTCAGCCTCCTCCCGGTCCTCCACCATCCATGATCTCACTGTCAAAACATCTCTGAAAAAGCTTAAATAGCTTGTGTTTCAGTCGGCAACGGGGAAGCGCCGATAACGATGCATGGTTAACATCAGTCAGTAATGTATATCAAACAACATCGAACCACGACGACAAACATCGTTTCTCAATTGCACTTTTACGTCGAAGAACCGGCTCCCCACCAAAAATTTATCGACGACAAAATTCGCCTTTTCGACGGATGTTTGAGATGTGAACTATACTCAAAAACTATACCCCGGCCAGATACACTCTCAGATATAATATTAGGTATAGCACTGTGGTGTTCAGACATGACGTTGAGCCTTACTCACTTAATGGTTTTTTTTAAGTTCTCGATGTACACGGGTTCGATTGGATCTGCCGGTTCAAATCCGAATATTTTGGAGTAGAAGTAAAGTTCCGTGTCTATGGAGCGTTTTATGCTTTCGGCCTTCCTGAAACTATGCCCCTCCTCATTAAATAGCAAATAAGCCGTACTCAGGCCCTTGTCACGGACTGCCTTGAACATCTTCTCGGTCCTGCCTGGTGGGACTACCTTGTCTTCAGTGCCCTGAAAGAATATCACCGGGCATGATAACTTATCCACGGAATTTATGGGGGACCTCTCTGCGTAGACATCGCGCATTTGCGGATATGGCCCAACAAGTCTTTCCAAATAACCGATTTCAAACTTATTCTTGTCATCGTTTTCAAGTGCTTCGAGATCGCTCATGCCGTAATAGCTTGCCCCCGCCTTGAAAAAGTTTCCGAAGGTAAGTGCACAGAGTGCGGTGTAGCCCCCCGCGCAGTTTCCACGGATGATAGCGCATTTTTCGTTTATCCTACCCTTTTCAGCAAGGTACTTGGCTCCGTTTATGCAATCCTCCATATCAACTATGCCCCACATCCCCTTTATCCTCTCGCGGTATGCTCGTCCATATCCCGTGCTTCCTCCGTAGTTCACATCAAGCACCGCGAACCCCCTACTTGTCCAGTATTGCGTCTCAAATGACAGGACTGGTTTTGATATGCCTGTAGGACCAGCATGACTGAATACGATGAGTGGCGGTGACTCACCTACGGGAGAGACGTAATCCGCATTATGCTGTGGATAGAAGAATGCATGCGCCGTCGCCTTGCCAGAAGGGAACTCTATCGCCTCCGGAATTGAGATATATCTTGGGTCAATACGAGCTTTTGCCGAACGACGCAGGACATTGAACTTCCCACTATCCAGATTCAGGCTCACGATTGAAGCTGGCTCTGTTGGGGATGCACCGAGGAATGCCACCATATCTGATGTGACACGCACATCGTTCATCGCAGTGTATGGTAGTTCCACGTTCTTAATCTTCTTACTCTCGGTGTCAAGTACCGCAAGGTGTGAGTACCCTCCTTTGTTGTAAACACAAACCACTTCCTTTGCGGATCTGAATCCGTACATCGACATATTGAGTTCGCGCTGCTGCTCCCCGAACTCTGCCTCCATCTTGCATAACTGCTCCGTCTTACCGTCGCGCAAACGGTACAGGTTCCACCATCCGGTTCTGTCGGATACAAAATAAAGGCTGCCGTCTGGAGACCATTTTGGCTGGAAGATTGACTCGGTTGCAGAGCCAGCAACGCATTTTGCATCGTTGATTGACCCGTCATTGCCCAGTGCTCCAACCCAGAGCTCGGACCCGTCCCAAGGCATATTCGGATTGTTCCACGCAATCCACGCAATATGTGAGCAGTCTTTGTCAAGGCATGGAGACGAATAGAAATCGTTTCCAGACGCCAAGATCTTTTCGCTACCCATGTCGCCTGCGTCGAGACCCACTAGCGAATTGACTATGTTCTTTTCCTCAGTATGGTCCTCCCTGACGCAGATTACCCTGTTGTGTTTCTTGTCAAGCACATAATCCGCATATCTCATCCTTGATTCTAACGTCATAGGTTTGGGTGGAGAATCACCACGAAGGAGATAGACACGCTGGTCTTTGAAATTAGAGAAACATATCATGTCATCAGACGCCAGATAACTGCCCCCTCCGTGTTCATGCACTTTGGAACGAACATTGAATTCCCTCCCAATACAATCAATTAGCGTTCCATCATCAGTTCTTTTCACGATTACACTTCTACCTTCTTCCACAGGCCGCCCCTCATTCCAGTAGATATCCCCATTGTTTATAGTTATCTCGGAAAGGCGTATTGCTGCCGATGCGATGACGGCGGAAGTTATCGGCGACTTCCACGAACCGAAAGGCGCTGTTTTGGTGCTGGACATAATTGATCATCTCTAAATATGTGACGGCTGAATTCCCGGATATATTGAAAGTGGATTGCTCACGAATTCCATCCTCGCAAAGCGTTCAAGTATCTCTTTTATCGAAAGATATATCTCATTGTGGGTCTTCCCCCTCAGATCCCACCTGTAAGCAGTATTGTTGCAATCGTCTATATGCAGAACCATGTTTGAAGAAACCAGCGGGTTGAACATCCCCTTTTCGCACATCTTTCCGAAAATAGGGCATTCGCTAATGCAGTACTTTGGGTTGAAGAATGCTCCTCTAGAAGAGTTCAATAGCATGACCTTTACGCCACCCACATTCAGCGTGAGCTGGACAGACCCGAATCCCTCTTCGTTGGATACATCAACCTTTTCAATTTCGTAATCGTGCCTTATCATATTGAGAACTTCTTCGGAATTTATATAATTCCCTCTCCAGTATTCGATAGGCGAGAGACTCGAATATTTGCCAATACCTCCGTGTGCCCCGTTTGTGGCTATGTACTCATCCTGTATAAAGAGGTTGAACAGTTTCAACGAGAAACCAGACTTGGCCGCAAACTCGATCATACTGTTTACCTCGCCCATGGTCTGTTTTATTAGTACCATATTTATCCTAGTCTTTATGTCGCGTTCCGAGAGTTCCGATAGTAGCCTGCGGGTTTTGTCGTTAAGCACCTTGCAAATCCCCTCTTTTGGCTGGTTTGATGTAGAATCCAAGGAAAATTGTACGGATATCCGGTCCTTATGCCTCTCCAAAACATCCATATGTCGCTCGAGATTCTTTCCGTTAGTTATGACTACAAAATTAATTTCCGGATGAAGGTCCAATATCTTTTCAACCTCATTGAAAAGCCACTCTACGAGAGTCGGTTCGCCCCCACTGATCTTGAATTTGTCGAAGCCCAGATCGTAGGCCGCTGTAACAGTGGAGAAGAACTCTTCACCCGACATATTCGCCCCGATGCTCTTGTTCTGCCCAAAGGGGTAGCAATAGCCGCACTTGTTATTGCATTCCTTTATTACTGCAATGGAGAAATATAACCCTCCCGCGATTTTTCTTAATTCGTTGTTCTGCACTCTCGTGGCAGATTCCGCTTTCGATGCTTGTTTCTCCATCTTTTCGCCCATCAGATAAGCTCAACTTTCGCCCATCGATACGAATGCCCTGCCAATGCCCCGCGATGCCTGCTCTTTTATGTCCTTCAACTTATTTCTATCCCTGTAGAATCTGACCTCAGCCACGCAGTCGCCATTGCTGTCGTAAAGAGGGATGTGCTGCCTGCGCCATATGTCAATCAACCTCTCCGCAAGGTCGCCATTTCCGCCTTTTAATTGCAGGAACACGGTCCTGCACAATCCTTTTCTGCCGCTTCCGCCGGATCGCGCCAGCTTGTTAGTTGCCAATTTTCCACCCATTTGTTTACACCCACTTTTCCTGCTTTCTTTACCTCATTCTGTCAAACATGAAGATATCATTTGGGTGCGGAAACAGCCCGCATCCCTAAATCGTCAAGCAGCATAACTGGTCTGCCGGTCCTTTCCAATTCACATGCGTTTATGTGCCACAGATACGCGACTGGATTCTCATGTTCCATGCCGCACATCCAGCACTGGTACACATCGCCGCTCCCTCCAAAGAAAATATCCCTTATCCTTGTTCCCATTCCCATTCTACCACTTATCAATCATAAGGGTAGGGGGTTGCACCGCGGAAGCATGGTGATAATGTGGAGGACGAGCTTGCGCTGATCCGTAGAAAATTCTTACTTCCACCCCTGTACAACCTACACACCCATATGATATTATGAAGTCCAAAGTATATATAAGTAAACGAGCTCCTGCATTACACGATACTGCACTTCATAGAATTCTACACCGATTTACTCGCATTTATCAATCAATATAACCCTTTATATTAACCTTATAATAGTAAAGCTTAAATATCATATAACCTTATAATATCATTATGGATATGCCTGAAGCGGTGCGAAAGACTTTTGCAAGGCTAAAATTAGAGTATCCTTTTTACATTCTGCTTTCGATAATAAACAACAGGTTTTATGTTTATCATTCATCTTCTATTTGGGACAAAGAAAAAAGAAAAGTGCGCAGTAACAAAGAATACCTAGGCCGCATAACCGAAGATGGTAAGTTCATAAAAAAGAGCGTTAAGGAAGGCATTGCACCGCAGATTAATACCCTAACCTCCATAAACAGCCTAGACAAGGTCGACGAAAAAATACTGACGCACCTAAGCATGAATTGCAGACTGCCGATATCAACGATAGCAGAACGGGTGGGATTAAGCGTACAGGCTACGGAGCGCAGAAAAGAGAATTTAGAGCGGAGATACGGAATTAGATACTTCACAAGCATAAACTACTTCAAGCTCGGTTACTCCACATACCTCGCATTTGTCTCTTTTAAGGACAAAAAGCCGGACATGGCTGTGCTGAAATCAGTATTAGAGAAATCACCACGAATACAGTTGGCCATGGCGGCGCAGGGTGCATACGACCTAGTTCTCTACATCCTGGCCGAGAATAGTGCAATTCTAAACGAAGTCATATTCGATATTCGGAAAGATGAACGAATTGGAGATTACGAATCTATCTGGAATGTTGTAGTATTCGATCAAGCATATGGGTGCGTGCCACTGCGAGACCTGTTCTTCGACCTTCTCGAGAAGAAGGTGTGGCATAGAACCAAAACAATACCTAAGCCGGCAAGCGATAGCCTGACATATAGAGAGTATGTACTACTTAGAGAATTGAATTCCGAAGGCAACAAGCCTTTTGCTGAGATAGAAAAGATGCATGACATGGGTCACGGCGCTGCAAAGTACACGTTTGACAAGATCAAGGCTAAGGAATTAATATGGAGGCCAACAATGACAATGGGCAATTATGGCGTAAAATACAATGCAATGATCTTCATCAGCATACTAAACAAGGCTGCATTTATCCGTGACCGGGAAAAGTTTCTTCGTTATATAATCAAGGACTACGATGCACCGTCGAACAGGTTCTCTCTCGAAGGCGATACTCTATCCCCAGATGGAGAAGTATTCCTAATGCCTGTTCTGCGGGACGGAGAACTGGAAATGGAATCTGGATGGCTAAGCGAACAGATAAACGGAATCAAACTAGAATCGCTGATCATCACAAAAATACTTCTAGGTGAGCTGTGTTATAGAAAATTAGATAACGCACATGCCCAGCAAACAAACATACTCGTAAGTGAATATAAAATGGAACCCCCTAAGGAAACCATAGATTATATCCTAGAATAGACTCAAGAATATAAAAACTGCTTAACCTCCGCCCCCTCCGCCTCCGCTTCCTCCTCCGTCCATAATATCACTGTTTAAACATCTCTAGAAAAGCTTAAATGGATTGTGTCTGTTTGAACTTGGCTAGCGCACATGTTTGTGCAAACATCGTCGAACCACGTCGACCAACGTTGTTTCTCAATCACACTTTTACGATGATTGACCGGCTCCCCAGAGAAAAATTTATCGACGACAAAATCCGCCTTTTCGACGAATGTTTGAGATTTGAACTCAGAGTAGTAATCCTACACATCTTTGGGCGTGAACCCAAGGCAATTACTTGTTTGTATTTACGAATTCCCAAAAGCTTCCTCCATTTGCCGATGTGTACCTTTTCATTGCCGGCAGCAGCATTTCTGCGTAGCTCTTCAGGTACGGCCTTGCTGCAACCATCCTTTCGCATGTTCTATCTACAGATATGGGTTCGCTCAATCCTAACTGTCCGGTCAATATACCCTCTGGGGCAAGATAGCTTACCAGGGCTTCTTCATACAGGTTGTGATCATGAGTGCCGATCAGCCCGGACTTGCGGGGCAGAAGTAAGTGCAGGAGCTCATGCAGCGCAACGCACAGCAACTCCCTGCCCAGCCTCTCTGGATCTTTATGCGCAACATGGGACAGATAGCATCCAATCACTGCCGGATCTGCATTCAAGGCATGCCCTCCAACCACCATATCGTTATCAAAGCCTTTTTTCTCCGCCAATATCAGCGTGATCTGTTCTGGCAGTTTCGCCTCCAACATCCTGCTAAAATTATCGCGGATTTCACTTTCTTTCGAGTGGAAAATATCTGATGCAATCTTGCCTATCCCAGCCAAGACGCCACTGCTTTCTGCAGTGTCATTGCAGTATACGTTCGGCTGCAGCTTTGGCATGTCAATAGCATCTAACAGTATCCGAGTTGTCTTGTCAATAGACGGAAACCTTTTGAATGCTACCTGTTCATTTTTGCTATTGTATAACAGATTTGCAGCTTCTATTACATTCCGATAAGCATCGTAGAAGTCCAGGATTGATGAATAGCCCTTTACCACAGTCTGCAGATTGCCAGGAGTGAAGAATATGTCATATACTCCAAGTATCTTTTGAGCATTGGAGTTTGTGGTGATCGTTAATTTCACATATTCACCTTTGCTGCGCGACATTGACACTGTTCTACTTCAATATCAAGTGACTTGAATCTTTCTATTGACCTTTTCCAAATAGTACTCCATGGCTCATTGTAGGCATTTCCTAAAACTACTTCCCTTAAATTAAGACACGGAGTGACATCTCCATTGACAAGCACGCCTGCTTGGATAACTCCGGCTGTGCAGGTCTTGAAATGGTATGAGTCAAGCAATGTCTCTTCCACTCTATCCGTGCATCTCTCTATCACTTCTACCACTTTAACGTTTTCTCTATCTAGTTGAGATCTCATATCCTCAACTCTGAGCATCAGATCATACATTTCATGCCTATCAACCACCAAGTCTTGGTATTTGTTGGGATCCACTGCAGGTTGCAGAGGCTCCAAGTTCAGCAGCTTCATCTGACTATATTTCTTCATCAAGACCTCCGTACTATTGAGCACATCATCCTGGTTTGCCTTAGTTATGACTATCCCGACTGTAAAGGGTATTTCATTTCTCTCAAGTATGTCAAGACCATCCAGAGTCTCAGCAGTCTTTCCTCGCGTCCTATCGTTTATTTCCGATCTTACACTATCTAAAGAGACTTGGATTGCGGCATCATTTCCTACGGCATTCTTTAATCTCATTAACTCTTCTTTTGTAAGCCTATTTATCAGCGTGCCATTGGTACTCACTTCCACTACAGTCTTGAACGTGTTCTTTGCGAGTTCAAACACATCAACTATATCTCTTCTACTAAAGGGTTCTCCACCGATCAACAGTATCTCGAAGGGATTTGCCTCTTCCTTTGTTTTCTCAAAGAGATTTTTGAGTCTTTCGAGGGGTGGAGTGATATGAGTGAATGGCTGAGCATAACAGTAGGTGCAATTAAGATTGCACCCACTTACCACTTCAAACTCCACCCTGAAAGGCAAACTTGGCAATATCTTCTGAGCCATCATGCACTCGCCTTGCTTCTGCATTGCATTCCCTTTGGAAGAGTTTCGTATCTTTCAAGAGATCTTACCCATATATCATGCCACGACTCCTTAAACACGTTTCCGATGTTTGCGTCTCTCATCAGTGCGCATGGGGATACATTTCCATTTGGGAACACTGTTGCTCTGAACACTCCAGCCAAACACGTATCCATTTTGTATGTGTCGAGTACAGCAGGATCATTGCAGGCGCACTTGTCACCAGTTCCTGTGATTCGAACTGAACTACCCATGCGTGCTGCAGTACCGCGAACTTGTACAATCAGAGCTGCCATCTCTTTTGCTCCGATGTCCAAGCTCTCATGATATCTCTCTTTATTTGAGAGGTTTGGCATCATTCGGTTCAAGTTAATCCCATGCAGGTGCTTGAACTCTGACATGAAGGCGACTTCGGTATCCATTATATCGTTGATATTCTCCTTGCTTACTACCGTTCCGATTGAGAATGGAATTTGATGGTCATCCATCTTTTGCATCCCTCTGAAAACGGTGTCAGTCTTTCCTCTCAGCATATTGTTCAAAGAAGGCTTTGCGCTGTCTGCAGATATTTGGATAAAGGCATCATCTCCTGCTATTTTCTTTAGTCGTGCAAAGTCAGCTTCAGTCATTATGTCGAAGGCCGTTCCATTTGTGACTACTCCTACTCTCCTCCCAAAAAGGTTCCTCGACTCTTCAATCACGTCTAGTACGTCTTTGCGTGTGAATGGCTCGCCTCCGCAAAGGATTACCTCGAAGGGGTCTACTTCTTGCTTCGTCTTCTGAAGCATATATATCACGTCAACCAGAGGAGGCTCGTAATGTGAAAGGGGCTGGGCATAGCAATTTGGACATGCTAGATTGCACATTCCAGTCACCTCAATCTCTACTCTGAATGGAACTTGTGGCAGAATCATGTTTTTATTCTCCATATCAAACCCCATTTGGGTGGCAGTTAGACTGCCACCGTTTCCAGAAGATTCGGGTATTCTGCCCTAACATCTTCTACGTTCCTATCCAGTATGCTTTTCAGCAGACCGATAGTCTTTGCTGGAGCTGTGAAGATAGTGCTATCTTTCAGATTCATGATGAATCCGAAGAGTCCATCTTCTCTTACCTTGATACACTCAGACACCTTCATATCTGTTCCCCTTAGGAGTCCGGGTGTCAAAGGATTTATGCTGGAATTCATCCAATTGGAATGGCTCATCCAATTGCCATGACCATAGCCTCCAGCGTATGGCTTTTCTGCCCATTCTTGCTTTGCTCCAACTCTTGAGTACAGCTGTATGCCATACTCATTCTGCACTCTCGTGGCAGACTCCGCTTTTGATGCTTGTTTATCCATCTTTTCACCCAATAGATAAGCTCAACTCTCGACCATCGATACGAATGCCCTGCTGATGCCGCGCGACGCGCGGTCCTTCTCGTTCTTCAGTTCGCTGTCGTCCCTGTAGAACCTGACCTCTGCCACGCAGTCGCCGTTGCTGTCGTAGAGAGGGATGCGCTGCCTGCGCCATATGTCCATCAGCCTCTCCGCGAGGTCGCCTTTCCCGCCCTTCAGCTGCAGGAATACGGTCCTGCACAACCCTTTCTTGCCTTTTCCGCTCGCTTGCGCTAGCTTGTTAGTTGTCAATTTCCCACCCAGTTTACTTTACACCCGCTTAACGTAATCTGATTAACTCCTTGGATTCGCGTCTATCATGACGCTCATGCTCCCGGCTGACAGCTCCATCATATCGGATATGTAACCACCCACTTCGCTCTCCTTGCAATACGCCTTACCCTCCACACTGTTTGTGTGTACCCTCACGAGAACGTTCTTATCTAGCAATTTTCCTATTATGTTGTTCATCTCACCACACCAATCATAAATATAATGGTGGGAGATTAGAGAGAAAGGCAGATATCGGACGTGGTAGAACTGAGGCCCGTTTGGGAAGAATTGTTGAAACAACGTGCATGCAAGAAGCCTGCACCCTCGTATTCAGAACCGACACTGTTATCACCCACCAAGTCAATAATATGAATTTTGGACTATATATAGATGGCTTAGGGAGAAAGACATTCGCCATGCTCAAAGCGTTAATTAATACACCAATTTTTCGGTATAAGTTGCCAAAGTTAGTGTTACTGATAGGTATTCTTAACCATGCTACTAAGCGAAATCCTTAAATAGTATATATGTTGCAATTTACTTATGCCTGATGTGCCGGCCAGCGTTGCGAGGGCGTACGAGAGCATAAAGGGAGAGTATCCGTACTTCGTAAGCCTGAAGAAGATCCACGGCAAATACTTTTATTTGTACAAGCAGAGCGTGCGGTGGGACAAGGAAGAGAAAAAACGGAAGACAGTTTCGAAGTACTTGGGCAAGATAACTCCTGATGGGCGTTTCATAAAGAAGATGCCTGGTCTGAGCAAGGATCTCGGTAGGGCAATGGCGGTAATAGAGTCTTATGGCGGCACCGTGGTCCTTCCCGAGAAAAGGGAAAGCGAACTGCAGGCTACGGCTTTAGAACAAGGCATCAGCGAAATCGACGACAGGTTGCTGACGGTACTTAGCATGAACGCAAGAGCAGACCTGTCGTACTTCGGGAAACAGATGGGCCTGACTGCATCGGCTACCTATTCAAGAGTAAGGCACCTCGAGCAGAAGTACGGGATAGGGTACGTCCCCGAGATAGACATCAGGAAGCTTGGCTACCTTACTTACATGATATTCGTGAAGTTCGCGGAACAGCCGCCCAGCGCAGACTTGACGAAAGAAGCACTGAAAAAAGAACCTATAATTCAGCTTGCCCTCCTGACACAAGGCAGGTATGACATAGTTATGTATGCCACGGTCGAGAATAGCGACGAGGCAAGGACACAGATCTACGAGCTACAGGCGCGGGTGTTCCCGACTTATGAAGCGGAGTGGCATGTGGTGCCCTTCTACCCCACCTACGGCTTCGTGCCCCTGAGGCAGGAATTCTTCGACCTGCTCGCGCAATCGGTATGGAAAAGGACGAAAGAGCAGCCGAGAAAGCGCAAGGGCCAGCTGACTCAGAAAGAGTACATTGTGCTCAGGGAGCTTAACGCCGATGGCGCAGCGAAGTTCTCCGAGATAGACAGAAAGCATGGGTTCGTCGGGGAGGGCGCGGCTTATACGTACCGCAAACTTATCGATACGGGGTTACTGAAAAGGGTAACCATGACGATGCGGAGATTGCCCATGCAATACACGGCGATGTTACTTGCAGATATAACAAACAGGGCAAAGTACGCCACGAGCAGGGAGAAGCTGCTGAAGGGGATAATCGAGAAAACTGCCACGCCAACCGATAGGTACGCCCTTGTCGGGGACAGGTGGACGCCTTTCGGCGTAGTATTTGTGGTGCCGATATTCGGGGAAGTAGACCTAGAGAAAGCTGAGGGAGTAATAAAGAGCAGAATAGACGGCATCCAATTGGACAGGCTGATCGTGCTGGGCACATCAATAGGTTCAATGTGCTTTAGACGATTCGATAACAATTATTCCAACCAGCACAGGCTTCTGGTCGAGGAGTATAAGATGAAGGACTCGCTGAGAATGGATTACACGCTGACTGGAAAGGGGGGCATGTCTAGGATTTTAGGCGAAAACGAAGATAATCTTGCAGAAGAAGATAGCTAAACACCATGAAAAATACTGTGCAGAACATATATGATTACTACCATGAATGCGCTTTTCAGTCGCCATTAATCATAACGCTCTAACCGCTAGCTCCGCCATCCATAATCTCACTGTCCAAACCTCTCTGAAAAGGCTTAAATAGCTTGTGTTCTGATTGATGGCAGGCGAGCGCTCCATGCCTAGGCGCGGAGCGCCTAGAACAGTGCATGGCCAACATCAATCAGTAATGCATGTTGAACAGCGTCGAATCAACATCGTTTCCCAATCACACTTTTACGACGAAGAACCGGCTCCCCACTTGCATTTGTCGTCGGCATACTTGGGATTCGAACACAGTGTTTTTGAATGAAATCTCTCCGAATCCAATTTAGTGAGGCTGCCGCAAATGTAGGCAGAATAACCTGCCCAAAAGCCTTATATAACTATTAATGCGCAATATCCACAAGGTGAAAAGGATGAAGGCTCAAATGGTGCGTACCTGCCAATGGACAGGCACGGGTCGCTGCGCATCTCGCGCAATGCTATAACCAGCCTGAGGCATGTCCTTTCGAAAGCAGTAACTAAGAACCAGCTTCTGATCCTTCTAACAATTGACGGTACCGAGCAGAGCCTCACCACTTTCCTAAGTAGGCTATCAACAACGAGCGGAGTTCCGCTGTCTACCTTGAAACTCAGCGTGCGGGTGCTGAGGGAATCAGGCTTGGTGATGCTGCACCATTCTGGGGCCTGTAGTTACAACCATATTGAATTGTCAGAGGCTGGCCGGTTGGTCCTGGACGTAATTGTCTGTGATGATTATTGATTGGTGATGCAATGGAAACAAAAAACAACAAAGAAGCGGGCATGTGCCACTTCCAGGTCGCTGCGAGCAGCCTCTCTGAAGATGCAATAAGGAGATTGGCAGAAACTGCAAGAAGTGGGTTTGGTAGCGCAATAACCTACGAGGATGCGAAGAACCATCTGCTTACTGGAGGGATATTGCATGTATTCGGGGGTTCTGACAGTGAAAATCTTGTCGGTTTTGCATCCTATAACCTTTACCACATCAAAGGTAACTCGATGGTTGACATCTCAGATATCCGTGATTGCTCAGTAGCCAAAGGAAAAAAGATCCTCTATGTCAATGGCATGGTAGTAAAAGAAGCGTACCAGGGCCATGGATTGCTATCCGCATCACTCAAATCGGTCATCAACGATACGCGGCCAACTCATCTAATCCTGCGCACGCAGAATCCGGTGTCATACCATATACTAAGCAAGCTGGGCACTACCTATCCTTCGTTCGAGGCTCCCGTTGAGGAGGCGGTGGAGATGGCTGCGATGCTGGCATCAAAACTAAAGATGACTAGATACGCATCGCACGAATTCGTGGAGCGCGGCACGTACGGAACGTCCCTTTACGGCAAACCCCCCGAATCAAAAGACAAATACGCGAACAGGCTTTTCACCGAGAAGCTAAACATCGACATTCGGCGGTGGCGATTCTGTTATTGTTGTGACGGAACTCGGACGCAGGCAAGCGTCGCTGGCGTTCGGAGAACCAGAAGCAGCTCGGCTGCTTAGACTGGAATAAGAATACGCAAAGGTGATGCATGTGAAAGTAAAAGTTATTGGAAGCGGAAAAACTACTCTCGGAATAGTGGGATGCGTGCACGGCGACGAACTTATAGGAAAGAAGATGATAGACCGTCTCATAAAGGTCAAACCTCCAGAGAACTTGAGACTCAAGCTGGTAGTGGCCAACGAAGCCGCAATGAAGAAAAATTTCAGGTTCGTCGAATCGGATCTGAACCGGAGTTTCAAAGGCGACCAACATGGCACAATGGAAGAGAGACTTGCCTACAAAATAAACCAGGAACTTTCGGACTGCGACTACGTAATAGACTTGCATTCAACCCATGCAGAAATGGAATCCATTGTGATAACGACTACGGGTACATTCAGTCGACCTGGCGTGAAACGCCTCATAAACTGCGTGCCGATCAGAAAGATCGTCATCATGAACAAGGCTATAGGTGGTGGCAGATCGCTGATAGATGCGGTGCGGGCGGGAGTGTCGATAGAGCTCAACAAGGACGTATCGTTCGCAAAGGTGTTTGACCTAATCAGCGAGTCGATAAAAAATCTCTCATCAGATAAGGCTTCAAAAGTGCGAAGAGAAACATTCAAGGCTGTAAGATTTGTCGATGGGCCGGCAGAACCTGCGAGGCTGCGCAACTTTGTTTTGGTAAACAAGGACGAGCCGTTCATGATGCGGTACAGTAAACCAGTGCTTGCAAGATACGACTTCTACCCTATTTTCGTAGGGGAGATTGGGTACAAAGACAAAGTCTGCATTGCCACAAAGAAGGTTGGTTGACGGCGCCGTACAGCGGAGCGGCGCAGGGATTGTCTTACAAATGCACCCTAACTCCGGATAATTGGTGCATAAATACCACCAAACATCATCGTTCCTCAATCACACTTACTTATCGAGGCGGTATGGGTATAAAAATCTCCTCTACCCTAACTAATCTGTGAAGATTATAGTTGCGCTTACTGGCGCTTCGGGGATTGCCTATGGGCTCAGACTAGCAGAAGCTCTGAAAACAGAGAAACTCAGCATAATCGTCAGCGAGAATGCCAAAAAAGTCATGGGATACGAAATCGGGGATGCTGGGAAAACCTTGAAGGAATTGGAGAAATACGGCAATCTCTACAACGAGAACGAGATAGACGCCCCGCCCGCTTCCGGTTCATCCTCGTTCGATGCTATGGTGGTATGCCCGTGCTCGATGAAAACGCTCTCCGCGATCGCGAATGGCTACTCATACAACCTGATAACGCGCAGTGCGGACGTCATGCTAAAGGAGAGAAGGAAGCTCGTGCTCGTTCCCAGGGAAACACCCGTCAGCGCGATACATCTCGAGAACATGCTCAAGCTCTCGAGGCTGGGCGTCATCATGCTGCCGGCCTCTCCCGGCCTTTACAACAAGCCAAAGAGCATTGACGATATCGTTAATTTCATCGTTGGCAAGATTCTCGATTCGTTGCGGGTCGAAAACAGCCTCTACAAGAGGTGGGATGCGAAATGAGTCCTGATACTGGAATTGTGCCAACAAAGCCAATCCAGAGGTGTTTCCATGAACCTTAGAAACTTTATAGAAAAATTGGATGCAGAGAACAAGCTGGTGAGGATAAAGAAGGAAGTATCCACGGATTTCGAGATTGCCAACCTGCTCGCTGCACTTGACGGAAGGGTGGTGCTTTTCGAGAAGGTGAAGGGCTCCGAATTTCCCGTCATCGGAAATCTGGTCTCTTCGAGGGATCTGGTCGCTTCCGCCCTTGGAATGCAGAAGGAGCAGCTGCTGGAAAAAATGGCATACGCGATAAACAATAGGAAAGAACCTGAAGTGATAAGCAGCGGTCCTTGCCAAGAGGTCGTGGAAGAGCCCGACTTGAACAAATTACCCATTCTAAGGTACATGCCGAAGGACGGCGGCAAGTACATTGCCTCTGCGGTCTGCATGATAAAGGATCCAGAAACCGGAAGAAGGAACTCCTGCTTCCACAGGCTAATGATGCTTGACAAGAACCACTTTGCCGCAAGGATAGTCGAGAACCGCGGAACAGATACCGCCTTGAAGAAGGCAGGAGAACTAGACGTCGCGATATGCATAGGCAACTCGGTTCCTGTCCTGCTGGCTGGGGCGACCTCTTTGCCGATCGGCGTGGACGAGCTCGGGATGGCAAACGCGATGGACGAGACAAAGCTTGTCAAATGCAAAAGCATCGACATGGAGGTACCTGTAGACACGGAGTTCGTGCTCGAAGGAAGGATAACAAAAATGACCGCTAAAGAAGGTCCGTTCCTCGACCTGACGGAGACGTACGACAAGGTCAGGGAGCAGCCCGTGATAGAAGTCAAGAAAATCACCCGCAGGAAGGACGCGATATTCCACGCTCTGCTTCCGGGCATGGGCGAGCACAAGATACTGATGGGGATGCCAAGGGAGCCTACAATCTTCAATGAAGTCAACAAGGTCTGCAGCTGCAAGAACGTGCTTGTGACCCCTGGCGGTGCATCATGGCTCCATGCAGTTGTGCAAATAACAAAGAGTAATGACGACGACGGCAGGAAGGCCCTCGAGGCCGCATTCAAGGGCCACAGCTCCATGAAACATTGCGTGGTGGTCGATGACGACATAAACATCTACGATCCGAACGAGGTCGAATGGGCAATCGCCACGAGATTCCAGGCCGACAAGAACCTTGTCGTGACCCCGAACCAGCCGGGCTCGTCGCTCGATCCCTCGGGAGACCTGACGGAAGGCAAGAAGGCGGTTACATGCAAGGCTGGCTTCGATGCGACGATTCCGCGCGAAAAGAAGGACAAGAGCTTCAAGAAAGAGCGATACGGATCAGTGGACCCAAAAAGCTATTTGTGATAATGTGTTTCTTACAAAAGAGGAGGAACTGATGCTTTCGGGCGAGCGGGGCGAAGGAGTGCAGAAAGCAATGGAGATAGTCGTCGCCCTGGGCAAAATCTACGGTGCAGAGAAACTGGTCGAAGTCAAAAGTGTGCAAGTCTCGGGTGTCAGCTACAAGAACCTTGGCGATGCTGGCATAGAATTCCTCGAAGAGTGGGCGGACAAGGGCGGCAGGGTCACGGTGAACACGACGCTGAATCCCGCCGGAATGGACCTGGAGAACTGGAAGAAGCTGGGCTTCAAGGAAGAGTTCGCAAAGAAGCAGTTGAAGGTAATCGACGCTTTCAAGAAGATGGGGATCTCGCCTGTGTGCACGTGCACCCCCTACCTGATCGGCAACGTGCCGAAGTTCGGCGAGCACATAGCGTGGGGCGAGTCTTCAGCTGTCGCGTTCGCAAATTCCGTACTGGGCGCAAGGACGAACAGGGAAGGCGGTCCCTCCGCGCTTGCAGCCGCGATTTCGGGAAAGACCGCATGCTACGGATTCCATTTGGACGATGAACGCAAGGCGGACTTTGCTTTCGATGTGGGCTGCAAAGTCGACGGCTTCTCGGATTTCGGCGCGCTCGGGAACATCATCGGGAAGATCGTGAAGAACAAGGTCCCTTATGTGACTGGGATTGCCGGATCCAGCCAGGACGATCTGAAGGTTTTCGGAGCCTCGATGGCCGCCAGCGGTGCGGTCGCATTGTTCCACATCAACGGAGTCACGCCCGAAGCCAGGGCGAAGAACATGCTCAACGATTCTGCAGAGAAGATAAGCATCGAGAGCCTTGAAGAAGGTTATTCCTCACTGAACTCCAAAGGTAACGAGATAGACTTCGTCAGCATAGGCTGCCCCCATGCGTCAGTAGAAGAATTGAACAAGATAGCGGGGCTTGTAAGGGGCAAAAAGATCAAGGCGGAGCTGTGGATAACCACTTCGAAGTATGTTAGCGAGCGAGCGAAGGATGCCGTGAAGACCATAGAGCAGAGCGGCGGGAAGGTCCTGAACGACACCTGCCTGGTCGTGGCTCCGGTCGAGGATTTCGGCTTCAAGAACCTTGCAACGAATTCGGGCAAGGCTGCTTTCTATGCGCCGACGCACTCCAAGCTTAACGTGAGATTCGGGACAATGGAACAGTGCATAGACGCCGCGATAAAGGGGAGATGGGAATGATATTGAAAGGGAGGGTCATAAAGTACGGCAAAGTCGGGGGCGAGGCAATGGTCTCGGACAAGCCGATAGGATTCCTCGGCGGAGTCGACCCCGACACCGGCATGTTCATCGAGAAAGGGCACCCTCTTGAGGGGAAGAACATCAAGGGCAAGATACTGGTGTTCCCCACCGGCAAGGGTTCCACCGTGGGCTCCTATGTCCTGTACAGGATGAAGAAGAATGGAGTGGCGCCGCTGGCCATAATAAACGAGGAATGCGAGACCATAGTCGCAGTCGGCGCGATAATATCAGATATCCCCTGCGTTGACCGGATCGACATTAAACAGATCAAGAACGGAAGCAGGATCGGCATTGACGGGGAAAAAATCACAGTCGATTGACAAGCAGGCATGAAACATTCCCGAACCATGCAAGCATCGCGGTTTCTGTTTCCCATTCTCATGGCTGGTACGTTACAAACAGGTTTCGGGTGCTGTCCTCAATCACCGCATGTTTTTCCAGAATCGCGGTTATCTTTACCCCGTCCCCGGCCAGTTCGTGCCCGCACCTCAATATGGCGTTTGTCATTGCCTGGTTCTCCGAGTTGGCTTCGCCGAACACCACATCCATCTTTTTGAGAGCAGTATCGGAGAGCACCCTAAGCATTTTGGAGGAATATCCTTTGCCGCGGTATTCCGGATTGATGTAAAAATCCGTCATTTCAGCCATCCGCAGCAGAACCCCGTTCACAAGGGGTATCTCCCTAACTTCGGTAACGCCGATTCCGGTTATCCTATCGCCCTCCTTAATCACGGATACTATGTTCATTGTGTTCGATAAGACTCCAATTGCCGCATCCCTGGAATATCCGAAGCCCTTCAAAAGCATATCCGCCAAAGGCACCGTTTCCATAACCCTGTCTTGCGAGAACAAAGATTGGCTGTCCACGATCTCTATCACCTGGCTCCCCGCAGTTCCCTTTCGTAAAGTGGGGCGTTTTGCCTCCGCTATCGCATTCTTGGTTCTTGCTAGCTCCTCCGGAGTGGCGCGCCTGGAGGGTTCATTATAACCGATGTACACAATCTGCAGCTGGTCCATCCCGTTCTTGAGCGGTATTACTGCCTCTATCTTTGCCCCGCCGTCCCCAACGGCCACTGCGAGCTCTTCGGACAGGCTCTCTGCCACTATCGACCTTATGCTAAGGCGAGTTGTACCTGTTCTACTCAGTTCCGAAATTCCGGTAAGCACTATGCCCGTCAATACGCGCAGCTGTTGCCTGTCCTCCACAGGGGTTATCCTGTCCACCGCGCTCGTCTGGGCTCCCACAAAGCCCTTTAGCCTATCCGCAGAAACCCTGGTTACGGTGCCAATCGGACCGAAGCTATTATTGCAGCAGGTTTCCGGTTGGAACACCGGGCCACTCCCAGTTATGCTTTTGATCATAACACTCCCCCTGGTATCACCTTATTTCATACTCCTATTTAGAGCTTTTCTATATCTCCAGCGCATCACAAAGTTTAAGTATTATAACGGAACACATAGGTTCGTCATACTGCCAAGAGCTATTGGGATGGGGATCCCATAAAGAATAATTTTTGCTCTTTGCGGCATGAAACAAACGGGTGTTATCCTTGGTATCGATAGAAAAACTTGACACGTTATCAAAAATAAGGAGCGAAGGGATCAATCCATACCCTTACAGTTACAATCAGACGCATCATGCCACGGAAATAATCAAAAACTTCGAATCTCTGGTGAACACACGGGTGAGCGTTGCAGGAAGGGTGATGAAACTAAGAGGGATGGGTGGCATAAAATTTGCAGACGTGCTGGACGGGAGCGGAAAGATACAGGTACTGTTCAAAGCGGACACCACATCGGCCGAAGGGGCAAAAGCCCTGAAATTTGTCAGCCTTGGAGACGTGATCGGGGTTGTGGGAAACGTGACCAAAACCCAGAGAGGAGAGATAAGCGTAGAGGCAAAAGAGGTGGAGATCCTCTCCAAATGCCTCAAGGCACTGCCGGACAAGTTCCATGGCCTTGGGGACGTCGAACTTCGATACCGTAACAGGCATCTGGACCTCATGGTAAACCCCGAAGTCAGGAAAACATTGGCCATAAGGGCCCAGGTGCTGAAGCACATAAGGGACACGCTGGACTCTCGGGGCTATCTGGAGGTGGAGACTCCGGTGCTGCAGCCGATATACGGGGGGGCGGAAGCGAAGCCCTTCATAACGCATCACAACACGCTGGACGCCAACATGTACCTGAGAGTGTCCTGCGAACTTTACCTGAAAAAGCTCATAGTCGGCGGAATAGAAAAAGTCTACGAAGTGTCCAAAGACTTTAGAAATGAGGCCATAGACTCGACGCACAATCCCGAGTTCACGCAGGTGGAATTCTACGAGGCCTACGGGGACTACAACACCTACATGGCGCTGTCTGAAAAACTGCTTTCCGAACTGGCCAAGAAGGTGCACGGCGATTACAAGTTTACATACCAGGGCAAGACGCTGGATTTTACGCCGCCTTTCAACAGGGTGTACTGGGTCCAGGAGCTCAAAGAAAAGTACGGGCTCGACATCCTCAACCTTACAGACGAAAAGGCAGTGGAACTCGCAAGGAAGGAAAACCTTGATGTCGCGATAATGAACGCCTATCACGTTGCGGATGCCCTGTTCGACAAGTACATAAAATCGGGTCTGTTACAGCCGTCTTTTGTGCTTGATTATCCGGCTTACATGTGCCCGCTAACGAAAGACAAGAGAGGCAATCCGGCGCTGAGCGAAAGATTTGAATTCTTCGTTGCCAATCTTGAACTGGGGAACTGCTATTCCGAGCTCACAGACCCCATAGAGCAGAGGGCAAAATTCGAGCATCAGGAGGCGGAGCACGCAAAGGGCGATTCGGAGGCGCCGCCCAGCGACGAATCATTCCTGGAAGCGATGGAGTTCGGAATGCCACCGACTGCAGGAATGGGGCTTGCGGTGGACCGGCTCTCCATGATCATGTCGGACAACACCTCAATAAAGGAGGTATTGGCATTCCCTTCTATGCGGCCTTCAAGCATTAACATAAGAAAATGAGTTTTAGGACGTCTCAAGTTTAACACAAAAATTGCAACGGGTTTATGAGCACTAAAACCGTAGCACCGAAAAGCTACGATACCAAGGGCTGGTCGTCCGAAGAGATGAAACTGGATACGATGGCGGGCTCACACTGGGCTCCTACACGAGAGCGCGTCGCAAGAAATCCCCTAACTAGGCTGGAAACACTGAAGTGGATGTTGGAGAATGGCGAGCGCGACTACTACACCAAGTCTGAAATGATCAAGCGGCTAACGGACCCAGAAACAATACACAAACTAGAGCATGACACGGACCCCAAAATCAAGGAGGAGGCGTGGCAGAAGGCATGCCTCCTGGGCCTCAAAAGGGAATGATGGCCAATCAATGCGCCGCGATTGTCCAGTCAATCAACTTGAAGTTGCAACGCTTTTAAATGTTGAGGAGAAACCTACTATGTAGGGAATGCCGATGGACAAGCAGGAGATAGTTTTCCTAAATTCAGTCTTCTTCGTGATGGGATTCACAATAGTCTTCTCGTTGCTCGGCATAATCTTCCAGACCGTGCTGCTTCATGCCTCGTTCATGATCATGAACGTCCTGCGGATAGCCGGCGGGGTCATAATAATCGGATTCGGGGCGCTGATGATAATATCAGTAAAGTACATCATACCCTTCTTCTCCACCGAGCATAAACTGCGCACAAGAAGGCTCGGCAACAGCTACCTCTCTTCGTTCGTCTTCGGCTTCGCCTTCGCGCTCGGATGGACCCCGTGCGTCGGGGCGATACTCGGCGCGATATACGTCCTTGCGGCCACCTCGCCGGGCATAAGCTTCCTTCTGCTGCTCGCATACTCCATCGGCCTCGGAATACCCTTCCTGGTATTCGGCGCGTTCATATCAAAACTTTCGAGCTTCACGAAAAGGATAAGCGGATTTTTGAAATACTTCAACGTGATAAGCGGCCTGCTTCTGATAACATTGGGGCTGATGGTCGTGACCGGATACATAGGAATGCTCGCGATCTTCCTGCTCGGCACCAACGCGCCGATGTCCGTCGGCAACAGCCTCAACTTCCTGATAGCCCTGTTCGCGGGGGTGCTGACCTTCCTGTCGCCCTGCATACTGCCGCTGCTGCCCGCCTATCTCTCTTACATGGTGGGAACCGCATCTAACGAGGCGAGAAGATGAGCGAGAAAAAGCAAATAAAATCCAAGATGAAATTCAACATCTACATTCTCGTGTTCGGGATAATAGCCGTAATCATAGCCGTTGCGGCCCTCTCAACCCTTGTGTTCAACAAGACTCTTGTGGCGAAGAGCGTTTCGGTGGCGAACCTAACGAACTACGGCCCAGCGCCGAACCTTGTTGGAACAACCGCGTGGATAAACTCGCCGCCGCTCAGCATAACCAATCTGAAGGGCAAGGTGATCCTTATAGACTTCTGGACCTACTCGTGCATAAACTGCATAAGATCCATACCCCACATCAACGCCTGGGAGAGCGCGTACGGCAACAACGGCCTTGTCATAATAGGCGTCCACACGCCGGAGTTCCAGTTCGAGCACAACTACAGCAACGTCTATGCGGCCGTGCAGAAGTTCGATATCAAATACCCCGTGGCGTTGGACAACGACTATTCTACATGGGATGCCTACGGGAACCAGTACTGGCCCGCAGAGTACCTGATAGACAAGAACGGCAATGTGCGGTATGTCTCCTTCGGCGAAGGCGACTATAACCAGACGGAGCTGGTAATCCGCGCACTGCTCAGGGATGCGAATTACACCATCCAGCCGAACCTCACCAGCGTTCCTCTCGGCGTCAACTTCTCGTTGATAGGCACTCCAGAGATTTATCTTGGCTACAGTACCGAAAGGGCTCCGATAGGCAATCCGGGAGGCTTCTCCTCAGGGACCGCAAGCAATTACTCCTTCACCGGGAAGATGCAGAACAACACCGTGTACTTCTCCGGCACGTGGTACAGCGCACCAGATGGAATGATCGCAGTGAACAATTCGAAGATGTTCCTCGTCTATGATGCCAGGAACGTGTACATCGTTGCAAGCGGCAACGAAAGCAACATAACCGTCAGGCTTGACGGAAAGAACCTCATGGCTCCGTATCTCGGAAGCGACGACAGGCTTGTGGGCAACGAAGCCATGGCAACCATAAACCAGTCGCGGCTCTACAACATAGTCTCCGCTCCGTCTTACGGCTGGCACGAGGTCGAGATAGACGCGAACAAGGGATTCAAGGTGTACACGTTTACCTTCGGGTAAACCCGCTCATTTCGAATCGTACTTCTTGGAGACTGTCTTGTAGGCGTCCCTGAACGGCTTTCCCTCCTTCACGAGCTTGTAGGCGTTCTCCGTGGCATAGAGCTCATCTGTCATCGCGGCCTTGCACCTCTCCTTATCGACTTTCAGCTTTTTGAACAGCAAGCTCATCACGGAGATGCTCTTCTCTGTTATGTAGAAGCCTTTCATGACCGGCTCCTTCGTGCTGCCAAAATCTGCGTTATACCCCGAAATAAGATTTCCTATTATCCCCTTCACCATGAATTCGTAAGAATTCACAACGTGGTAATTAGCCCGAACTATCTCCAACACGTCTGGATTCTTCTTCTGTGGCATTATGGAGCTGCCTGTCGTGAGCTCCTTCGGTATCACGAAATAGCCGAACTCGGGCATGCTGAATGTTATCAGATCCTGCGACATCTTGTTCAGGTCGAACATTATCTGCGAGAGCGCGTGGATCATCGTCGCCTCGAACTTGCCGCGGCTGTTCTGAACGTATATGGGGTTGTTCTGTATCTTCGAGAAGCCAAGTTCCTTTGCGACATACGCGCGGTCAACATGGATTGGCAGGCCGTATCCTGCCCCGGTTCCAAGCGGAGACTGGTCGTTCAGCTTGTCCGCAAGGTCCAGCAGCCTCATGTCGTCATCGAGGGCATCGACGAACGCCCCGCTCCACATCTTTATCGAGGACGGCATCGCCTTCCGCGTGTGGGTGTATCCTGGAATCTCCACGCTGCCGTACCTGCTGCCGAAAGCTTTCAGCGATATCATCAGTTCCTTTACTAGCGCCTTCGACTTCTTCAGTTCATCTTTGTAATAGAGGCGCAGCGCCGCCTGGACCTGATCGTTCCTTGACCGCGCGGTGTGTATTTTCTTGCCTGGAGTGCCCAGCTTCTTGGTGAGATAATTCTCTATGGCCGTGTGGCAGTCCTCCTGCTCCTTCGTTATTGCGAACTTGCCCTTCTTGTCGAGCTCTATTATCTCGTCGAGCCCCTTAACTAGGGCGTCGACCTCCTTTTTGTTGAGTATTCCGATCCTGCCGAGCATCTTCGCGTGTGCTATCGATGCCGCGCAGTCGTATTTCACGAGCGCACCATCGAGGATGTAGCCGTTTCCGGCTACATAGTCCTCTATCTCCTTGTCTATCCCATACCCCTTTTCCCACAATTTCATTTCATTACCCAAGCTCCACAAAGGCCTTTTTGCCCTTGATGCCGCCCTTGTGCAATTTCTCCTGTTTCATATCTAACTGTTTCGCCAGCCGCATCTGCAGTGAGTACGCCTCTATGAACCCCGGGCTGCTGTTCACATTGAAATCATAGCCCTGGGCGTTGTTGAACGACGAGAAGCCCAGCCCGTACGGCGACTTCATCGCCACCACCGTTGCGCTGCCCTTGAAGAGGCGCACGGTGACCTCGCCGCTGACCTTCGCGTTCACCTTATCGTTGAAGGCGTTTATCGCATCCATTGCCGGGTCGTACCACAGCGATCCGTAGCAGAGATAGCCCCACTTCACGTCCATCATCGACTTCAGTTCATTCAACGTTTTGGTGCTGACGTATTTTTCCAACGCTTTGTGCGCCTCGATCATCACGTGCGCGGCTGGCATTTCATAAACGCCACGGCTCTTCACTCCTATTATCCGGTCCTCAAGAAGATGAACGACTCCGACGCCGTGCTTGCCGGCCATACCGTTCAACGCCATTATCAACTTCGAAAGCTTCATCCTCTTCCCGTTCAGTTCTACGGGCACGCCCTTCTCGAACTTGAGCTTGACCAGGCTCTCCTGCTCCGGCGCGTTCTTCACAGACGTGTAAGTTGTGAGGAACTTCTCTATCTTCGGTATCTGGTCCGGTTCCTCTATCTCCCCTCCCTCCCATGTCATGCCCCACATGTTGTCATCGACCGAGTACGGGAAGTCTTTCTTGACCGGCACGGGTATGCCGTACTTCTCGGCGTAGGCTATCTCTTCGTTGCGATCCATGCCCCACTCTCGGACGGGCGCTATTATCTTCATGCCGGGGTCATGCGCCAGTATGTAGCTCTCTATTCTGACCTGGTCGTTGCCCTTGCCGGTGCACCCGTGCGCCACCGCATCAGCCCCCTCATGCTTCGCTATCTCGGCCGTCTTCTTGCCAAGAAGTGCTCGCCCCATCGGCGTCGAGAGATGATAATCGCCCTGGTAGTGCGCATTGGCCTTTATACCCTTCGCAAGTATCTCATCGGCAAACTCGTCCTTCACATCGAGCGCTATCGCCTTCACCGCGCCGAACTTAAGGGCCTTCTGCCGTATCTTTTCTATGTCATCGTGCTGCTGCCCAAGATCAAAGGTAAGCGTGACGACCTCCGCTTTGTAAGTGTCCTGTATCCATTTCAGTATCACCGAAGTGTCCAAGCCTCCTGAATATAGCAGGAGCACCTTCTTCACCTCGCCCATCTTGCCCTCATACGAGGACACCTTTATGTAGTCAGTTTTTTCCTCCATTTCATTTCACCATCGTCAAAGCAAGACTCTCACAACGCCTTTGGTATGAACTTCCGTATCTGGATTGCGCCTTCCATCTTCAAGTCCTTCACGCCATTCTCCTTGTACGCCCCTATTATCTTCTGCAGTATCTTTGCGGTCAGCAGCGCATCCCCCAGTGCCGTATGCCTCTTCAGGCCTGACGAATCTATCCGGAAATGATCTTTCAGAAAATCTGTCGAAAAAGTTTCCTCTGATTTCGGGTTCAGGAACGCAAAAAGGACCTTCGTGTCCATCGTTTTCGGCGAGAATTCTATGCCATCATTCTTGCAAAGGTTCTCAATGATCGGAAAATCAAACTCGAAACCGCACTGCGCTATCCAGATGTAATCCTTGTATTCGTGCAGCATCTTGGTTATGACCTCTTTGAACTGTGGCGCATTGGAAACGTCCTTGTTGCTTATCCCAGTCAGCTTCTCTATCTCTTTGGGGATGGCCTTAGGAGACTTTATGAAAGAAGAAAATGCCTCACGGGGCAGAATTTTGCCATCCACGAGCGGCACGCAGGCGAACTGCGTGATATGATCGTTCGTCGTGCTCAATCCGGTCGCCTCTACGTCAAACACAAGAAAGCTCTGCTTAGCGATATCATTGATGCTGACGCTGCTTATCTCGTACGTTGCCGTGTTGCTCTTGCTGATGTGCATACCTTCACCCCAAGGTAAACGGTCGGCGAATGATTCCGCCGAACTCCCTTTGTGATTAGCAATGATATGCAAGAAACTCTTATTATGGCTTTATCCACAATTGACACAAATGTTTATATATTTGTAACAAATGAAACAATACTGTGTTTGCATGAAAGTTTCAGAAGGGGTGCGCATGTACCTGAAGGGCAAGCCGTACATGCTCGAGGCGATAGACAGCGGCGTTGTCAACTACAGCGCGCTTGCGCGGCTCATCCAGGACAAGATCGGCGCGAAGAGCTACGGTGCGGTAAAAGCCGCGGTGATAAGGCATGCGGAAAGCCTCAACGCGGCGAAGAGCAGCATAGAAGAGCGAGCTCTCTCCGTCCTGAAGGACAACCGAATGATGCTGCTTGACAAGGTGCACGTCATCGTGTCCAGCAAGAAGCTTAAGATAGAGAACGAGGCGGAGGTGAAGATAGACTTCTACTACGTCTACCTCACGAGGGGGAAGGAGCCCCGGGCGCTTACCAAGGAGGAACGGTACAGCATCGTCGAACGCCATGACAACTGCTCCGCGATAATCATATACTCGAAGAGCAACATAGAGAGCACATCGGGCGTCGTCGCGTTCATCACCTCGTTGCTGGCGGAGTACAACATAAACGTGGTCGAGCTTCTCTCCTGTTACACGGAGACGATACTGGTCGTCAACAAAAGCGACGCGATGGTGAGCTACAAGCTGCTGTCGGACATGATGTCCTGACACGCCTAATCAGGCATAAATAAGTTTCTTGCCAAGCTCGTATGCTAGTGCATTCGATGGAAGGGATAGTCTGCAAGGGCCTGTCGAAGACTTACGACGGGAAGAACTATGCGCTGAAGAACGTCAGCCTGGACTTTCCTGACAAAGGGATAATAGCGGTTATAGGCCGCAACGGCGCCGGGAAGACAACACTCATACGAATACTCGCGACCGAATTGATGCCGAGCAAGGGCGCCGCCTCGATAAACGGAGTGGATGTCGTCAAGGATCCCAACAAGATACGCGACATGATTGCGATAGTGCCCCAGGAAGCGAGGGCGATACCGTGGCTGACCTCCCACCAGACTATCCTGTGCTATCTGCTCTACCGCGGCTTCGGTTACGGCGAAGCGAAGAAGCGCGTCAAGGAGTCACTGAAGAGATTGGGATTGTCGCAGTACGAGAACAAGCTGAACCGCCTGCTTTCGGGTGGCACGAAGCGAAAAGTCCTGGTTGCCACTGTCCTTGCATCGGAGGCGAAGGTAATATTTTTAGACGAGCCCACGACCGGGCTAGATCCGATATCGCGCATGGACCTGTGGAACCTGCTCAACGTGCTGAAGAAGGAATACCTGATATTCCTGACAACCCATTATCTCGAAGAGGCCGAACGTCTTGCGGACAAGATCGGCATCATGGAAGAGGGAAAACTCCTTGCTATGGGCTCGATGGACGAGCTCAGGAAGAAGGTGGGCCAGCAGTACAGCATACGAGTGCTGCAGGAGGCTAAGCCGAAGGCGTTCGAGGGCATGAAGACCATAAAGTTCGATGGCGGCCACCAGATCATGACGAGCGAGAAGAAGGCATTCGAGACATCCAACAGGCTGATACACGAGAAAGTCAGGTTCTCGACAAATCCGGTCTCGCTTGAAGATATATTCTATTACATCGCGAAGAGGTCATTGCAGGAAGAAGAGTCTGGAGGTGATGAAGAATGGTGAAGCGAAGCAGGATGAGCCAGATACTCGCATCGGTGCTAATCAACGCGATATACGCGATGGAGAACTACCCGATAATGCTGGTCAACACGTTGCTCGCGCCCTTCTCGATACTGATTATAATAGTCTTGGTCAGCCACGGGGGGCTCATAAAAGTCGGGATAGAGGGAGCCCTGATAATGACCACGATATCGGCGGGCATAGGCCTGCAGGGAGACCTGTCTCACCTGAAGAACGACATGAAGCTGCAGGACATGATAGTCAGCTCGCCCACGAGCTCGTTCACCTATGTGGCTGGCATGGGGGTATCGGAGATGGTCTTCGCGGCACCGGTGGTTGTGCTGCTTTCGGTGCTGGCCGCCATATACATACAGCCCACGCTGGTCCAGACCGCCATACTGGTCGCGGTCATGGCCCTGACCTTTGTCTTCTCTATAGTGCTCGGCTTCATACTCTCGACTCTTACATCGGACGTGGTGCAGAGCTGGGGATTCTCCGGCATAGTCTCAGTGGTGCTCAGCACCCTGCCGCCCGTCTATTATCCGCTCAGCTATATTCCATTACCGTTCAGGTACCTCGCCTACATCTCGCCGACGACCTATGCCGCGGAGATAGCGCAGAGCGCGATAGGCTACACCATCATATCGCCGCTCAACCTTGCGGTGGACTGGCTGATACTGGTGGCAGTGTGCGTTGCCCTGATAATCCTTGCTTACAAGAAGGCGCGCTGGCGCGAACCGTGATTCTTTCAATCCGGCAAAGCCAATGATGTGCTTATTTATACGTTTATTCTAATCATTTTACAAAAGGTGCATCAGTTGGCAATCCTATTGGCCGCCATAATCCTAATCTGCATAGTGCTGGCAGGGCTCATCGTCCTCATATACGACAACCTTATACGGCTCAGGAACAACGTCAACAAGGCATGGTCCAACATAGACGTGCTGCTCCAGAAGAGGCACGACCTCATAGGCAACCTGGTCAACACTGTTAAGGGATACGTGCGCTACGAGAAGACCGTGCTTGTGGAGCTGACGAGGATGAGGGCCGCGTGGGCGAGCGTGCAGAACGACGGGCTTGACGGAAAGATGGCTGCATCGAACCAGATATCCGGCACTCTCAAGACGCTCTTCGCGGATGTCGAAGGCTACCCCGACCTGAAAGCGGATACGACCTTTACGAACCTGCAGCAGCAGCTCATAGAGACCGAGAACGCGATAGCGGACGGCCGCGAGTTCTACAACGACACCGTCAACGAGTACAACATAAACATCAAGATAATCCCGTACAACTTCCTCTCCGGGCTCCTGGGCTACAAGCCCATGTCCCTCTTCAAGGCGCCGGAGGGCTCGAAGGAGCCGGTCAAGGTCGACGTTTGAGGGTGCCTTTGGGTGTACAATCCGTCGAACAGGAGCGGCCTTATAAAGACAAGATGCTCTTATCTCCCTTCTGATACGCCGAACAAGCGCGGGGAGAGCATATTCGGCAGGATACCTATAATAGCGGCCACATTCGGTTTCTCGCTTATGTTATTGCTTGGCTGGGCGTCTACGGGCAAGAACGGCGCGCCAGCTATGATAGAGTACATCTGGACGTACGTCGCCTGCGACCTGGTGATTTTTGGCATCCTGCTCATAGCGGAAGGCTGGATCGAGTTCCGGCTCTCGCAGACGATAGGGGACATACCGACCACCAAGATAGACAGCGCAGCGGTGGGGTTGGGCGAGATAAACGCGGAGTTCGTGCCGGAGAAGGCGGACGCCCTCACAAGCCCCATGACCGCGAAGAAATGCGTTTACTATCGGATAACGCTGGAAAAGTATATCCACGCGGGCAGGTTCAGCAACTGGGAGACGTGCAGCAAAATCGAGAAAGGAGTGCCCACCCTGCTGACAGACGGCACGGGCTATCTTGCATTGCCCCTGTATGATGCTGATATAAATGAAAAGGTCAATTCCTATTACCCCAAGAACGCAAAAGAACGGATAGTAACGACGTCGATGCCCGAAGGCGTATCGCTTATGTCCCTCTTTCAAGGGGATCCAACCAACACGAGCATAACCGGACTGGGTCTTACATTCGGCAATAAGATGGCGCTCGACCCCACGCTTGGCGGATTCAGTGGTTCTAGCGAGCTGAGGGTGTCTGAGATTGCGCTTCCTGTGAATGCTGATTATTTCGTGATGGGCAGGGTCGCAAACACCGCTGGCACGCTTGACGGCAAGCCGATAAAGATCATGGACTATGACCACAGCACTAAGCTGCTGAGCGTCAGGAGCGAGAGCCAGGCTGGCATAGAGTCGATGGACAAGCGCCTTGCATATTTTGCGCTCGTCGTGGGCGCGGCCGCACTGATCTCTGGCCTCGAATTCCTCCTTGCCGCCTAAACGAAACAATCAGCAAGTCTTAATAAATCAGCCCGACGAACTCCTCCGCGCTCAACGGCTACAACGGCACGGCAAACGCGTCGCTGTCGAACTCGACGCTGAACGGCAACGTGACGATGGACCAGAACTACAGCGTTCTGAGCGGCGCCAACATAATTGCGCCTCCTTGACCCGATTTTGCTTGACTACTGCTTCCTCTCCAGCCTGTTAAAGAATTCAGACTCGTCTAAGCGAAACATAAGAAAAGCGTTAATAAACAGCTCTGTAATGTAATGCCGATACGATGAGCTACAATAGCAAAGTTGTTTTCATATCCGCATTGCTTCTGTTTCTGCTATCAGCAAACGCCGTTTCGGCGCAGTCGGCAAGCGCCAACCAGACGCTGCTCCAATCGGCGTTCGTCAACGCAAGGTGCAAGACTAACTTCACGACTGCTTACATCGGCAAAGTGGCTGCAACCGTGCCCTCCCTTAGTTCATTGGGCCAATACTCCACCTCGTTGCAAGGCGACACCGCACGGCTTTCAATTCTCGCCTCTGCAGGCAACGTCACTGCTTACAGGAGTTACGTCAGCGGTACATTTGATCCGGACCTCGACAGGATAGCTAAGAACTTCAGCTCCTCAATCAGGGCAGCGAACCTCTCCGCTAACGTTATTGCTGAACTAAGGTTCAACTACAACACCACTCTCGCAAGCTACAAGACGTGCAACATGGAGTCGGCGAAGGAATACGCGCTGCAGAAGCTGAACATGTTCAACAACAGCATCAGAAATTACCAAGAACAGGCAAGCGACCTGTCCTCGAAGGGATTGAACGTGAGCAGCCTGAACCTGTTGCTGCAGAACGCGCAGTCGCAGATAGTCAGTCCGTTCGAGAATGCGGTAAATACTGCTACAAACACCTCCCAGATATACGCTGCAATCAACACCTACTGCCTCTTCGACGGGTGCAAGAACGGAACCAGCTTCCATCTTGCGGCACACTTCAGCCTTCAGTCGCTCACCCTGCAATTGAATTATCTAGAGACCGACAAGAACCTGTCTGGTTCTTCGCTCGCGTCCGCGAATCTGGACCTTAACAACGCATCATCGATACTGCAGACCGTCGGGATAAAGTCATACGCCAACGGGCAGGGCGACAACATATTCGACAACCTGAGCGCTGCATCGAAGGCGATGCAGCAGGCCAGGAAGCAGAACTCGTTCGACAGGCTCAAGAGCATGGCGGAGAAGGAGATAACCAACGACCAGAGGCTCATCGCCGCCTACCAAGTCGGCCTGTCAAAGCTGCCTTCTGGCGTGGACACCGCTCAAATGAACCTGACGATATCGCAGGCGAAGACGCAGATAATCGCGCCGCTGCAGGCAGCGCTCAACGCCTCGACCAACACGATGCAGCTCTATGCCGCCTTCCAGAGCTACTGCCTGGACAACAACTGCAAGAACGGCACGAACTTCCACCTCGCGGCGAAGCTCAAGCTCGAAGGGTCGCAGGCCTATCTCGCTTACCTCGAATTGAAGGCGAACGCATCCACCTATGTCATGGTCAATCAGACCGCGCTAGCGGCCGCGAAGAGCGACCTGAGCAGCGCTTCGTCTTTGATAAACTCGACGGGTTCCGTTCAGTTCAGCCAGAGCCAGTCATCGCAGCTCTCTGCGTACCTCAGCGACTTCACGATAGCACTCAGGAGCGCGTTCACTGTCAACAAAAGCAAGGTTGCAGCAGTCACCAACGCTACAGCCAGAGTGATTGGCCGTAGGGCGAACTCCACTACAACGACAAGGCGCACCACTACCATACCGGAGAAGAGCGCGATCGGCCCAGGTGGTGGCAACATCCCCTCAGTGACGCCCGCGGGGATAGGCGTCAACGTTTCGGCCCACACGTGATAACATGACCAACACAAAAACCGCATTGATCATACTGGCTCTGGTCGTCATAGCAGCGATAGCGTTCGTAGCCTACAAAGCTTATGTGCCGAGCGCCGCTCCGGCGAACAGCCAAAACGTGACCCTCACGAATTCCTCGGAGCTCAACTCCTACAACGGCACTAACTCGAATTCGTCGCTCTTGAACTCCACGCTCAACGGCAATGTCAGCCAGGACCAGAACTACAGCGTGCTGAGCAACGCGAACGTGCCATCTTCACCGTGAAATCAAAATCAGAAACGGCAGACACTACTCCTTTCTCTCCAGCCCGTTCAAGAATTCAGACTCATTCTTAACCGCTTCTTCCGCCAGATGCACGGCGTAATTGATCTTGCTCAGCAGAGAAACTGCTCCCCCAAGGCCTGCGAGATAGCATTCGTTAGCGGACTGCAGGTCCTCGACATACATGCCGCTCATGGCCTTCACTGCGCCGGACAGCTTGTCCAGCAGAGACAGCCTCAGGGATTTTCCCGGCGCTTCGCCAGGCCGCACCGGCTCGGAACCCAGTATCTCCCTGAAAGAGTAGTCACATTTCCCTCCGGGCAGCTTCATATCGTTGTACACGAGCTCTCCGGTGCCTTCCGTGCTGCCGACCTCCTTCTGCATCGTCAAATAAGCGTCGGCGAGCGAGAACCCGTGGCCGGAAAGCACCAGGACATAACCCGGAGCCTCAATCAATTTCGGCTCGGGGCGATAAACATATCTCTCGTACCCACCCTTCTCATAATATGCATAGTTTCCGAACTGCAGTGCAAACCTCATCTCATGGGTCCGCGATCCCGCCTTTGTCTCGCTGTACAGTATCCTGAGCGTGTTGTGTCCGAAAACGCTAGCGTCAATGCCCTTTGCCAATTCGACCTGCGCGCCGTTCGACACCGTTTTCTGCTGCGCCATTTCAGCACCGAATAACTGAACTTTATATAATATTTAAGCGTTCTGAATCGCCTCGTTGCAATCGGCGCAACATGCTGCAAGGAATCTTCGAGCATCAACTCGGCAACGGCAAGGCATATATATCTCGTAAAACCCGAATAGTAACGCTAGTTTGCATGCCATCAAAGAGCACAGGCAGGGCAGAGACTCCGATCATGAGCGACAGCGCGCGCCATGGCATCATATCTAAGATAGGGGAGAAGGACGCTGTGATATTCGACATGCGCTTCGACGCGAAAACGATGGGCATCTATTTCGAGCCGAAGGCCGCAATGCCCACCAGGCAATACGAGTCGAACCCGAACGTCATAAACCTGAACAAGATACGGGAGAGCCTTTACAAGAGCGGCGAGGCGACGTTCGAGAACATAATCTGCGGAGGCGGCTCATCGATGATATTAGAGCTGCCGGACGGCGTGCAGTACTTCATCTCCACATACAGGGACGCGAAGGCGCCGAGATTCCCGAGCATGCTCGACGATACCGGCGGGATAGTGAACACGCTTAATCCTTTGCAATCCTCCATAAGGGAAGTCGCAGAGGAGATCATAATAGTCGACCGCAACTCTGCGGTGATACCGCAGTTCCCCGGCGGATGGTCAGAATACAACAAGCTGATAAGCGACACCGTACCAATGTTCTCGAGGCAGTTCGGCATAACCGACACGCACCTTGTCCGCGGCAGTACTGTCCAGATGCGGGAACCGCTGTATTTCGAAAGCAAGAAGGACATGCCGATGGGCATCGCGTTGATCGAGCTGGTCATCGGCGAACCGTTGATTGCCGCGGTCCTTATAATCCCTCCATTGATACTCAAGCAGGATTCAATCGGATCCTTCAGGGAGACCCTTGCGATAGAGACCAAAGGGGCCGCGCCCGAACGGGACGTGGTCCTGGTAAAGATAACCGAGTCCCATCCCGAACGGCCTGATGTCATAGTGTACAACAAAGGCGAACGGACCGAAGAGCACGTGACATTCAACAATTACACCGAAAAAAGGTTCAACGGCGTGCTTGCAGTGGCGCCTAGCCTTTCTGCGACGTTCAGGTTCATCGGATTGGGGGAGCACCCTGTCGGCCTGATGCACACGCATCCCACCCTGCCGGAGCTGCGCTCGTGATCAAATGCAGGACAGGCTAATTCTGTTTGACATCGATGGGACGCTGCTCACCATGTGGCCGGTGCACGAAAAGGTCTACGAATCTGCGATAAATGAGATATACGGCGTGCCAAACGTCAATTTCCGCAGCTTCTACAGGCCCGGCGACACGAACAGGGAGGTCGTGAAGATGAACCTGGAGCACCTGGGCTACGATGCGGAATTCATAAGGAAGGGGATGGACAGGATACCCGAGGCGATGGTCCGGTACTATGGAAAATACACCAGACCTGAGGACATCACGGTACTGCCCGGCGTTTTGGCGCTTCTCGGCGCGCTGAAAGAAAAAAAGATCCCTATGGGCGTGATGACCGGCAACAGGCAGCAGACCGCGCAAATACTGCTCGAGAACGCAAAGCTTGCAAATTATTTTCCGATAATATCAAGCGCGGACGAGGGCGATTCGAGGGAATCAAGGCTGCTCTACGCGATAAGGCGCTCGGAATCCATTTTTGGCATGAAGCTCAATATGAAAAATGTCTTTTATATCGATGATTCAGACCACAGCATGCCTGCGGCGAGGAAGCTCGGCATAATATCGGTGGCCGTGGCGACCGGGGAGGTTCCGTACGCGCGGCTGAAAGCCGCGAATCCGGACTACGCGTTCACGAGCCTTAGGGAGACCTCGGCAATCATGCAGATGCTTGAATCAGGCAAGGGCCAGACTAAAAGCTGGAGTGTATAACTTCATTGTCAATTGATCGAGGAGCCGAATTCCTTCCTGATCTTATTGACTTTCGGCCTGATCACCATCATGCAGTACGGCTGGTTCGGGTTCTTGTCGAAATATTTCTTGTGGTAATCCTCGGCGACGTAGAACTTGTCAAGCTTCTTGACTTCGGTGACGATGGGCTTGTCATAATTTTTCTGCGCGTTCTTCAAAAATGAATCGACGATTTTTTTCTGGTCCTCGGTGCTGTAGAGCACCATCGACCTGTACTGCGTGCCGGTGTCTGCTCCCTGCCTGTTCAGCGACGTCGGATCGTGCATCGAGACGAAGACCTCGAGAAGCCTGTTCAGCGATACCTTTTCAGGGTCGTAGTCTATCTTCAGGACCTCTGCATGGCCGGTGCTACCCGTGCAGACCTGCTCGTAAGTCGGATTTGCCGTGGTGCCGCCGGCGTATCCCGGCGTGGTGCCGATTACGCCCTTCAGCATGTCGAACACGGCTTCTGTGCACCAGAAGCAGCCTCCCCCGAACACTATCGACTCATTTTTCATGCTCATCATTTTTCCCGCTTTTCTTCGGGATGAACACCATCGATATCGAGTTTATGCAGTGCCTGACGTTCTTCTTCGTGAAGCCCTCGCCCTTGAAAATGTGGCCCAGGTGCGCACCGCACCTTGCGCACTCCGCTTCTGTCCTTATGCCGTCGGGGTCGGGAACCCTTTTCACCGCTCCCTTTATCTCGTCGTCGAAGCTGGGCCATCCGCACCTTGCGTCGAACTTGTCCTCCGACCGGTACAAGGGCGCTCCGCACCTCTTGCAGACATAAGTTCCCGGCTTGAAGTTGCTGTCGTACTCGCCGGTGAACGGCGCCTCGGTGCCCTTGTGCACTATGACGTCCTCTTCCTCCGGAGTGAGCTTCCTCAGTTTCATTCAAGTCAGCTTTATCAGTTTACTTTAGTCGCTCCCATCAAAATTCTAAATATCTTGCTGTGCGCCAGATGTTTGCATATGCTATTTATACTTTACTATTGAGTATCTCTTCTAATTCAAGTCAGGTGGAGACAGACAGCAATTTCAGCAAAACATAGAACCCGTAGTATCCAAAAACGCAAGCACGAGGGTGACCATTCTTGAACACAAAGCCGACTGACGCGCCCAGAACCAATGTTGAAAAGCCGGGGTTCGCACAGACCAACACCATGGAGGTCGAGGCGGTCAAGAGGATAATCAGGGAGAGCTGGCAGCCGGACGTGAAGGACACCAGCACGATGGACATACTGAACAAGCACGTTGAATACATGGCCAGGGAGCTGAAGCTCCCCGATTATGAAGTTGCCTGCATGCCGAACGTGGCGCTGCACTCCAAGCACATGACCAAGAGCGAGCTGCGCGCCTACACGAAGCTGATAGAGGCGTTGGCGATCGGCTATAAGTCGAAATTCGGATTGGACATAACAAACCTTCTGATAGCGGGGGTGGCGCTTCTCTCTAAGGACCTGAAGACCGCGAGGAAGCACTACAACAACCTGCTCTCCGACCTGTACTACAATCTCAAGTCCTACGACGACCGCATCGAAAAGGAGAACGGCAAGATAACGCGACTTGCGTCGAGGCTGCAGGACAAGGAATCGCGCATGTTCCTATTCAGGATGCTTAACAAGAGGGAGATAGCCGCGCTCAGGAGCAGGATATACACGCGCACCAAGAAGATGAACCGCCTCGCGAGCAGGAAGGTGAAGTACGACTCGCTCGCAACCAAGCTGAAGAGCGTCGTGAACAGCTAATCCTCAAAGCTCGAATAGTACAGTATACCCTGTATCGTCTTTCCGTCTATTATCCTGCCATCGCGTATCATGGCCAGAGCCTGTTTCAGCGTGAACTCCTTCACGGCCATCACCTCATCATTATCCAATTCCTGCAGGCCTTTGCTCAGGCCGCTTGCGATGTAGAAATGCATTTTCTCGGTCGAATAACCCACGGTGGGCAGGGATGTGAACAGGTACCTCATCTTTTTTGCAGTGAATCCCGTCTCCTCCTTCAACTCGCGCTTTGCGCATTCCATGTCGCTTTCGCCTCTCTTTCTCCCGCCTGCCGGCAGTTCATACAACCATCTTTCTACCACTGGCCTGTACTGCCTTACCAGCACTATATTTCCTTTGTCGATCGGCAGTATGGTTATCCCTCCGCTGGTGATCACCGCCTCAACGGTCATCGTCAAGCCGTTGGGCAGCTTCTTCGCACTTCTATCCACGCCCAGCCTCCTGCCTTTGTACACGATCAATCGAACACCCTCACTTTCACCGTCTTTGCAGACCGCCTCTTTTCCTCCTCCATCGCCCTTTTGTAGTTTGGCTCCGCCTCGCTCAGCCTGCGGACGGTTCCTGCATCGAGAAACTTCGGATCAACGCACCTCATCTTGCTCCTGAGCCTTATGTCCCCATCCTCGCCCTCCACGAATTTCAGCTTTCCAAGCCCCATGTTTATGTTGTAGGCTATCCTGCCCTCCCTGGACTCCCTGAACTTACCGATCAGGTACGTTTCGTCCTTGTAGAGGTCCTGCATCGTTATCACCTTCTTCTCCAACGCCTCCTTCAACGCCATGCCTATGAAATGGTACCTCAGCATCGCCTCGCTCCCTGACCAGTAGTTCCTCTGGCACATCCCGTAGTATCTCGCGAACTCGTCCGCGGCCCTCTCCGTGCCGAATACTATCTCGTCCTTGTAGGCAACCAGGCTGTTCACGCATTCATCGGTGTCCATGCCCAAGAAGTAGTGGCTGTCGCGGAGCGCGTAGTCGACCCTGTCCGCGCACAGGTCAGGCATCTCCCTCTCGAGCAGGCGGTAATCTCCATTCTCCTCAAGGCCGCTTATCCTGTCTACGTCATAGCCATGCTTCGATAATATTCCGGCTATCTCCGAATTCTTTATGTAATCGCTCAGCGCGTTGTCCTGGTAACTCCCTTTTGAGGGATCGCCCACCGCCCAGTCGATCACGTGCGAGAACGCGGTGTGCGAAACATCGTGGATCAGGCCGGCTATCTGCTCCTCGAGGCCTGCGTTCAGCTTCCTCAGCAGCAGCATCACGCCGATGCTATGCTCGTACCTCGAGTAGGTCTCGAACGTTATCGCGGTCTCCTTCTTCGGGAAGCCGTGCTGCGACACCTTCTTCAGCCTCTGCAGCGGATAGGAATCGATCAGCTCCAGCAGAACGTCCTCCTTCACGTCGAAATCTCCGTAAAGTAGGTCCTTTATGATCATGTTCCAACCCCAAGAGTAGATGCGACCTTAAAAGATAAAAAACAGATGCCTCTGCGTTCAGCGCATCGATGAGATGGACCTGAGCGATCCGACAACCTTCGGCAGGACTTCGACGAAATGGTCCACCTCCTCGTCGGTGTTGAACCGGCCTAAAGTTATCCGCAAAGCGCCGCGGGCTTCTATGACATTCAATCCCATCGCCACAAGGACGTGCGAAGGGGTGGCTGCTCCCTGGTTCGAGGAGCAGGCGGATCCCGTAGAAACGGCAATGCCCTGCTCATCAAGCTCGAGCATGATCTTTATCGCCTCTCCCTCAAGGCCGTGGAAGCCGAAGTTGACGTTGTTCGGCAGCCTCTCTGTCCTGTGGCCGTTCAGGTACGCGTTAGGTATCTCCTCGGTGACCTTGTCTATTATCCTGTCCCTCAGGCGCGTCAGCCTCTTGGTCTCAGAATCGAACTCGGCGTAGCACAACTCGACAGCCTTCGCAAAGCCGACTATGCCTGCAACATTCTCGGTCGAAGACCTCATGCCGAACTCGTGGCCGCCGCCGTGCTGCCATGGGATTATGTCTACCCCCCTGCGAATGAACAGCGCACCCACGCCTTTTGGCCCGTATATCTTGTGCGCGTTTATAGTCATCAAGTCTATGTTCTGCTTCTTCACGTCTATGGGCACCTTGCCGAACGACTGGCAGGCGTCGGTGTGGAAATAGACTCCATGCTTCCTGCATATCCTGCCTATCTCCTCTATCGGCTCTATGGTTCCGACCTCGTTGTTTGCGTGCATTATTGAAACGAGAACAGTATCCTTCCTGATCGCAGACTCCAATACCTTCGGATCCACAAGGCCTTCATTATCAACCGGCAAGTAAGTTACGCTGAACCCCTCCGATTCCAACCACTTGGCGGAATTCATCACGCAGTCGTGCTCTATTGAGGACACGATGATGTGCATGCCCTTGCTCCTGTTCGCAAATGCGACGCCCTTGAGGGCGAAGTTGTTCGACTCAGTGCCGCCGGAAGTGAATATCACCTCTTCCGGCATCGCGCCGATGTAGGAACCTATTTTCTCCCTCGCTCTGCCTATGGCCTCCTTTGCCTCCCTTCCATAGGCGTGCATGCTTGACGGGTTGCCGAAATGCTCGGTGAAGTAAGGCAGCATCGCCTCGACTACGCGCGGATCAGTCTTTGTGCTTGCCCCGTTGTCGAGATATATCTTGCCTACCATTGTCTCACTTCTTCCTGCCGATCAAACGAGCTTGAAATAGGTCGTCACTATCGTCAGGACACCCAATATTATTGCAAGGACCGCGATTATTTTTATGCTCCGCTCCTTGTTCATGCCCTTGGTCATCCTGGGCCCGACCTGCGATCCCAGCATGGATCCGACGCAGAGGAATATCGGCAGAGTGAAGTTGGTTATCGTATTGGAGAAAAGGTAAAGGGCGAATGCTGTGAAATTTATCACGAACACCGACAGCAGCGCCACCCCGATCGCGTTCTTCAGCGGATGCCCCGAGACCACGAGGCCAGTCGTTGCGACCGGACCGTAGCCCCCTCCGGAGATCGCCTTGTTGAAGCCGCTCACGAAGCTTATCACGTTTATCTTGTTCCAGGAAAATTTCATCTTGTAATTCAAAATCAGCAGTATGCCCATCGAGATGACTAGCAGGCCCACGTAGGTGTTCACGTACAGCTTAGTTATGTGTATCGCGAGCGCCGTGGCGAGTATGGTGCCTATCACTCCGAAGACCACGAGCCTGAGCGCGACCTTCGCGTCGTTGCCCTTTATGTCCCACAGATTGACGTTCTTGTACTTGTGGTGGAGTATGAACCCCAGAGCGGCAGCGATGCCCTGCGCCACGAGTATCGAAGGCACTGCGACTTTCGAGGAGTAGCCTATGATCAGCAGTATCGGCGTGCCAAGCGTGCCAAATCCCATTCCTATGGCTGTGTCCATGTACGCCAGAAGGAACCCCAGCACCGCTATCGCCACTATGCCGGGCGTGATCGGCTGCTTCAGCACAAGGCCGTAAACCAGCACAAGCGCCACCACCACGACAAGGACTGCCAGCGAATATTTTTTGTTTCCCATTTCCATCCGATCATCATTCATGTATTTTAATGTTATAACATTTAATTATATGTAAAAGAATATAAACCTTGCGGTAAGCCTCAATCCGCAGATGAAGGATCCGAAATGATTCAGAGATAGCCGAGTGCCCTGAGCTTTGACATTATCTCGTCGTTGCCCATCTTGCCCTTGCCCTGCTTGTCGGTCTCTATCTTGATGACTATTTCGCGCATCATGTAGGTGACGTAATCGGACACCGAAGAGAAGCCGGTGTCTTTTATTATGCCGCCTATCTTGTCGAATAGGGCAGAAGGAATCGTTATGGTAGTGTACTTTCTTTTCACCATGGTAACACCCGTATTGTATATACATTAAATAACAAGCTTCAATAAGCTATCGTTAGACATCAGGCATGGCGCATGGCTGCGGCGATAAAGCGGCCGGAATCCGCACAGAATGCCAAAAGAAACGTTTATTAAAAGAGAGTTCCTATAATTCAATTGCGCCAATAATTCGGTGCTGTGGAATCTTCGGTAGTGAGATGCAAGAATCGCCAAAATACATTGTGATATTCACGATCATATTAGCCTTGGCACTGCTGCCAGGACTATCGAATGCTTCCTCTACTTGTAACATAACCAGCAACACCTGCAGCATCGGCAATGTCACTATAAACAGCATAACCGTCAATTCGACCGGCAAGGTCGGCAAGCCGATATACCTCGTGATGGCCTTCGCGCCGGGGTGCACGCACTGCGAGGCGCTCAACAATTACCTGAAGAACCTCAGCGTAACATACGACCTGAGAATCACTTACATAAACGCCATCGCAAACCAGACCACGCTAACGCAATTCCTCAGCCACTACAACGTGTCCAAGGACAGCTGGGACACCGTGCCCATATTATTTGTCAATAATACCTACTGCGTAGGCGATACGCCATGCGAGGCGTTCATGTCCGCAAACATAGCCACGTTCGCAAAGAACGGTACACCCCAACCAACTGGTTCCGGCACCCTGTCGGGCATCACCATCGCCGAGCTGACCGGTCTGGCGCTTGTGGATTCTGTTAATCCATGTGCATTCGCGGTTTTGATATTCCTGCTTTCGACGCTGTTCCTCCGGAACCCGAACGAACGCCACAAGATACTCCTTGGCGGCATGGCCTTCGCGCTCGGAATATTTGCCTTCTACATAACCGTCGGAGTTCTCCTATTGTTGGGAATAAAGTCCGTGCTTGCCCTAGCCAATCTCAAGAGCATCTACATCTACGGCGCATTCGGCGTGCTCACCATAATACTCGGAATACTCAACATCAAGGACTACGTCGCGCCAAGAAGCCTGGGCTTCTCCATGGAGGTTCCGACCCGCTGGAGGCCCAAGATGTTCGGAACCATGGACAAGATACTGTTCAGGTTCGCCTCGATACCCGCCGCGTTCATCGCCGGCGTCCTTGTGACCGCCTTCCTGCTGCCCTGCATAACCGGGCCCTATTTCGTGGCCGGCAGCCTGTTGAAGGACCTGCCATTGACCACCGCGGTCGCATGGCTCGCCTACTACAACTTCCTGTTCATATTCCCGATGCTGGTGATAACTGCTCTTGTCTACGCGAGCTTCACCAGCGTAGAGAAAGCACATGCATTCAGGGAGAAGAACATACCGAAGCTGCATCTCATAGCCGGACTCATGCTGCTGGCCGTGGGCATCGTGATACTCCTGCAGGTTCTGTAGTCCACAAGCCACGCCGGCAGCTAAGCTTTTTTATACCTATTTCTGCAATATCCTTCTTCAAGGCGCGCAAGGCAACTCGCAGAAGTGCATTGGATGGAAGAGAAGAAGATAGACCGAATAATAAGATTGCTGCCCGGAAGGAACTGCGGAGCGTGCGGCTTCGGTTCCTGCAGGGGCCTTGCAAGAGCGGTCACCGACAACCCTGAAGCGGTCTACAACTGCGTGACCCTGGGCCCTGAGGAAAAGGATCAGATCCTGAACATGAAGTGATCATGCCTTCTTTTGCGGGAAGCTGATCTTCAGATCGATTATCCTGTTGTTCTTGTCGAAGACGAAGCTGGCGTCGAATCTCCTTTTGTCCAGCATCAACTGCAGCCAGTACCTGTCGTCGTCCCACATCTTATCATAAGGTATCTTGTCAATGCCGAACCATTTCAGCCTGCCCTCGCTCGAATCCCTCATCCTTCCCGAGAAGCTCTTGCTTGAAAAAAGGTAGACGACCCAGTCGGGGCTCTTTCCTCCGGCAAAAAAGAAGCTGAGCTTGCCGTGCTCGAAGAGATTTTTAACATCAAGTCCGGTCTCCTCCTTCACCTCTCGTATCCCGCACTCCCTCGGCGTTTCGCCCCTCTCCATCTTGCCTCCCGGGCAGTTCCAGTAGCCCCTGCTCACTCCCTGGTTGGCGAGCTTGAGCAACAACTTTTTGCCCTTTATGATGTGGCAGTTGGCAGCGTAAATGGTCATGAAATCATCTCTTTAAACAATCTTCTTGAGCGAGTCCAGCCTGCACGTAAGATCCCAGGTCATCGGCGTTACCGAGACGTGGCGCCTCTTGTAAACGCACGCAATGTCGCTGTCCTCCTCCAGGCGCTCCTCGTCAACCTTCCTGTTGACCTTCAGCTTGTACGGGTCGGAGAGAATCCTCCGTTCTGGAGGCTCGAAGACCCAATAGTTCTGGCTGCTCTGCCTGGTCATCTCAAGCTTTGTCCTGGTCGTTGCACCTTCGGGTATATTCAGGTTGAGCAGCGCAAGCCTCTTCGGAAGCCTCTCCGAAAGCATGTAGCGCACGGATTTGGCTATGAAATATTTTGCCACGGCCCAGTCCAATGCGGAGAACTCCTCGGACTTGTGCATCGAGATCGGTGCGTACATGGAGACCGCCAATCCAGGAATCCCGTAAGTGTTCGCTTCCAGGCAGGCGCCTATCGTGCCGCTCGAGAAGATCGTCAAGCCGAGGTTCTCCCCGTAGTTTATCCCGCTTATGCAAAGATCCGGCTTGCGCTTGCAGAGGCTCAGCACCGCATGCGCCACCGCAATTGCCGGAGAGCCGAACACGCCGTAGGCGGGCACTGCGATACCCTCAACGTGCATCACACTCTTCTTTATCTCCCCGTTACGCGGATGCATCGGGTAAGAACCGCCCATTGCAGTCTGCTGGGTCTGCGGCGCGGCGCACACCACATCCCCAAATTCCGTCGCAGCCTCGACCGCGGCCCGCAGTCCGGGCGAGTTGATCCCGTCATCGTTCGTTACCAGTATCAATCGTTTCATTCAATGCACTCCACTCCTTTCAGCCTAATTATAAATGTTTTGGGGTTCTTCTGCAAAATCTTTGCGCGCAGAAGCTTTTTATTGTTGCACTTAAATCTTATATCGCCGGCTGCAGCGCGCAGCCGCCTGTGGTGCGGTGGACCCGATAAGCGTTATGGAAAGGCACAGAAAGGGGATAATCGCTGTGCTGCTGATGCTCATAATCATCGGCGCCCTTTACTACTCGTTCAAGCGTTTCGAGGGCCCGAGCCAGTACGGCAACGACCCGAGCTACGTCTACATCGGAGCAGCCGTCTCGAACGGCAGCTTCCATCTCAACTCTACCAACACATTCTCATTGCGGATTACGGAAGCGTTCGCCATGGGCATGTTCTACCGGCTTTTCGGGATAAACAGCCTGAGCTCTTCGCTCTGGAGCATAACCGCCTACATCGGCCTCATCATCGTGACGTTCCTTTTCGTCAGGATGTTCTACGACAACAGGGCCGCGCTAATCAGCGCTTTGGTAGTGGGCGTCTTTCCGCTGGTCACGAAGTTCGCGGTCAACGCCGGCAACGACCTGCCCCTCGCCTTCATAGGATCGCTTGCGGTGCTCTTCTTCCTCTACGGCGAGCGTCTGGAGAGCAAGGCATTCTATTTCGGAAGCGGAATACTGCTGGTTGCGGCGTGGCTCACGAGCTACGAGTCCGGGATAATAATAGCGTTCGTGCTGCTCTACGGGTTGATCGAGATAATCAGGAAGAAGGCGAGCCTTGACCAGACCGGCATCTTCTTCGTGTACGGGATAGCGCTCGCATTCCTTATCGTCATCCTGTTCAGCACCCTAAACGCTAATGCGCCATTCATAACGATTGCGGAAAACCTGAAGCAGTACGGCAACATCGGGACTGCGGCCAAGGGGCTTTTCACGGTTGCGGCAAGCAACCAGAATTCCATGTACTACATAGACGCGATGTTCCCCTACCACGTGATTCAGGCCATCGGCCAGGTAGGCGTCCTAGGGACAATGGGCAACCTGTTCACCGCAGTCGTTTCGCCGCAGCAGTTCACTGAGTTCGGCTTCTACATCTATCTGGCGCTGCCAATCCTGCTGATACTGCTTCTGTTAAGGGAGAAGCGCGCCTTCTTCGCCATCTTCTGGTTCTCGGTGCTCTTCCTCGCGCTCGAATTCGGCCCGATGCACCTCAGCATAAGCACCAACCCCATCAGGATAATCTACGTCCCCGCTTACCGGCTGACCAGACTGATGCTCGTCCTGGCAGTTCCGCTCGCAGCCATCATCGGCATAGGGCTTGCGAAGCTGCTCGAGTTCAAGAACGAGTACCTGCTGCTTCTGGGCGCGATTGTAGTCGTCCTGGTCCTTGCGGCGCTGTTCGTGTCCAACTACAACAGCAGCAACTATTGGTACTACTGGCAGCAGTACCCGCAGAAGATCATGATTCAGGCAGCGACGTTCATAAGGACAGTTCCCGTGACTTCGAATGTCTACCTGGAGGGAACGTACAACAACGCGCCCATAAACTACAGCGCAGGCGAGATGGAGTTCTATCTGGGCAATCCGCTTGGAAGCAGGGTCAATTCCTCGATAACAGACATCACGAGCTGCAGCGCCTTCGCGACGAACAGCTACGTCATATGGTCTGGAGGGGCACACTGCGCCAACTGGCAAGGCCGCTTCAGCATAACGACACCAGAGAGCATACCCGCGTTCATAGTGCAGGATGAAAACCAGTATCTGTTCTACAGGCCGACAAACATCTATTATGTTGAACCCTCAAGTCCATAGATTCATAGCGCCTTCCGGAAATTCAGGATAATCCGACTCATTCCTCCGACGGACAAGAAAAAGCACTGGCTTCTCCTGGCGGAAAAGGCATGGCGATGAATTGGGCTCTTTGGGGCGCCTAATCGAAATCACCCGTTGGGGGTGGCTTGTCTTTAGGCGGTGATCTTTTTTTACTGGCAGTTCTACGGGCACCTTTTTTAACTTCATCCGACTTTTTGGTGAGGTGCTCCATCATAGCCCAGCTCACCATCGAATCAACCACGCTAAGAGTAGTTTGCACCCCTAGCAGCGCCGCCGCTTCCAGGTAGCGGGCCTCTCCCAGGAAGAAGCCTATGCAGGTGCTCATCGGTATCATCACGTTGCTCAGGACTACGGTCGTTATCTTATGCAGGTAATACCTCCTCGACTGCTTGGCCTTCATCTCCTCGATCTCCGCGGACTGCAGCTCCTCCTTTATAATCCCATAACTTTTTTCGTTTGAATGCATCTCCTTCCTCAGCAAGCGCAGCTCATCCCTGAGCTGTTCATTATCCTTCCTAAGGGAATCCAGCCCGTCAATTATGCTTCTATAGCTTCTTCCCAAGGCTTCGTTGCTGGTGGTTTTGCCCGTCTCCTCCCTGCCCTTATCCGAAAAAGAAATGCGAATCATGTTGCCACCATTCTCCAGCCGCCGTGCGCATCCGGGATCAATCGATGCCGGCACCCTCCTTGGCCGGCGCGCGGTCGTAGCTGATCGAGGTCTTGGCAAACGCAGTGCCCTTCTCTTGCGCCACGACTGCCGGCCGTATGTACGATACGTGGCTGTCTGTTATCATCGCGTTTTCGTACTCCAGCTGTATGCGGAAAGCGCCCGCGGGGCCGGTCAGCCCCTTCCTCACGCAATACTCGTTGTCGCCGTCCTGGAAGCTGCCCGGCTGGAAGACCATCACTCCATGGTCCTTGCCCTGGTAATAAGTGTGGTAGTGGCCCAGCAGGAGCACGTGCGGCACGTCTTCAAGGTCCTCCCTCTCCAGGCCGCGGAAATAGTCGCGCAGGTAGGTCTGGCTCGGATAGGATGTTGCATAGGCCCTGCCCCCTGCCCCGTGGAGCAGCCTGATCTTTATCCCGTGGTACACAACGTCCGCCATGAAATCACCTAAGTTCTTGAAGTTGTCCGCCTTCTTCTCAAGGATTGCGAGCGGCTTGACCCCGTTCTGCTGCGTGAAGGAGTAGTCGTGGTTACCCGCGATGCCCCAGAACTCCAGTGTCGGATGCTTGGAGAAGGCCTCTGCAGCCATGTCTGCCTGCTCGTTCACTCCCCATCTGGTCAGGTTGACCTCATGTCCCTTGTATATCTTCACGCCGTCCAGCAGGTCGCCGCTTATGTACACCCTGGTTATCCCATTCTGCTCCAGGCCCTTCATAGACTCGTGGAAGGACTTTGGCAGATGGAACACGCTTGCGAAATGGAGGTCGCTAACGTATCCGAAATCCATGGTCCTATGCTTTTTGTCAGGTCCGCTTATGTAGTAGACGTTGTGTGCATCGGGGAGCTGGTTTATGTAATAAAACACATCTCCGGTGCTCTTCGACTGTGTTGCAATCACCTGTATCTCCTTTTTCCGGAGCATCTTTATGTACGCTTCAAGATCATCCTTCGGCATCTTGAGCTTGGCCGACAGCTCGTCCAGCGTGGATTTGTGGTTCTTTAGGCGGGATATGAACTTTCGTTCGAACTCCTCCTCTTTTCGAAGCCCCATACCCGACTTTTCATTCTTTGCATCGCTTCTACCACCAATCGGCGCGGATGCTGTCTCTTTCACTTCTATGCGTGTCTTCTCGTGCTGACTCGTGGTCGTGTTTCTCATTTTTTCACCCAAACAGAATTTGTGGTCCGCACGGGCAGCGCTGACGCTGGCCCGTTTATCCGGTCGACAAAAAAGATGCATGACTTTAGATTTGGTCCGTCAACGTGCTTGCACGCCAAACAGCAGTATTTTGCTTTGACTTGGTCGCCCCCTCCACTTCTCATTAATGAAAGGAAATAGTAGGCAACGCTTTAAAATGTGCCGCAGCAGAAATTTTTGTCCAGCAAGGCATTTAGATTTTCGGTGCGATATAATCATAGTTCATTTGTCCTGCAGCGATAACGGGATTTGGCAAAGGCATTTATGCCTTGGCTGCGACAATGAATATGTTCTTTTCTATCCCTGCGTAACGCAAATGCACGGCAATGACGTCGATTTTTCACGCATCCAAAGCCCGCCTTCAGAGTCACTCAATCTTCAGCTGCTTCACTATGACTCCGGCTTCCTTGAGCAGTTGCACCGCAACTTCGCCCAACGGATAGTCCGCGTTGTAGACAACCTCAACGATGCCGCTGTTGATTATCATCTTGGTGCACCACAAGCATGGCGAGAACGTCGTGTAGATCGTAGAGCCCTTTATGCTTATGCCATGGTAGGCCGCTTGGACTATCGCGTTCTCCTCTCCATGGGAACAGAAGCACTCGTCCAGCTTCGTTCCGGTGTTCGTGTAATTGTTGCACCTAGGGCATCCTCCTTCGTCGCAGTTCTTTATGCCCCTCGGCGTGCCGTTGTAGCCGGTTGAAACAATCCTCTTGTCCCTGACTATTATGGCGCCTATGTGCCGCTTCATGCAGCTGCTCCTTGTCGATACGACCTTGGCTATGCTCATGAAGTACTCGTCCCATCCGGGCTTTGTCGGCTTGAACTTCTTCGAGAACTCTCCCAGCAGGTTGTCTATCTTCTCGTAGAAGCCCATCAGGTCAGAATCGTTGATTATCGTTTTGTCGGCCAGTTTGGCCGTTTCCATAAGCTGGTGCTTGGTCTTGTCAGTGTTCTTAGTCACTGTCTTCTCAAGTTTCAGGAACGCATCGTAAGTGTTAGGATCATTCTCCCTGCCCCTGGCCTTCATCCTCTCGAACCTGATCTGCGGAGGCGCGGTTACGTGAACAAGGAAGAACCCCTTCAGCTTCCTGAGCTCCTCCACTTCCGCGGGGTTCATTATCGAGTCTACAACATAATTCCTGTCATTTTTGATCTTTGGAATGCTCTTCTTCGCGAGAACTCCGGCTCCGAACTCCTTCCTGAGCGCATTCCCCTTCTCGATGAGCGCGTCTCTCGTGACCTCCCTTCCTTCGGCGGCGATCTCCTCCCTTATCACGTCCGACAGGGACAGGAAATAGAAGCCCTTCTTTGCCAGGTAATCGGCAAAAGTGCCCTTTCCGGCGCAATGCTCGCCCGTAAGTCCTATGATCATGTAACCCCCGCGTAATCCTTCTCTAATAAAAGCTTTAAGCGTGAGCGTTCGATGTCGAAGAACAAAAATTATAAATATCACCAAAAGACAGGATAAGTGGCTGTAAAGTGATCAAATGTTCGCGGACATGAGCGCTACATCCGGTCCAAAGGATCCCGGTGCCAGGGAATCAGCGGTTTCGGGCGCGAAGCCGCTCATCGAAGGCGTTCCATTCAATGCAATGCCGTACATGATTGCGCGGGTCCGCTGCAAGGACACTAAGGGCAACGGCATCCGCAGGCTGAGCTTCGAGATCGATCTTGCGTATCATCGGACAAAGGACTACAAGCCGTACTTCCTGGTCGAGGTGTACGAGAATGAGAAGGCGAGACTGCACTTCGGCCTTAAAGAGTATCGCGAATACAACTACTACTTCAAGAACGTTGCGGATGGGGTCACGCACCACGGCAGCGGCCTCAGCAACAGGCCCATCAATCCGACGAGACCGCTCAAGACGCTATCGGAAGCGGCAGATGCAATAAAATGGCAATTCAACTACGAACTGCCGGGTCGCAGCACCCCTGAAAGCAGCGCGGATTCCGATGCCCTAATCAGGAACCTGAAGGCGCTTTCGGGAATAATGGCCCTCTCCAAGGCCGGCAGCGGATCAAAGGCCGGATTGCCGGGCACCAGCGGGAATTTGCTGCGCGCAACAGAGTCCTGAAGCTCAAATACCCGGGCAAATCGGGGCCGCAAAAGGACGCACCAAAAGGTCTTTAAATCTGAATTACAGTAATAATAGCACGGAGAAGAAGGCAGAAAAGTCTAATTCTACGTAAAACAAACAAGAAAGTGAATAGAATGTATCAAAACGAAGGAGGAAGAGAAGGAGGCTCCTATGGTGGGGGCTATGGAGGAAGTGGCGGCTACGGCGGACGCAGAAGCTCGTACTCGGGCTCTTCGGAACCAAAGCCTGTCAAGGTCGGCGATGAAATTGAGGTCAAGATCGAGGCTGTTGCGTCAAAGGGTGACGGCATAGCCAAGAAGGACGGCTTCGTAATATTCATCAAGGGCGCGAAGGAAGGCGACACCGTCAAGATAAGAGTGACGGAAGTCAAGGAAAGGTTTGCGGTAGGAGAGATAATCTCCTAATCGCTCATCTTTTTTTCTATTTTTTTATTTTTTCTTCAGGGGTAGAGCGTGAGCAATCTACAACAGAAAAAGGAATTAAGAATGAAAAACAGGCGCCGACACGCCCGAAGGAATGCCGACGGCTAATTTGCAAAATAAGAGACGGCATCTTGCGATGCCGCAAACGGAATTACACCTTCTTTACGCTCTTTGCAGCAGGTCCGCGTTCGCCCTGAACGACCTCGTACTCGACCTTATCGCCGACTGCGAGCGTTGCGCCTCCCTCGATTGAGGTGTTGTGTACATACACATCCTTTCCGTCCTCGCCCGTGATGAATCCGAATCCACGTGCGGCATTGAACATCTTTACAGTTCCCTTCATTGTATCACTTTTAATATTGTTTTGAAGCCATGGTTTATAAGGTTTTGCCTCACCCATGCCTTCGGGCATTCGGTGCCATTTGTCGATAGCATATAATAATTCTGCAAGAAAAGCAACTATGCACAAGCCAAGAATGATTCCATGAAATTCCAGCTCATGCTAGCGCCGATGGAAAGGATAACGGACTGCGCGTTCCGGACGCTGTGCCACAAGAACGGCGCAGACCTCACCTTCACGGAGATAGCGCGTGTCTCCAACCTCTCCAGGCTCAAGAAGGGCGAGCTCGAACGGATAAGGATCACGGATTCGACCCCCACGCAGATTCAGCTTGCCGGCGCGCGTGTCGGCGAGTACGAGAAATTTCTGCTCAACTTCAAGCCGGTCGAAGGATTCAAAGGCTTCAACCTGAACCTCGGTTGCTCATCGCCGGATTTCATAAGGCAGGGCATCGGCGCCGCGATGATAAAAAGAGTTTCAAGAGTGAACGAAATAGCAAAGCTGATAAACAAGCAGGGCTATGACTGTTCGGTGAAGCTCCGGCTCGGCCTGGACGAGTACGAGAAGGGCAGGGGCGTCTACCTCAACCTGATCCGCGACGTCGAAGCCTCGTTCTTCATAGTGCACGCGAGGACCGCCAGGCAGACTCTCAACGATCCGGCCGATTTCTCCGTGTACGCGAGATGCGTCGATACCGGCAAAAAGATAGTGGCAAACGGCGACATAAAGACGAAGGAGCAGGTTATCAAGCTCAAGAGGCTGGGCCTTTTCGGGGCGATGATCGGGCGCCCGGCAATAAAGAATCCCAACATCTTCCATGAATTAACCGTCTGAGCGTATCAAAGGTACAAGCACAAATAATCATTGATGACCTTGTAGATCTCGGTGACTCCGCGCCCTCTGAGCATCCCCTCTATCTTGCGCACGGTATCACCAGTTGCTATCTGGTCATCTACTATCAGCATCGGCTTATTCCTGTTCTGGTCTATGAGCTCGAGATCCTGCGGTGCTACATAAATCTTACCTTCCATGCTGCTGCCGTCGCGGAAGACCGAATAGTGGTTCTTGTGGTAGTACGCATCAACGGAATATCCTGCAAGCGCGAAGCCCGACGACTTTCCATTCCTCCGGAGTAGCGCGCTGACCTCAGCGGCCAGATAGAACCCGCTGTTCATTACTGGCACAACGAAATAGCCCTCGCTCCTGTCCATCATGGATGACATGAACCCCAATGTCCCTATCTTATTACCAGGATAGCAAAGGCACTTCTGCTCCGAACCGACCACCAGCGGTTTGCCGTTGATGAACTCCTTGAAGGATGGCGCTTTTGGATCAACGATGCACAATCTGCCGTTCATCTCCAATTCGCTCAGTCGAAGATCCCCATAAGTGTCGAACATCGACCTCAATATGCCATAGTTCTGCGAGACGAATCCCTTAACCTGGGGATCGAAAAGATCCCTCCATGTCTGCCTCAAAGAGTCGTCCATCGATGCGATAACTCCTTGGGACAAATAGCCTTTCCCAAGAGCTGCATTGTAATCCTCATGCAGGTACGAACCTGCCGGCTCGGTCCCTGAAATTACTTTCGACTGCCTTTCAACCGCAGTCTGCAAATTCTTTGGAGCCGAGAACATCGATCGCACCGACCATCCTTACGAGCATCCAGATATTTAGCGATTCTCTTCAGCAACGTCTTTAGACGTAACTTCGGATGCCTGCAAAATCAATCGTCAATAGACGAAGCCGAGGGCACGGCATAAATATCTCCTCGAAAAGAATAGGTGTTGTGAATTCATGTTAGAAATAAGTAAAAACCAAGCCGATCAAACATCCGCCAAATCTGCTTCGGTGGAAAAGGTAGCGTATGAGTTGTTCCAGGGGGCAACGGACATCAACATCAGAAAAGAGGACAGGGCTGCGTTTGCAGAACTTTATCTGAAAAAACTTCCTGATTTCCTCAGAGACGGCGGGATATCCTATCTATTCAAGGCGGAGCGCTTTGACGGAATAAAAATGAAAAGCATATCGGATAGGGCATCGAGGATTGCCGACTCGATACTCCAGTGGGTCGAGCGCGGGGACTTGGACAGTATAGCAACATCAAAGTCTCCAGAACTCAAGCTGAACAAGGAAGAGCTGGCCCTGATCGACTCATCCATCATGAGGGCGCTTTCCGCGAAACTCATGAAGGTGGCACTGCAGAACTTCAACGATCCTGCCTATCGTCAGAAGGGCGGTCGTATGGAAGAGGACCTGCACTTCATCTCCGAAATGCGATCCAAGACCATGCCTTCCAGAAAGGCGCAAGCCAATTCCAAATTCGGACCTTTGGCTGAGAACATGATCCTGAGCGCGCTGCATAACAAGAAGGAGGGCGGCTTCTCGACCGCGTTCAAAATATACTCTGCATGCGGAGTCAATGCGTTTGAGTTTTTAATATGGAACGCGCAGTAACTCTTCACCGGCACTGATGGCATAAACCAGTAAAACGCATCGTGCGCATTCGGCATGAGCGGATTCTGGCCACAGAATCTTGCAAAGGCATAAATACCGCATCTAGAAAATATTAAATCGGGGTATGATTACGCGCCGCACTTCAGAAAGGCGGCGAGGCAGTTCCATTTCGGTCTTCAGCTGGGTGAATACAACGGAAAACCTTAAAGAGAAGTGTGGAGTTTTCGGTGCTTATTCTTATTCCGGAGCGAATGTCACTTCAATCATAATCAAGGGCCTGATGGACTCGCAGAACAGGGGGCAGGAATCTTTTGGCATTGCCGTGAACGGCCAAGTGTACAAGAAAGTCGGTCTTGTATACTATGGCTACAGGGAAGACAGGGAGAAGATAGACCGGATCGTAGGGTATTCGGGAATAGGCCATGTGAGATACTCGACAATCGGCAGCTCCGAGAGCCCTGCGAATTTCCACCCAATGGAGATAAGCTCTTCGTCAGAGAAAATCTGGATAGCGCACAACGGCACCATATCAAACACCGCAGAGATGCGCGAGTTGCTGCGGAACGAGGGCATCAAAGTCCGGGAATCAGCAACCGATACGGAACTGTCCGGGCATCTGCTTGCAAGATTCTTCTCGGAAAAGGGGGACTGGGTATCGACATTCAAACGTTTTGACGAAATCAAGAACGGATCCTATTGCTTTACCATACAGACCGAGAACGGCGACGTAATTGCGGCGAGGGACAGCCGCGGATACAAGCCGCTCTCCTACGGCCACGACAAGGAGTCCGATACCTACCTGGTGGCCTCGGAGAGCTATGCCCTCAACCATGCCAGTGACATAAAAGACGTGCAGCCCGGCCAGCTGATAATGTTCAACAAGAACGGCGTCGAATCGCACAGGTTCGCGCCAGTGAAGGAAAGCGCGCTCTGCCTGGTCGAGATGACCTACTTCGCTCGCCCGG